>CAZIGW010000269.1:0-32299 GCA_964538565.1 uncultured Hyphomicrobiales bacterium | reverse complement strand
CGGCCGCATCATCGTCGCCGACTACCTGCCGGCGGGCTTCGAGATCGACAATCCGCGTCTCGTCTCCTCCGGGGACGCCGGCGCCTTGTCGTGGATCACCGACGCGGCGCAGCCGCTCGACGCGGAATTCCGCGACGACCGTTTCAGCGCCGCCTTCGAGCGCAAGAGCAGCGATCCGGCCGTGTTCACGGTCGCCTACGTGGGGCGCGCGGTGTCGCCCGGCCGCTTTGTCCTGCCGCAAGCCTATGGGGAGGACATGTACCGGCCCGACCGTTACGGCCGCACCGCGACCGGGGCGGTCGAGATCACGGCGGCCCGATGAAGGCGACTGCCGGGCGATCGGGAAAGACGCGCCGGCGAATCTTCGCCGGCGCGGCGCTCGGTGCGGTTCTGCTGGTCGGCGCAGCGGCATGGATCGTCTCGCTCGGTCCGGCGCCGCTCGGCAGGAATGTCGCGTTCTCGACCGTGGTGCTCGACCGCGAGGGACGGTTGCTGCGGCCCTACGCGACGACGCAAGGCCGCTGGCGCCTGCCGGTTCGTCTCGACGCGGTCGATCCACGCTACGTCGACGCGCTCGTCGCTTACGAAGACAAGCGCTTCCGCGAGCACGCCGGGGTCGATCCGCAGGCGCTGCTGCGCGCCGCGATGCAGTTCTTGCGCAGCGGCCGCATCGTCTCCGGCGGATCGACCTTGACGATGCAGCTCGCGCGGCTGCTCGAGCCGCGCGCGGAGCGCACGCTCGTCGCCAAGCTGCGGCAGATCGTGCGCGCGGTCGAGATCGAGCGCGCGCTCGGCAAGGACGAGATCCTGACGCTCTATCTCGATCTCGCGCCCTACGGCGGCAACATCGAGGGCCTGCGCGCCGCCTCGCTCGCCTATTTCGGCAAGGAGCCGCGGCGGTTGACGCTCGGCGAGACGGCGCTGCTCGTCGCCTTGCCGCAGTCGCCCGAGGCGCGCCGGCCGGACCGCTCGGCCGAGGCCGCGCGCCGCGCGCGCGACCGCGTGCTCGACCGGCTCGCCGCCGCCGGTCTTTGGTCGCCGGCGGAAATCGCGCGCGCCAAGTCCGAGCCGGTGCCCTCGGCGCGCCATCCCATGCCGAACCTCGCGCCGCTCGCCGCCGACGCGGCTGTCGCGGCCGCGCCCGCCGAAAGGGCGCACCGGCTCACCATCGACGCGGTCTGGCAGCGGAGCCTCGAGGATCTCGCGCGCGAGCGCGCGCATGCGCTCGGGCCCGATGTGTCGGTGGCGATCCTCGCGGTCGACAACGAAAGCGGGGAGGTGCTCGCACACGTCGGCTCGGCCGATTATTTCGACGCCCGGCGCGCCGGCCAGGTCGACATGACCCAGGCGGTGCGCTCGCCCGGCTCGACCCTCAAACCTTTCATCTACGGGATGGGCTTCGAGGACGGCCTCGTGCATCCCGAGACGCTGATCGACGACCGGCCGATCCGCTGCGGCAACTATGCGCCGGAAAATTTCGATCTCACGTTCCAGGGCACGGTCGCGGTGCGGCGCGCCCTGCAATTCTCCCTGAACGTCCCGGCGGTCGCCCTGCTCGACAAGGTGGGCGCCAGCCGGCTTGCGGCGCGGCTCGGGCAGGCGGGCGGCACGCTGGAGCTGCCGCCCGGCGAGGCGCCGGGACTGGCCATGGGATTGGGCGGCGTCGGGGTGAGGCTCAGCGATCTCGTCATGCTCTATGCCGGACTGGCCCGGCTCGGCACGACGCTGCCGCTGGTCGAGCGGCGTTCCGACAGCCCGCCGAATCCCCGGCGGCTGCTCGATTCTGTCGCGGCGTGGTATGTGGGCAACATCCTCGTCGGCACGCCGCCGCCGGAGAACGCCGTTGGCGGCCGCATCGCATACAAGACGGGCACGAGCTACGGCTATCGCGACGCCTGGTCGGTCGGGTTCGACGGAAAGCACACCGTCGGGGTCTGGGTCGGGCGGCCGGACGGCGCCCCGGTTCCGGGCCTCGTCGGCCGCGCCGCGGCCGCGCCGATCCTGTTCGATGCCTTCGCACGTCTCGGCAAGCCCCTCGCGCCGCTGCCGCGCCCCCCGAAAGGGGTGATCTTCGCCAGCAACGCGCGTCTGCCCCCGCCGCTCAAGCACTTCCGGCCCGTCGGCCTGCCGACCGCCGGGGCCGAGGCGCCGGTGCGCATCATGTTTCCGCCCAATGGCGCGCGGCTCGACCTCGGCGTGGGACCCGGCGGGCGACCGGACGCAGTCGCCATGAAGATCAGCGGCGGCGCCCAGCCGCTGACCGTTCTCGTGAACGGGATACCGCTCGCTGCCGCGACCGACAAACGCACCGTGTTTTTTTCCCCCGACGGCCCCGGTTTTGTCCGACTCACCGTGATGGATGCCAGGGGGGCGGCGGACAGCGTGGTGGTGCGGATTCAGTGAACAGCGGGGATCCGGCGGATTGGCGCGGCTTTCCCGCACCGCGGGATTTCTCTATTGTCCGGCCCGCCCAGGGGACGTGACCCGGCGAAAGGGAGTGGGTTCGCCGCCAGTCATGCTTCAGTCCGTTCGTAAGCGTCGGCGCGCGCGTGGCGCAAGCCGGTTGCCGTTTCGGGATGTGCACGCAGGCGCGCGGTCCGCGAGCGGAAGCCGGTTTTCGGACCGGTCCGCGCTCGGACCCGAGCGACACAACAGGATGGCGGCCAGAGGAGCCGTTCCGGTTTAGGAAAAGAAGTCATGGTGGTGACGACCGGACAAGAACCGCGGCGGATCCTCCCGGCTCCCGGCCTTCGCGTCGTCATCGACATCGTCACGGCGTCGCACGCGCGCGCCGTCGCCTTCCTGGTCGGTCTCGCACTCCTCTCGTTCCTGCCGGGCTTCTTCCAGATTCCGCCCGTCGACCGCGACGAAGCGCGGTTCGCGCAGGCGACGCGGCAGATGATCGAGAACGGCGACTACGTCGACATCCGTTTTCAGGACGAGAGCCGCTACAAGAAGCCGGTCGGCATCTATTGGCTGCAGGCGGCGGTGGTGAAGACGGCGGAGGCCGTCGGCATGCCGCAGGCGCGCACGCGCATCTGGCTCTACCGCATTCCCTCGTTGCTCGGCGCGGTGGGTGCGGTGCTGCTCACCTATTGGACGGCGCTCGCGTTCGTGTCCCGCCGCGCCGCCGTGCTGGCGGGCGCCATGATGGCGACCTGCGTACTGCTCGGCGTCGAGGCGCGCCTGGCCAAGACCGACGCGATGCTGCTCATGACGAGCGCGGCGGCGATGGGCGCGCTCGGGCGAATCTATCTTGCAGGCCAAGGAAAGCCGCTCGACTCCCACAGCGCCTGGCTGCTGCCGGCGATCCTGTGGACGGCGGTGGCGGGCGGCATTCTTCTCAAAGGCCCCCTGATCCTGATGTTCATCGGGCTCGCCGCCGCGACGCTGGCGATCGCAGATCGCGACGCGAAGTGGCTCCTGCGGGCGCGGCCGATCGCCGGCCTCATCTGGATCCTGCTGCTGGCGCTTCCCTGGTTCGTCGCCATCCTGCTGCGCAGCGGCGAGACCTTCTTTTCGGATTCGGTCGGCCAGGATCTCTTCGCCAAGGTGGTCAGCGGGCAGGAGTCGCACGGCGCCCCGCCCGGGTCCTACTTCGTGATGTTCTGGGGCACGTTCTGGCCCGGCTCGATCCTCGCCGGGCTGGCCGCGCTGCCGGTGTGGAACGCGCGGCGCGAACCCGGCGCACGCTTCCTGCTCGCCTGGCTCGTGCCGTCGTGGATCGTTTTCGAGATCGTCGCCACCAAGCTGCCGCACTACGTGCTGCCGCTCTATCCGGCGGTTGCGATCCTGATCGCCGGGGTGATCGACCAGCACGCGCTGTTGCGCAGGCGCTGGCTCGAGGCCGGCACCGCCTGGTGGTTCATCATCTGCGCGGCGCTCGCGCTCGCCGCCATCCTGGCGCACATCGTCATCGGGCAGCAGCTCGGCTTGCTGGCGTGGCCCTTCGCCGCCGCGGCCGTCATCTTCGCCTTGCTCGCCTGGCGGCTCTACGAGGTCGACGGCGCCGAACTCTCGCTCGTGCGCGCCTGCATCGCCTCCGTGTGCGTGTCGTTCATGGTGTACGGAGCGACCTTTCCGGCGTTGCCGACGCTGTTCCCGGCGGAGGAACTGGCCAGCGAGATGCGCGGCGTCGACTGCAAGGACCCGATGATCGCAACCGCCGGCTATCACGAGCCGAGTCTCGTGTTGCTGACCAGCACGGATCTGCGTCACACGGACGGCGCGGGTGCCGCCGAATTCCTGCGGCCGGGCGGCTGCCGCTTTGTGTTCGTGGAAAGCCGGCAGGAGCGCTCGTTCGTTCAGCGCGCCGACGCGATCGGGCTGCGCTACGCGCTCGAGTCCCGCGTCGAGGGCTACAACATCAGCGGCGGCCGCAAGATCTCCGTCGCGATCTTCCGCGCCGAGGGGGACCAGTGACGGCGCAGAGCGGGGGCGAGCGCGCTTCGGGTCTGTTCACGCCGCGCGGAGGATATTTTGTCGGCAATGTGGTGGCCGCCCTCGCGAGCGTCATCCGGCGCCCGCGTACGCATGGCCACGCCCCCGCGCGGGCATGGCGGCGGCTGACCCCGCCGCTCGCCGCCTCGGTCATCGTCATCGCCGCCACCATGATCTTTGTCGACGCGGCGGCGATCCGCGCGGTCGCGCGTCTGCCGACCGGCGTGATCGGGACCTTCAACGAGATCACCGACTACGGCCGTTCCGGATGGTTCCTGGTGCCGGCCGGGATCGTTCTCATCGCGCTCGCGGCGGCGTCGTCGCCGCGCCTGAGCGACCTGTCGCGCGGCGTTCTTGCCGCGATCGCGGCACGCGTCGGCTTCGTCTTTCTCGGCATCGGGGTTCCGGGGCTCGTGGTGACGATCGTCAAACGCTGGATCGGCCGCGTGCGGCCGTCCGCAGCCGGACCGTTCGCATACGAATGGTTCTCGTGGCGGCCCGACTACGCGAGCCTGCCATCGGGCCATGCCACCGCCGTGTTCGCCGCCCTGGTGACGGTCGGGGCGCTGTGGCCGCGCGCGCGACCGGTCCTTTGGGTCTATGCGCTCCTCATCGCGCTGAGCCGGGTGGTGGTGTCGGCGCACTACCCGAGCGATGTCATCGCCGGCGCGGTCTGCGGCGCGGCCGGGGCGATGCTCGTGCGCGAATGGTTCGCAGTCCGCCGACTTGCATTTTACGTCGGCAGCGACGGGGAAGTGCACGCGCTGCCCGGGCCGTCCTGGCGGCGGATCAAGAGGGTTGCCGGCGCGCTGTTCGGTCAATAAGAACTCCGCGGACCGGCGGAGCGACGCGACCCTCGCCTCAGGATGACCCGATGACCGACCCGAATACGCGCGCGGACCCGGCGGCCGCGCCGGACGTCTCCGTGGTGGTGCCGGTCAGGAACGAGAGCGGCAATATCGGGCCGCTCGTCGCCGAGATTGCCGCCGCGCTCGCCGGGCGCCGGTTCGAGATCGTCTATGTGGACGACGGATCGAATGATGGAACGGCGGCCGAACTGCGGGAACTCATGCGCCGGAATGCCTGGCTGCGCGCGATCGGGCATGCGCAGTCGTGCGGGCAATCGGCGGCGGTGCGCTCGGGCGTCGCGACTGCGCGGGCGCCGCTGGTGGTCACGCTCGATGGCGACGGCCAGAACGATCCGGCGTTCATCCCGGTACTCGTCGACGTGCTTGCCAAGGGCGCGCCGCGCGTGGCGCTTGTCGCCGGCCAGAGGGTCGGCCGCAAGGCCGGCGGATTCAAGAAATTGCAGTCGCGCATCGCCAACGCGGTGCGCGGCGCGATCCTCAGGGACGGCACGCGCGACACCGGATGCGGTCTCAAGGCGTTTCGCCGTGACGTCTTTCTGGCGCTGCCCTATTTCGACGGGCTGCATCGGTTTCTTCCCGCGCTCGTGCGGCGCGAAGGCTACGAGGTCGCTCACGTCGACGTGGTCGACCGCCCGCGGCAGCATGGCCGCTCGAACTATGGGATGTGGGACCGCCTGTGGGTCGGCATCCTCGATCTCGCCGGAGTCTGGTGGCTGATACGGCGCAGGAAACGGGTGCCGCAGGTTTCGGAGGTGACGAGCGATGCTGGTTGATCTGCCGTATACGATCGGCAAATACCTGCACGACGTGTTCATCGTGCAGCTCGATTGGTGGATCGCCCTCGGGTTCGTCGCGCAGGCGCTGTTCACGATGCGCTTTCTGGTGCAGTGGATCGCATCCGAGCGGGCGGGGCGCAGCGTGGTGCCGGTGGCGTTCTGGCTGTTCTCGCTCGGCGGCGGGCTGCTTCTGTTCGTCTACGCGCTCTACCGCAAGGACCCGGTGTTCATCCTGGGCCAGGGCCTCGGCGTCTTCATCTACCTGCGCAACCTCTACTTCGTGCTGCGCGAGCGGCGCTCGAGCGCGACGGAACCGGTCGCGACGAGTCGATAGGCGAGGCGTGCCGTCACCGCGCGGCCGCCATCGCGGCGAATCCGCGCTCGAGATCCGCGATGAGATCGGGCACGGCCTCGAGCCCGATGTGAAAGCGGACCGTCGGTCCGCCCGGCGCCCAGGTGGTCGCGGTGCGGGAGCTCGAGCAGTCGAACGGAATGGCGAGGCTCTCGTAGCCGCCCCATGAGGCGCCCATGCCGAACAGGCTCAGCGCATTGAGAAACGCGTTGATGGCGCTCTGCGGCACCGGCTTGAACACGACCGCGAAAAGGCCGCAGGCGCCGGTGAAGTCGCGGCGCCAGAGCGCGTGTCCCGGATCCTCCGGGAGGGCGGGATGCAGCACACGTGCGATCTCCGGCCGCTTGCCGAGCCAGCCTGCGACCGCCACGCCTGACTCGTAGTGACGCGCAAGCCGCACTCCCATGGTGCGCAGGCCGCGCAGGCCGAGATAGATGTCGTCCGGGCCGACACACAGGCCGGACGATCCGACGAATTCCTTGACCCGCACCCAGGTCGCCGCATTGGCCGACACCGTTCCGAGCATCACGTCGGAATGGCCGCCAATGTATTTGGTGCCGGCCTGGACCGACACGTCGACGCCCTTGTCGAAGGCGCGGAAATAGAGCGGGCTCGCCCAGGTGTTGTCCATGATGACGAACGCGCCGTGCGCGTGCGCCGCTTCGGCGATCGCCGGCACGTCCTGCACGTCGAAGGAGAGCGAGCCGGGGCTCTCGACAAAGACCGCGCGGGTGTTGGGGCGCATCAGCGCGGCGATCCCGCCTCCCGCCAGCGGATCGTAGTAGCGCGTCGTGATGCCGTATCGCGAGAGGATCGTGTCGCAGAATGTGCGGGTCGGCCGATAGGCGCTGTCGGTGACCAGAACGTCGTCCCGGCCTGCAGCAGGGCGAGGAACGCGGCGGAGATCGCCGCCAGGCCGGACGGAGCCAGCGCGACGCCGGCGCAGGCCGGACCCTCGAGGTCGCGCAGCGCGGACTCCAGCGCCTCCGAGGTCGGCGTGCCGCGACGGCCGTACTGGTACCGTCCCCGGTGGGCGAGGTAGTCCTCGGCGGTTGGAAAGAGCACGGTCGACGCATGGTAAACGGGCGGGTTGACGAAGCCGTAGTGGGAAAAGGGATCGCGTCCGCCGGTCACCAGGCGGGTTTCCGGCGCGAGGTCGTGGTGCGGCGTTTCGTCGGTATCTTTTCGATTCATGAAAGAAGATCCTCGCCGCGCGCGGCGCATCGCCGCGTCAGACGGGCGCCATATGCGCACTTTACAAGGTGACGCAATGGGCTGGCCGGGCCCTGCCGTCAAGCCCTTGACCTTGATGGTCGATCGTTCTGAGATGCAACCGGGGACAGCGAAACATCGAGAGCCGACTGCTCACCGACGCCGCCGCGAGCACAAGAGGGGGCCGCGAGCGAAGTCTCCAGAGAGGTTTCATCCATCAACCGCAAGAGTTGAGTGCATCATGAACCGTGTTTTTGTCGTGTTGGGCCTGATTGCGGCCCTCGGGTTTGCGTCCTCCGCGGCCAGCGCCGGGACCCTCGATACGGTGAGGTCGCGCGGCACCCTCAATTGCGGGGCCAACGGGCAGTTGCCGGGGTTCGGCCTGCCTGACGCGCAGGGCAACTGGACGGGACTCGACGTCGACTATTGTCGCGCCATCGCGGCGGCGATCTTCAACGATCCGACCAAGGTCAAGTTCGTGGCGCTGACCGCGAAGGACCGCTTCACCGCCCTGCAGTCGGGCGACATCGACGTCCTGATCCGCAACACGACCTGGAACCTTTCGCGCGACACCCAGCTCGGGCTGAACGCGACGGCGGTCAATTACTACGACGGCCAGGGCTTCATGGTGCGCAAGTCGCTCAAGCTCAACTCGGCGCTCGAGCTCAACGACGCGTCGGTGTGCGTGCAGCAGGGAACGACGACCGAGGTCAATCTCGCCGACTATTTCCGCTCGAACCGCATGCGGCTCAAGAGCGTCACCTTCGCGTCGCTCGACGAAGCGGTTCAGGCCTACGACTCCGGCCGCTGCGATTCCTTCACGACCGATGCCTCGAGCCTTTACGGCGTGCGCCTCAAGCTCGCCAAGCCGGACGACCACGTCGTGCTGCCCGAGATCATTTCGAAGGAACCGCTTGCGCCCTTCGTGCGGCACGGCGACGACCACTGGTTCGACATCGTGAAGTGGGTGCATTTCGCGATGGTGAATGCCGAAGAGCTCAACGTGTCCAAATCCAACGTCGACGAGCGCCTCAAGTCGGACAATCCCGAGATCAAGCGCCTGCTCGGCACCGAAGGCAATTACGGCGAGCAGCTCGGGCTGACCAAGGACTGGGCCTATCGCATCGTGAAGCATGTCGGAAACTACGGTGACGTGTTCGAGCGCAATCTCGGCCAGGGGTCGCCGCTGAAGATCGCGCGCGGCCTCAACGCGTTGTGGACCAAGGGCGGATTGCAATACGCGCCGCCGATCCGCTGAAGTCCGGGCGGGACGCGAACCGGAGCGTGCAATGACGCACGGCAGGGACGGCGGTCCGCCAAGACAATCGCCGCTGCGCAATCCAAAGGTCCGCGGCATCCTCTACCAGGTCGTCCTGTGCGGGGTGATCGCCTTTCTGGCCTATGAGGCGGTCACGAACGCGGCCGAGAACCTCGCCCGCGCCCATATCGCGTCCGGCTTCGGCTTCTGGGACGTGACGGCCGGTTTCGACATCAGCCAGACGCTGATTTCCTACTCGGCGCAAAGCTCGACCTACGGCCGTGCATTCTGGGTCGGACTGCTCAACACCCTGCTCGTCTCCAGCCTCGGGATCGTGTTCGCGACACTGCTCGGACTCGTGATCGGGATCGCCCGCCTGTCGCGCAACTGGCTCGTCGCCCGCATCGCCGGCGGCTACGTCGAGACCATCCGTAACATCCCGCTGCTGCTGCAGCTTCTGTTCTGGTACAACGCCGTGCTCAAGGCGCTGCCCGAGCCGCGCGACAGCCTCGCCGTGCCGGGCGGCGGGTTTCTCAACAACCGCGGCCTGTTCATTCCGCAACCGGTCTTCGGCACGGGCTTCTCGGCGGTGCTGGTTGCGTTGGCGGCCGGGCTCCTCGGCGCGTGGATCTTCCGCTACTTCGCGCGCAGACGCCAGGAGCGCACGGGCGCGCGCTTGCCGGTCTTCTCCATGTCGCTGGCGCTGATCGTCGGACTGCCGCTCCTCGTCTTCTTCCTCGCCGGCGCACCGGTCGAATTCCTGTTTCCGAAGAAGGGACGCTTCAACGTCGACGGCGGAATCGAGATCCTGCCGGAATTCGTCGCGCTGCTGTTCGGGCTCTCGACCTACACCGCGTCCTTCATCGCCGAGGTCGTGCGGGCCGGAATCCAGTCGGTGCCGAAGGGGCAGTCCGAAGCCGCGCATGCGCTGGGCCTGCGCCCGGGTGCGACCTTGCGGCTCGTCGTCATCCCGCAGGCGATGCGCGTGATCCTGCCGCCGCTGACCAATCAGTATCTCAACCTCACCAAGAACTCCTCGCTCGCCGTCGCGATCGGCTATCCGGACTTCGTCCAGATCTTCACCGGAACGGTCCTCAATCAGACCGGACAGGCGGTGGAGATCGTCGCCATCACGATGGCGGTCTATCTCGCGATCAGCCTCGTCACCTCGCTGCTGATGAACTGGTACAACGCGCGCATCGCGTTGGTGGAGAGGTGAGGCCGTGACCGCCGCCAGCCTCGATCCGCACGCAAACGACCGCGCGGCCTACGTGCGCACCGTTCCGGCGCCGGCGATGCCGCCTCCGGTCGCGACGACCGGCGTGCTCGGCTGGATGCGTGCCAACCTGTTCTCCAGCGCCTTCAATTCGCTGCTGACGATTCTCGTCGTCCTGTTCGTGGCGTGGGTCGCGATTCCGGCGGTGAAATTCCTCATCATCGACGCGGTCTGGAGCGGAGAGAGCCGCGACGCGTGCCTCGCGACCGCGCAGCGCCCGGAGGTCGGGGCCTGCTGGGCGTTCGTGCGCGAGCGTCTCGCCTATTTCATCTACGGGTCCTATCCGATCCCGCTGCGCTGGCGGGTGGACGTGTTCTTCGCCATGCTGGCGTTCGGCATTCTGTGGCTGCTGTCGTTTCGGGCGCCGCGCCGGGATCTCGGCGCGACCTATTTCTTCGTTTTTCTGCCGATCGTCAGCTTCTTCCTGCTGTACGGCGGCGACGTCACTTCGTTTGCCGTCGGGACGCTCGCCGGCGGGATCGACGGCGCCGCACGCGCCCTCCATGACGCCGGCAGCGCGCTCGCCGCGAGTTCGGCGTCGGGCTCGTTGGCCGACCAGCTGTCAGGGCTTGCCGCGCTGGCGCTGAAGCTCGTCGGAGCCCTCGTCGGGATCGTCGCCTGGCCTCTGACGGCATTCTCGTCGTTGATCTATTCCGGACCGGAGCCGTTCTGGACCGATTTCGCCATCACCACCGCCGTCATGGTGGCGCTCGCATGTTGGCGCCGGGGGCTCGGGACGTCCGGCCCGCACTATGTCGCAACCGCCGGCGGCGCGATTCTGGCCGCGGTGGTGATCGTCAAGCTTCTCGTGATCGGGACCGGCCTGCCGCGGGTCGATACGGCGTTGTGGGGCGGGCTTCTGGTGACGCTCGTGGTCTCCGCGGTCGGCATCGCGGTCTCGCTGCCGCTCGGGATTGTGCTGGCGCTCGGCCGCCGCTCGCGCCTGCCAGCGGTGCGGCTGTTCAGCGTCGTGTTCATCGAGGTGGTGCGCGGCGTTCCTCTGATCACGGTCCTGTTCATGGCGAGCGTGATGCTGCCGCTGTTCGTCCCCGAACAATGGTCGCCCGACAAACTGATGCGCGCGCTGGTCGGGGTTGCGCTGTTCTCCTCGGCCTACATGGCGGAGGTGGTGCGCGCCGGGCTGCAGGCCGTGCCGAAGGGCCAGTACGAGGCCGCGCAGGCGCTCGGCCTCGGCTATTCGCCGATGATGCGGCTCGTCGTTCTGCCGCAGGCGCTCAAGGCGACGATCCCCAACATCGTCAACAGCTACATCGCGCTGTTCAAGGACACGACGTTGGTGTTCTTCGTCGGCATCTTCGATTTCCTCAAGACGATCGAGGTGGCCCGTGTCGATCCGAAATGGGCAACTCCGGTGACGAGCGCGACCGGCTATGCGTTCGCGGCGTTGTTCTATCTGGTTTGCTGCTACCTGATGTCGGACTATGCCGGCCGCTTCGAGCGGCGCGTGAGCGTCGGCGAGCGGCGCTGAGGAGCATCGAGCCATGGACGGACCGGCGGACAAGATCGCGGCAGACCTGCAGGCGCCCCAAGGCCGCATGGCTGTCGAGATCGAAGGCGTGTACAAGTGGTTCGGCCAGTTCCAGGTGCTGGCGGACATCAACCTGCAGGTCGCGCGCGGCGAGCGCATCGTCATCTGCGGGCCCTCGGGCTCCGGCAAGTCGACCCTGCTCCGCTGCATCAACGCGCTCGAGGACTATCAGCGCGGCCGCATCGTGGTCGACGGCATCGAGCTCACGCGCGACCTCAAGCGCATCGACGAAGTACGCCGCGAGGTCGGAATGGTGTTCCAGCAGTTCAACCTGTTTCCGCACCTCACCGTGTTGGAGAACTGCACGCTGGCGCCGATCTGGGTGCGCAGGATGCCCAGGAAGGACGCCGAGGACAGCGCGATGCACTACCTGGCGCGCGTCAAGATCCCGGAGCAGGCGAGCAAGTATCCGGGCCAGTTGTCGGGCGGCCAACAGCAGCGCGTCGCCATCGCGCGCGCGCTGTGCATGAATCCGAAGCTGATGCTGTTCGACGAGCCGACCTCGGCGCTCGATCCCGAGATGGTCAAGGAGGTGCTCGACACGATCGTCGAACTGGCGATGGACGGCATGACCATGCTGGTGGTCACGCACGAAATGGGCTTCGCCCGCCAGGTGGCGAACCGCATGGTGTTCATGGACGCCGGCCAGATCGTGGAGATCAACGAGCCGAATGCGTTCTTCATCCATCCGCAGCACGAGCGCACGCGGCTCTTCCTCAGCCAGATTCTGCATTGAAGATCGAACAGAAAGTCGCGTAGCTGTCGATCGATCGCCGCACTTCGCCTCATCTTTTGGGGAGGGGTCGGCGAGCGCAGCGAGACGGGTGAGGGGCGCAGGGGGCTCAGGTCGCTCGATCGCGCCCTTCATGTTCGCAATCTGGGTTGGGTCCCCCGCACCCGGTTTCTTCGCTTGCTCAGAAGTCGACCTCTCCCCCACGGGGTGAGGTCAAGCACGCCGTCACGACTTGTTTCCCCGCTTCCCCGGCCCGGTCGCGACCGGCAAGTCGACGCGGCCGCCCCATTCCGACCATGAGCCGTCGTAGAGCGCGACCGGCGGCCTGCCAAGCGCTTCGAGCGCGAGCCACAGGACCGCGGCGGTGACGCCGGAGCCGCAGCTCGTGATGACCGGCCTGTCGAGGTCGACGCCCGCCGCCGCGAAGGCGGCCGCAAGCCTGTCGGGGCCGGCCAGATGTCCGTTCTCGATGACGGTCGAGGAGGGTACGTTCAGCGATCCCGGAATATGCCCGGAGCGCAGGCCGGGTCGCGGCTCCAGGGCTTCGCCGCGGAAGCGTTCCGCCGAACGCGCATCGACGATCTGCGCCGATCCGTTGGTGATTGCGGCGTGCACGTCGGCGGCCGAGGCGACCGCGCGCGCGTCAAGCCGCGCCGTGAATTTTCGTCGCGGCGGTTCCACGCGGCCGGCTTCGAGCGGCCGGCCCTCGGCCTTCCAGGCCGGCAGGCCGCCGTCGAGCACGTAGACGTCGCGCGCGCCGAACACGCGCAACGTCCACCACCCGCGCGCGGCGCCCATCAGGCCCATCCCGTCGTAGACGACGATCGTCTGCCCATCACCGATGCCGAGAGCGCCCGCCGCTTCGGCGAACTGTCGCTCGCTCGGCAGCATGTGCGGCAGCGTCGTTGCGTGATCGGCGATCTCATCGATGTCGAAGAACACCGCGCCCGGGATGTGACCGGCGAGGTATTCCGCCTCGGCGTCCCTGTTCTGCGTCGGCAGATAATAGGAGCCGTCGAGCACCACGACATCCGGCGCGCCGAGCCGCGCGGCGAGCCATTCGGTCCCGACGAACCAGCGCTTCGGTTCGGTTGTCGCCATGATTGGTCCCTGTCGATTGCGTTCGCGGGTCAGGTCCTTTCGAACGGTGCCGTGATGTTCGACGAGCGTTCGAGCCAGGGCGGAACCGGCAGCTGCTTCGAGCGCAGGAAGGCGGGATCGAACAACTTCGACTGATAGCGGGTGCCGTAGTCCGCGAGCACCGTGACGATGATGTGGCCCGGCCCGAGGTCGCGCGCCAGCCGGATCGCGCCGGCGACGTTGATGCCGGAGGAGCCGCCGAGGCACAGTCCCTCATGCGCGAGCAGATCGAAGATGAGGGGAACGGCCTCTTCATCCGGGATCTGGTAGGCGACGTCGATCGGTGCGCCTTCGAGGTTCCTGGTGATGCGGCCCTGGCCGATGCCTTCCGTGATCGAGGAGCCTTCGGCCTTGAGCACGCCCGTCGTGTAGTAGCTGTACAGCGCCGCGCCCATCGGATCGGCAAGCCCGATGCGAATCTTCGGGTTGCGCGCCTTGAGCGCCATGCCGACGCCCGCGAGCGTTCCGCCGCTCCCGACCGCGCAGATGAAGCCGTCGACCTTGCCATCGGTCTGGTCCCAGATTTCCGGCCCGGTGGTCCGCATGTGGCCGTCGCGGTTGGCGACGTTGTCGAACTGGTTGGCCCAGATCGCGCCGTTCGGCTCGCTCTTCGCCAGTTGTGCGGCGAGCCGGCCCGACAGCTTCACGTAGTTGTTGGGATTGGTGTAGGGGACGGCCGGCACCTCGACGAGCTCCGCGCCGCACAGGCGGAGCATATCCTTCTTCTCCTGGCTCTGCGTCTCCGGGATCACGATGACGGTGCGGAATCCCATCGCGTTGCCGACGAGTGCGAGGCCGATGCCGGTGTTGCCGGCGGTGCCTTCGACGATGACGCCGCCCGGACGCAGCTCGCCCTTGGCGATGGCGTCGTTGATGATGGCGATCGCGGCCCGATCCTTCACCGACTGGCCGGGATTCATGAACTCGGCCTTGCCCAGAATGGTGCAGCCGGTCGCCGCCGACGGCCCTTTCAGCTTGATGAGCGGGGTGTTGCCGATGGCGTGGATGATGCCGTCGCGGATCTGCATGTGACCAACGTGAGGAGAAGCCCGTATTGCGGCGAATTCGCCAGGTCGAAACGCAAAGCCTACCGGGGATGCTGCGGCGCGACAAGCGCGCCCGGCGCCGGGCTCACGCGGGCATCTTTCTGTGGCCTCTGATCGTGCTCACGAGAAATTGCAGCGCATCCTCCCGGGAGCTCGAGAAATTCCGGCAATTTTCGACGAACTGCGTCAGCGCGGCACTCCGGCCTCGCTCAACATTCCGGCCGCCTCCATGCTATCCTGTCCAAGGGTGCGCAATCGAACTCAGCGACCGGCAGGTTTACCGGCAAAACGACGCCGGGAGGCGGTGGGCGCTTGCTGCCAGGGACGGTTTCAGCAACGGGGCGCACGCAGGCGATCGGAAGACTTGGCGGACGGAGGGACCGGCGAAGGCCCTTTGCGCCGCCGCCGCGGCCCATTGCCCGCCGGGCCGTCAGCCTCGTCAGGGCCATCGGCTGCGGCACGTTGTGTGTCGTGGCCGTCGTCCTGCTTTTCGAGGAGGCGGCGTCGGCGCAATCCTGGCCGGCCCGCTCGGTGCGCGTCATCGCGCCGTTCGCCGCCGGCGGCGCCGCCGACCGGCTCGGACGAATGATCGCCGCCGGACTCACCCGAAGCTTCAACAAGCAGTTTTTCATCGACAACCGGCCAGGCGGCAACGGAATCGTCGGATCCGCCGAAGCCGCGCAGGCCGACCCCGACGGCTACACCTTGCTGATCGCCGGGTCCGGGCCGCATCTCACCTCGCCGGCCATCGATCCGAACATCGTCTATGACCCGCTCCTCGACTTCACGCACATCGCGATGATCGGCGGCGACAGCTTCGTGCTGGTGGCCAGCCCCGCGCTCGGCGTGAAAACGCTTTCCGACCTGATCGAATACGGGAGGGCGAGCGGCAAGCCGATCTCCTACAGCGCACCCGGCAACGCCTCGCCGCCGCTCTTTCTGATGGAGCAGCTCAAGCGGCGCGCCGGAATCGACTTCGTGCAGGTGCCCTATCGCGGAGGCGGCAACGCCGCCATGGACCTCGTCGACAATTACGTTTCGACGGCGCTGCTGCCGTTCCTCACCATCGGCAAGGCGGTGCGCAGCGGGGCGGTCGTGCCGCTCGCCGTGACTTCCACCGAGCGCAACCCGGCCTACAAGGACATTCCGACGTTTGCGGAGCTCGGATACCCGGGAATTCGCGGCTACACGTGGTTCTGGCTGTCCGGCCCCAAGAACCTGCCCCCTTACATCGTCAACAAGCTCAACATCGAAGTCCGGCGCATCCTCAGGTCGCGCGAAGTGAAGGAGCAATTTGAGAAACAATCGATCGTGACGATGGATCTCGACGTGCCGTCGCTCAACAAGCTGCTGGCGGAGGAAGTGGCCCTCTGGGCCTCCATCGCCCGGGAGGCCGGAGTGAAATTGCAGTAGCGGGAGTCGTCATCTGCGACGCAGGGGTGTGACGGGCGCGGGCACGCGGGGGCCGCGCGAAATCGTCGGTGAATTGCGTGTGGGCGCGGCTGAAGACGCGCGCGACGCGCGGGAGGTTCGCAGCGACGAAATGCCCGCACGAACCCGATGACCCGATGACGGACCATGTCCTCCTGAAGTTCCTCCACGTCCTCGGAGCGACGATCTGCTCGGCGCCGGCGTCGGCATCGCGTTCTTCATGCTGGCGCATCGGACTCACAGGTGTTCTGCTGGCGCTCGAATCCGGAACGCCGCCGACGGAGCGATCGATCGCGCTCTCGGTCCTGCTCTCCCTGGTCGCGGGCGCGGCTGGATTCCCGTCGTGTTGATCCGGAGGCGAATGGGCGATCCCGCGCGGCTCGCGGCCAAAGGGGACGGAATTCTGCCGCCCGCCAGTCACAGGCTGTTCCGGACGTGGTTCGTGCCCGGCTGTCCGGGATTCGGATCGGTGATCGCCATCGTGCGGCTGACGACCGCAAGACCGTCGTCCTGACCGGGGAGAACTCACCCGGCCAGCGACCGGCTTCGGCCTTCAGCGCGATCGACCGTTTCGCATCGGCAATGCGTCGGCCGGCACGATCATCTTGCCGATCGGCCAGAGTGCCATTCCCGCGAGCTTCACGTGCGCCCACGCAAACGGAATCCCGATGATCGTGACGGCGAGCATGATCGCGGTGATCAGGTGCCCGAGCGCGAGCCACCAGCCGGCGAGCAGCAGCCAGATCAGGTTGCCGACAAAGCCAAGCGGCCCGGTGCCGACATCGTCGTAGCCGCATTCGGCACGCGACACCGCCTTCTGCCCGAATGGAAGCAGGGTGTAGAGCGCGATGCCCGCGTCCACGGGATGCCGATGATGGTGATCGCCATGATGGCGGCCGCGATCAGCCAGCCGACGGCCATCCACAATCCGCCGGAGAGGATCCACAGGAGGTTGAGTAGGAAGGAGACCGCGGACATTGCCTGTCGTCGCTCCAGCAGCCGGCGTCTCGGCGGCATGCCGATGGCGCGTCTCACGGCGGCGATTGGATCTAGGTCCCGGACGGGGTTTCGCCAGGGGCGGGCGCGACAGCACGCGTCACGTGGACCAGGGGAGAATCGGGCGGGATTTGGCGCCGGCAGATTCGGGCACGCGGGCGGCAAGCATCGTGTAGCGGATCAGCACGCCGAAAAGGTAGCCAAGCTGGAGTGCCGTTTCGACCGCCAGCACGAGCGCCGCCGCACCCGCAAGGCCGCTGTTCTGCAGCCAGGCGGTCGCCACCGCGAGCACGAACGCGATCATCGCCGCCGGAACGACGATCAGTACCGTGAATCGCAGTCCGAGGACCGCGCCCACAAGAATACTGATGAAAATGATCGACATCGAATACGTCTCCGCAGCCTCAAGGCTTCCATGATCGACTTAACAACCCCTTAAGGCGGAACAGTATTCTTGCGCGCGCGTCGCGTTTTACCGTTGCGAATCTTTCGCTGGCGACTGCCGGATCTGGCCCGGCGTGCCGCCGCAATCACGGCATGGCGGCCGCAGGATGGGCCGGAAGGCGGCGCTTTGTTGTCTGCGAAGATGTGGAGAGGTTTCCCGAAGGTTATGAGACCAAAGAGCGCAGTTCCATCGCGAGAAATCTACAAACCGGGATGCGGCGCAGGGACTTCGTCTCCGAGGACCTCGATGCGATCAAGGTTTGCGCATCGAACGGACGGGGAGCCGCGCCGGCCATGTGGAACAAAATCTCGATCGACCGTGGATCGGTCTCGGCTCTATTTTTCATGAGGCCGACCGACGCCAGTTAATCACCACGGGCAATCACGCCGACGAGTGGATCGGCTGTGTGTCCCTGGGGCCACATAACGGCAATTTCTGGCAGAAAACGGCGGAAACGGGGAGGAAACAAGGTTACCGCCGTTGAAGCGCCGCGCGTCCCCATGTTACCGCATTAGGTAACAAGACGGGGGGCCCGTGTAGTGATCAGCAGCAGAAAGCGTATCTGTACGAAATTGCTGGCTGGCGTCGCGGCGTTGGCGCTTGCGGGTTGTGCCGACCTCCCGACGTCGGGACCCAACAGCAAGGACGTTCTTACCGCCGGCAACCAGCAGCCGGACAGCTTGCCATACGCCTTGGTGCGGTTGACCCCCGAAATTGTCGACATCCTTGCCAAGAATGAGCCGCGGCTGACGAATGCCTTCACGGATCGCCGGGCCCCGCACGAAATTCGCTTCGGCATCGGCGACATCGTCAGCGTGACGATCTTCGAAGCGGCCGCAGGCGGTCTGTTCATTCCGCTCGAGGCCGGCGTCCGTCCGGGCAACTTCATCACGCTGCCGAATCAGGCCGTCGACAACAACGGCAACATCTCGGTGCCGTACGCCGGCAACATCCGGGCCAAGGGGCGCACGCCCGTCGAGGTTCAGCAGTCGATCGTCGACGCGCTGAAGAACCGCGCGATCGAGCCGCAGGCGGTCGTCGCGCTGGTCGAGCAGCGCACCTCGCTGATCAGCGTGCTCGGCGAAGTGAACACGCCGGCCCGCTTCCCGGCGAGCGCGGCGGGCGAGCACATTCTGGACGCGATCACCCGCGCTGGCGGACCCAAGGGGCAGGGCTTCGACA
The DNA here is from genome assembly GCA_964538565.1 of uncultured Hyphomicrobiales bacterium. Classification (GTDB taxonomy): domain Bacteria; phylum Pseudomonadota; class Alphaproteobacteria; order Rhizobiales; family Xanthobacteraceae; genus CAYVBN01. The sequence continues at coordinate 13,594 of CAZIGW010000269.1, read as the reverse complement.
CCTGGGTGATGCTCGAACGCGAGGGCAAGCGCGCCACGGTTCCGTTCGGGGCGCTCGTGTACGAGCCCGCCAACAACATCTACGTCCATCCGGACGACACGATCTACGTGTACCGCGAGCCGCAGACGTTCGTCGCCTTCGGAGCCTCGGGCCAGCAGGGCCTGATCAACTTCGACGCGTGGCGGCTGTCGCTGGCCGAAGCGGTCGCCAAGGCCGGCGGTCTGAACGACACCTTGGCCGACCCGGCCTCCGTCTTCCTCTATCGGGGTGAGACCCGTGCGGTCGCGACGCAGCTCGGCGTCGACGTGACGCCGTTCGAGGGACCGATCATCCCGATCATCTATCACGTGAACTTCCGTGATCCCGCGGGCTACTTCCTGGCCACCAAGATGCAGATGCGCAACAAGGACGTGATCTACACGTCGAATGCGCAGGCGGTCGAGGTCGCGAAGTTCCTGCAGTACCTGAGGCTGATCACCGCCACGGTGAACGACCCGATCGTTGCGGCCACCAATGGCGTGGTGCTGCGCAACACGATCAAGACGGCGCCGTAGAGCGCGATCCGCAAGTGAAACCGGTCTTGCGCAAGGTCGCGCTCTCACTTCTGGCGCTGGGCGCATGATCTCATCGGCGAAGCGATCTCACTTCGCCGGATCATGCGCGGGCCGTCGGGCAGGGGACGCGCAGTCGCACCATATTGAGGCGGCCCCGACTGCGCGCTAAACCGGTCGTCCGTTTGGCGCGGAACGCGATGCAGACGAACGGCCGGCGGGCCCACGGCAATCGGATATCGGCGACGCTGCTGTTTGCCACGGTGGCGCTTGCGCCGCTGCCATTCGGCTCGACCGGTCCCGCATTCCTCGCGGTATGGTGCTTCGTGCTTGGAATTGCCGCCATCGCCGCCAGGCCGGACGGCCTGCGCAGGCCGCATCGTCTCCTGCTCGGGCTCGCAGGCGTCTTTGTGGCGCTTTACGCGCTGGTGATCGCGCAACAACTGTCGGGCCGCGCCTGGCTGCCCGGCGCGGCGCCGAACCCACTCTGGCGGAGCGCCGCCGACGCGCTCGGGACACCCTTGGCGCCAACGGTTTCGATCGTCCGCAGCGAGCCCTTGCTCGCCCTCGGCGCGCCCCTGTCGCTCATGCTGGCCCTGGTCTGCGGTCTCATCGTGTGCGCGGACCGCGACCGCGCGCGGCAGCTTCTCAAGGTGATCGCCTGGTCGGGCGCGGCTTATGCCGCCTTCGGTATCCTCTCGTTTCTCATCGACCCGACGAAGATCTTCTGGTTCGACAAGCGTGCCTATTTCCATTCGCTCACCGGGACCTTCACCAACCGGAACACGGCTGCGGTGTTCTTCGGCGCCTGTTCGGTGGTCTGGCTGATGATTCTGTTCGACCGCGCCCGTCGGTACCTTGCCAAGAGCGCCGATTCCGGCGGTTGGCGCCAGGCCGTGCACCTGCTTGCCTTCCGGGCGCCGCGCGATGTCGTCGTTGCGTTCTGCATGCTGCTCCTCTGCGTCGTCGCCGCGCTGATGACCGGATCCCGGGCGGGGGTCGTGCTCTCGCTGGCCACGCTGGTGCTCGCCGCCGCGGTGTATCTGCAGCGCGTGGTCGGGGGGCAGATCGGCCTGCCGGCGACCATCGGGATCGGCGTCGGCGTGGCGCTTGCACTGGTGCAGTTCGTCGCCGCCGGCGTGAGCGGCCGATTCGATGCGCAGGGATTTGCCGACGAGGGCCGTCTCGATACCTATCGGGCGACCTGGCGCATGGTGCTGGACCATCCGTGGTTCGGCACGGGCCTCGGAACCTTTGCCTGGAGCTACCCGGCCTATCGCGCCGATTCGGTGTCGCTCTGGGGCGTGTGGGACCGCGCGCACAATACGCTCCTGGAAATCGCCGCTGAGCTTGGACTTCCACTCGCTGCTGCGGTCGTCCTCGCCTGGTGCGTCATGATTTCCGTGCTCGTCCACGGGGTTCGCAAGCGTCGCCGCGACCTGATCGTCCCGGTTGCGGCGCTGGGCGTCGCAACGCTCGCGCTGCTTCATTCCCTGATCGACTTTTCGCTTCAGATTCCGGGCTTTGCGCTGCTGGTCTTCGCGCTGGTCGGAGCCGGGCTGGCGCAGTCCTTCCGGACCTCCGAGCCAAGTTGAGAATGTCGGCGGAACTGTTTGTAAAAGAACATAAAATAGGAAATCTGGCCGGATTCAGGTTAACGATTGAAGTTGACTCGATTCCCTGCACTTTTGGGCACGGATGCCGTAGCAGAGTAATTGGCAGGGTATGCATGTCATGGTAGATGGATACGAGCGATATTGAATTGGGACGCGCCGCGGAGGGACGTCATGAACATCGATTTTCTGGGTTTTTTGCGCACGCCTTCTCGTCCGGGCGCGACGCTTGCAGCGGGTGTCGTCGGCGCCACGCTCATGTTCGGCGTCTCGGGTGTCCAGGCCGCGTGCTACAACGCCCAGCAGCAGCTTCCCGCCCAGACGATCAGCGGGTTCCTCGGCAATCCCGCGCAGCTTCTGCAGCAGTTCCCGAACGGCGGCGCACAGCTGATCTCGCAGGTTCGCGACCTCGTCGCCTCGGATCCGCAGACCCTGCAGCCCGTCCTGCAACTGATCGCCAACGCCAACCGCGACCAGAAGTCGGCGATCGGCGCGGCTCTCGCCCAGGCGGCGCGCATCTGCGTGCGGGGTGACCAGGCCTTCGCAGCGGAAATCCAGGCGGCGATTGCCCAGACCAAGGACCACGACGTGGTTCTGGCGTTCACGTCGACGTCGGGCGACCAGCCGACCGGCGCGGTCGGCGGCGGTGTGGCCGGCGGCGGAATCGGCGGACAGACCAACCCGTTCCCGGGCGGCCCGACCGGCACCGGCGCCCCGCAGAGGATCGGGAACGATCCGACACCGACTCCGTTGTTTACCTACTCTTCGTCCGTTTCCGGGACGAGCGGCTCCTCCGGAACCAATACGACCACGACCACGACCACATTCGTCACGATTGCGGGTCCCGTCAGTCGCTGAAGCACCGGTCCGAACACGGCCCGCCGGCGCTCGGGGGACGAGCGTCCCGGCGGGTTCGAGGCTGAATTTGATCAGAACCGAGGGATAGTCGTCGCTTGCGGGGTGGGGTGCGAGTATCATTGACGTCCACGAGGCCACTACCCTTTGATAGCGCGGCATGCTTCAGACCAGTAAACTCCAGCCTGTCACCGAGCAGCTGCCTCCAGGCTCGCAGCTCATCTCTCCGTCCGAGCTGTGGCGCTCGACGCTGGGTTTCCTGCGTCGCCAATACATCGTCATCCTCGCCGTCACGCTGCTGATCGTCGCGCTCGGCGTCACGTATCTGTTCACGACGCCGCCGTCCTACACCGCGCACGCGATGCTGATGATCGACGCGCGCAAGGTGCAGCTGTTCCAGCAGCAGTCGATCGTCGGCGACCTGGCGATGGATTCGCCGATGGTGGAGAGCCAAGTCGAGCTGCTGAAATCCGAGAACGTCGCGCTCTCCGTCATCAAGGAACTCCACCTGACCGAAGATCCCGAGTTCGTCGGCTCTGGCGGCGGTTTCGTCGGCGCGGTGATGGAATTCGTCTCGAGCTACTTCGGTCCCGAGGCGCCGCCGTCCGAATTCGAGCTGACGCGGCGCGCGGTCAGCGCCTTTCGCGACCGGCTGTCGATCAAGCGGGTCGGGCTCACCTATGTGATCGACATCGGGTTCCGCTCGCTCAATCCGGACCGGGCCGCGCAGATCGCCAACGCACTCGCCGACGCCTACATCGTCGATCAGCTCGACGCCAAGTATCAGGCGACCAAGCGCGCCAGCGTGTGGCTGCAGGACCGCATCGCCGAGCTGCAGCAGCAGGCCTCGGCAGCCGACCGCGCGGTGGTCGAATTCAAGGCCAAGCACAACATCGTGGACGCCGGCGGGCGGCTCCTCAACGAGCAGCAGCTCGCCGAACTCAACAGCCAGCTCGTCGCCGCGCGCGGGGCGACCTCCGAGGCGAAGGCGCGGCTCGACCGCATCGACGAGATCATCCGTTCCGACACGCCGGAAGGCACGGTGACCGACACGCTGAAGAACGACGTCGTCAGCAAGCTGCGCTCGCAATATCTCGACCTCGCCGCCAAGGAGGCGGACTGGTCGGCGCGCTATGGCTCGGGCCACCTCGCGGCGGTCAACCTGCGCAACCAGATGCGCGAGATCCGCCGGTCGATTCTCGACGAACTGAAGCGTCTGCGCGAGACCTACAAGAGCGACTACGAGATCGCCAAGCAGCGCGAGGAAAGCCTGCAGAAGGACCTCGCGCAGGTGGTGGCGCAATCGCAGACCGCCAATGAAGCGGCGGTGCAGTTGCGCGATCTCGAAAGCTCCTCGACGACCTATCGCGCGCTCTACGACAATTTCCTCCAGCGCTACATGGAGTCGGTGCAGCAGCAGTCGTTCCCGATCACCGAGGCGCGGCTGATCTCGCGCGCCTCGCATCCGCTCAGGCCGAGCCATCCGCAGACCTTCCTCATCCTGGCCCTGTCGATCGCCGGCGGCATGGCGCTCGGCGTCGGCGCCGGCATCCTGCGCGACATTTCCGACCGGGTGTTCCGCACCAGCGGGCAGATCGAGGAGGCGCTGCAGGTCAACTGCATCGCCGTGCTGCCGCTGGTCGGACGCAATACCGCCCGCAAGCCGCGGCTCGTCGTCGACGCCAAGAACGCCGGGCCGCGCACGATCGTGCCGCAGAACCATGCCCATTGGACGGTCGTCGACGAACCGTTCTCGCGCTTCGCCGAGGCGGTGCGCTCGATCAAGGTCAGCGCCGACCTTCACGGCGTCGGCAAGTCGAACCGGGTCATCGGTTTCACCTCGGCGCTGCCCAACGAGGGCAAGTCGACGGTCGCGGCGTCGCTTGCGTTGCTGATCGCCCAGGCGGGCGGCAAGGTCATCCTGGTCGACGGCGACCTGCGCAACCCGTCGATTACCCGCGACCTCACGCCCGAGGCCCGCGAGGGGCTGCTCGAAGTGGTCGGCGGCAAGCTCAGCCTCGACGAGGCGGTGTGGACCGATCCGGCGACCAAGCTCGCGTTCCTTCCGACCGTCGTCCGGTCACGCGTCGCGCATACCGACGAAATTCTCGCCTCCGAGCAGACCAAGGCGCTGTTCGAGCAGCTGCGCGAGCGATATCAGTACGTCATCGTCGATCTCTCGCCGCTGGCGCCGGTCGTGGACGTCCGCACGACGTCGCATCTCGTCGATTCGTACGTCTTCGTCGTCGAGTGGGGACGCACCAAGCGGGACGTGGTGGAACACGCCATCAGCGGCTCGCGCACCGTCTATGAAAACCTGCTCGGCGCCGTGCTGAACAAGGTCCAGATCGACACGCTCGCGCGCTACGAGGGCCACGGCGGCAACTACTACCGCAACAAGTACTATACCCGCTATGGCTACACGGATTAGCCGAACCGCTCCGGCGGCGATCCGTGGCTGTCTCATTGTCGTCGGATGCTTCGCGGTCGCTTGGGGGCTGGCGACGTTTCCGGCGGCGCGCATCCAGTCTTCGCTGAGCGAAACGGCCTCCCGGATCGTCGACGGCGAATCCTACAGGCTCGAAAGCCTGATGGCGCTGATGCCCCAGATCGAGGCGGCGGAGCGCGCCGGCCTCTGCCGCGCCGGGGCCCTGCACGGCGCCGCGATCATTCGCCTGCGGGTCGCGGAAGAAGCGATGGCGGCGGGGCGCCGCGACCTGATCGACAACGAGCTCGAACGGCTGCGCGACACCATCCGGGCGTCGCTGTCCTGTTCTCCGGCCGATCCGTTTCTCTGGCTGATCCTGTTCTGGGTCGAGAACACCCGCAACGGTTTCAAGACGGAGAACCTCAAGTTCCTGCGGCTCTCCTACGCGCTCGGGCCGAACGAGGGCTGGGTTGCGCTCAAGCGCAACCACGTGGCGCTGTCGATGGTGGGAAGCTTTCCGCCCGACCTGCGCGAGCTGACGATCGCCGAATTCGTCAAGCTGGTGGATACGGAACTCTACAACCAGGCCGCACTGATCCTCACCGGCCCCGGATGGGGGGCGCGCGACGTGCTGCTGACGCGGCTCGCCGCCCTTCCGCAGCGCCGGCGCGAGGGCTTCGCGCGGGTGCTCAGGCAGCGCGGTTACGACCTCGCGGTGCCGGGCGTGGTCGAACGCAGGCGGCCCTATCGGTGAGACGGGCCGCCCCTCGCGGGGCGCGCGGGACGGCCGAAGCCGAGCCCCGGCCGGAACGGCCGGACCTGCGCGCCGAACACCCGCGCCTCCGGATCCGTGTCAGCCGGCCGGAGCTTCACCAGAGGAACCCCTGGGTTTGCGCGGGCGCGTCGGCGCCGAGGCGCGCGAAGGCGAGGACCGCCTGGTCGGGGCGAACCCGCGCCAGTCCCGCCCGATAGGCCGGATCATTCGTGGTGACCACGATCGTGTCGGCTGCTTCCACCACCTCGGCGGCGTCCGGGACGAGGAGTTCGGCGATGTGCGGCAGGTGCCGCATCAGATATTCCTTGTTGGCGCCGATCAGGTGCGAGAGATGGACGTTCGGGTCGAAGATGCGCACGTCGCAACCCTTGCCGAGCAGGCGCTCGACCAGATCGACGAACGGACTTTCGCGCACGTCGTCGGTTCCCGACTTGAAGCTGATGCCGAGGAACGAGATGCGCTTGCCGGACTGGCCGAGGATCCAGTCGACGGCGCGATCGACCAGCATGCGGTTGCTGTCGAGGATGTGGTTGAGCACCGGCAACGACAGGTCGCTGCGGCGCGCCAGGTAGGTGAGGGCGCGCAGATCCTTCGGCAGGCAGGAGCCGCCGAACGCGAAGCCCGGGCGAAGATAAGCGGGTGAGATGTTGAGACGCTTGTCCTCGAAGAAGATGTCCATCACTTCGTGACTGTTGATGCCGAGCGTCTTGGCGATCACGCCGATCTCGTTGCCGAACGCAACCTTCAGCGCGTGCCAGCAGTTGTCGACATACTTCACGAGCTCGGCGGTCTCGATGGCGGTGGAGATCTTGGGACCGGGAAGATGGTCGTAGAGGGAGAGAACGGTCGCCGCGGTCTTCTCCTCGAGTGCGCCGACCACCGTCTTCGACGGCGCGTTGAAGTCGGCCACCGCGGAACCCTCGCGCAGGAACTCCGGATTGAACGCCAGACCGAACGAAATGTTGCCCGCAGCCTTGGCCAGGCGCGGGGCGATGATGTCGCGCGAAGTGCCCGGCATCACCGTCGATCGAACCACGACGTCGTGCGGCCGGTTCTTGGAGCGGATGGCGTGCCCGATCTCGTCGGTGACGGATTCCATCGCATCGAGGCCCAATGCGCCATTGGCGCGGCTCGGCGTCCCGACGCAGATCAGCGAAATGTCACTCGAAGCCACCGCTTCGTTGGCGTCGAGCGTCGCCGAGAGACGGCCGTCGGACACCGTCTTGCCGACGAGCTCGTCGATGTCGCGTTCGATGATGGGGGAGCGACCCGAGCGGATAAGGTTTACCTTAACGTCCGATTTGTCGACGCCGATAACCGTGTGTCCCCGATCGGCGAGACAGGCGGCGCAAACAGTGCCTACATAGCCAAGACCAAATACGCTAATTCTCATGCCGCACCCGCTGGTGTGTTCGAAGGAACTCGGAATGTCCGTGATTTCCGATGGAATCAGGTTAGCAAAAAATATAAGTTCCGACGATAAGATAGCGATATCCGCTGACAAAAATGCTTCATAGGCTTAAAGAGTTCGGTTTATTCAACGCCGTCGCCCGTCGCACGCCGCCGTGGTACGGCGCGTGCCGCGGACTGCTGGCGAAAGCCGAACGTTGGCGCGATCACGAACTCGATGCGTGGGTGGAGCGGCGCGTCTCGCGAACGCTCGCGCGTGCGCGCCAACTCGAAGCCTATCGGGACGCGCCAGGCGCGAACGACCTCGCATCCTGGCCGATCCTGACCAAGGCCGACGTCGCCGGCCGCGAGAGCGCGTTCGGTCACAAGGGCATGCTGCCGGTCCATCGGGCGGCGACCGGGGGCACGACCGGCGTTCCGCTGACGGTCACCCGCTCGCACGCCTCGATCGTGTTCGAGCAGGCGGCGATCGACCACATCTGTGCGACCGCCGGGCTTGACCTGCCGCGCGCCAGGATGGCGGTCCTGCGCGGGGATTTCGTCAAGGCGCCGTCGGACCTGACTCCGCCGTTCTGGAAGTCGATGGGCGCCAACACGCGCGTGTTTTCGTCTTTCCACCTGTCGCGCCGCACGTTTCCGGACTATCTGGCCGCGCTCGACGAATTCGCGCCCGACGTGCTCGCGAGCTATCCGTCGTCGCTCCAGCATTTCATCGCCTTGTGCGAGCAGTCGGGGCGCGCGGTTTCGATCAAGTACGTTCTGACGTCGTCGGAGCGGATGCCGCCCGACTTGGTCGCGGCGACCCGCCGCGTCCTCGGTGCGCGCGTGATCGACTACTACGGGCAGGCGGAACGCGTGGTGATCGCCTACGCGATCGACGGGAGCGGATATCGCTTCCTTCCGGTCTACGGCCTGCCGGAGTTCGCGCACGAGAGCGACGGTCGGGCGCGGGTCCTCGGCACGTCGTTCTGGAACGAGCGGCAGATCTTCGTCCGCTACGACACCGGGGACATCGCGCTCGTTCCCGGCTCCGACGCTGCGACCCTGCGGGACATCCAGCTCGGCCGGCACACCTTTCCGGGCATCGACGGCCGGACAAGCGAGCGGATCGATCTTCCCGACGGTCGGCGCATCATCGGACTCAATCACATCCCGCGCGGCGTCGCCAACGCCGCGAGCGTGCAGTTGCGAAAGTCGGGGCCGAACGCGGTCGAGGTGTTCGTCGTGCCGCTCGAAGGTTTTGGTAGCGAGTCCGAGGACGTCATCCGCAACAACTTCTATGCCAAGTTTCCCGCCGACGTGACGTTGCGAATCTGCAAGGTCGATGCGCCGATCCGGACGAAGGCCGGAAAGGCGCCGCTGCTGGTTCCGGACGATCGCGCGGAGCCGGTTTGCTGAGCCACCATGTCGGAGCGAGCAGACCCGTGCGCATCCTGATCGCAACTCCGCTGGGAGCGGGCGGCCGCGGCGGCATCGACCGGTTGAACGATGCCGTCCTCGACGTGCTGCGGTCGAGGCCGGAACTGAACGTCCGCGCCGAGCGTCTGGTGACGCGCGGGCAGGGCAATCTCCTGCACGGCCAGCTTGTGTTTGCGCGTGCGCTCGTTCAGTTGTGTCTCGCGGCCTGGCGCGGAGACGTGGACCTCCTCCATATCTGCCTGTCCGTCCGGGGCAGCGCCTATCGCAAGACCGTGCTCGCCGCATTGGCGCGCGCCCTGCGCATTCCCTATCTGGTGCACGTTCACGGCGGGAATTTCGAGCAGTTCTGGTCCGGGTCGCCGCCGTGGCTGCGCTGGGCGCTCGACCGCGCGTTCCTTGCGAGCGCGGGAATCATCGTGCTGGCGCGCTCCTACGAGCGGATCTTCGTCGAGCGGCTGCCGCAGATGCGAGGCCGGATTTTCGTTCTTCCCAATGCGTCGGCGCCGGCCTCCGGCGACGCCATCCCGGCCGACGACGGGCGCGTGCGCCTCACGTTCCTCGGCGAAGTCGGGCCGCGCAAGGGGACGCCGCAATTCGTCGAGGCGCTGGCCGGGCTGAAGGAGCGCGCGGACTGGACCGCGACGATTGCCGGCAATGGAGACGTCGCGGGAACACGCGCGCGCGTCACGCAACTCGGTCTCTCCGGACGGACAGCGGTTCCGGGCTGGCTTGGTCCTGTGGCGACCGAGGACCTGCTTCGGCGCACCGACGTGTTCGTGCTGCCGAGCTTCTCGGAAAACCTCCCCATGTCGATCATCGAGGCGTTCGCGCACGGCATCGCGGTGGTGGCGACCCCCGTCGGCTGCGTCGGCGAGCTCGTCGAGCACGAGCGTAACGGCCTTCTCGTCCCGGCTGGCGACGTGGCGGCGCTGACGAGCGCGCTGGCGCGGCTGATCGAAGATCCGGATCTTCGCCGCCGGCTTGGCGACACGGCGCGGCGGGATCACGCGGCGCGTTACGAGATCGGCGGCTACGTGCGGCAGCTCGCCAACGTGTGGCGGCAGGTGGCCGGGCCGCTCGACCGCATGGTGCCGGAGGGCCATGGTGCGGCGACATGAGCAGACGGCGGCAATGCGGACAAGGCATGCTCCCGGCCGCGAAGACGACGGGACGCGGCCTGCAGACGGGCGGCGCAGGGTCCTTCAAAGGGCAGGCAGCGCCGTGAAGTTCTCGTGGTACGTCAACCGCTTGAAATCGATGTCCGCGCCCGAGATCGCGCACCGGGTGCGCGAGCAGGCGAAGCGCGCGACCTGGCGCTCCTATCGCGACGGCTGGTCGCGCTTTCGTCTCGACGACGGGCCGTTGCCGGCGCTGCCCGAACTTGGCGAGCGGCTCGAGGCAGCCTGCGCGCGCGAGCCGGCGCTGCGGGAACGCATCCGGACGGAGAGCCGGAAGATCCTCGCAGGCGAGCTGACATTGCTCGGGCATCCGTGGCCGGCCGGCACGCTCGCGGGTCTTGCGGTGACCGATCCGGACGTTTTCCTGCGCGATCCGGTCAGCGGACGGATCTGGCCGAACGCCGACGCCTACTGCTTCGACGTTCCCTATCGCCACGCGACCGGCACCGGCGACGTCAAATATGTCTGGGAGTTCAATCGGCTGCAGTTCCTTCAGGCGGTGGCGGCGGAAGCGCGGCTGGGCCGCGACCGCGCGTTGGCCGGCAAGCTCCTCGGCGTCCTGACCGCCTGGATGGAGCGCAATCCGCCGTTTCGCGGCATCAACTGGTGCTCGGGCATCGAGCTCGCCATGCGGATCGCCACGCTGGTCATCATCGTGTCGTTGCTCGAGCCGATCGAAGATGTGGCGACGCGCGCGGCCTTGCGCACGTGTCTCAACGCGCACGTATTCTGGCTCGCGCGCTATCCCTCGCTCTTCTCCTCCGCCAACAATCATCTCGTCGCCGAGGCGATGGGGCTTTTCATTGCCGGAACCCTGGCGCCCGACCTGCCGCGTGCCGCCCACCTGGCCTCGCACGGGCGCGCGGTGCTCGAGCGGGAAATCCTCCGGCAGATCCATGCGGACGGGGTCGGCGCCGAGCAATCGCCGACCTATACGGCGACGGCGGTCGAGATGTTCGCGCTCGCGCGCCTGGTCGGCGCGCTGAAAGGACGGCCGTTCTCCGCGCAGTACGACAGCCGGTTGGCGGCGGCGGCGGATTATCTGTGCTGGATGACGGACGACTTCGGGCACACGCCGGCGATCGGCGACAACGACGAGGGCAGGGTGGTGGCGCTCTCCGCCGACTCCGAGCCCGGCTACGTCCTCTCGGTCGCCGCAGCCGTCGGGGGCCTGCTCGGACGCGCGGACGTCGTTCGCGCGGACCGCGCGCCCGAACTGCGCGAAGCGTTCCTTGCGGTGCCCGACGCTCCCGCGAATCCGCAGCCGCGCGTCGGGATGCGCGTGTTCGAACAGGGCGGCTACACGGTCGTCCGCGAGGAGCGCGCCGGCGTCCCGGTCCTTCTGGTCATGGACCACGGGCCGCTCGGCTATCTGTCGATCGCCGCTCATGGACACGCCGATGCGCTGGCGATCTGGCTGCATGTCGGCGGGACGCCGGTGTTCGTCGATGCCGGGACCTATCTGTATCACGCCGGCGGCGCGTGGCGGGATCACTTCCGTTCGACGGCGGCACACAACACCGTGCTGGTGAACGAGGAGAGCGCAAGCACCCCGTCGGGGGCGTTCAACTGGCAGCACAAGGCGCGTGCGCGCCTGCTGTCGCGCCGCACGCCGCCGGACTGGTGCATCGAAGCGGAACACGACGGATATGTCGGGCGGTTCGGGGTCATGCACCGTCGGCAGGTCAAATGGTCGCCGACGGGATTCGATATCGTCGACCGGCTCGTCGGGCCCGGTACGAGGCAGCGCGTGTCGATTCGCTTTCTGCTCGCGCCGGATCTCACCGCGGACCTGCACGAAGGCGGCTGGTCCATCGCGCTTCCCGACGGAGGTTGCGTTTCGCTCGTCGGGCCTGCCGGTTTTGACGCGCAGCGGGCCCGGGGTGACGCGGCGAGCCCGGCCGGCTGGGTGTCTCCGAATTTCGGCGCACGCCGGCCGGCCGAGCAACTGTCGTTCAGCGGCTGGCTTTCGGGCGAAGAGGCCGTGACGCACGTCTCGATCATGCCGGGCGGAGGCCGTCGATGATTCGCGCGCTTGTCGTCGACACGCGCGTGCCGGCGCGCGGCCCGGCCCACCGGGACCGCCACGGCCGGCATGCGCCGTCGAGTTCCCTTGCCCCGGCGGAGCGTTCGTGCTTCGAGGACGGACTGCCGCCAATCGGCGTTCACGTGGTCGCGGTGTTTCCGTCGTGCGGCCGCACTGTCATGGCTCAACCGCAAGATCGGGGAGCGCGAGAGCCGCACCGACCATGAGCAACATTCAAATCAGCTTTCCCCTGCGGCTGTCGGAACTTCGAGATCGGCTTCCGACGCTGAGGCTCTACGCCGCGTCGACCGGCACGCTGGTGATGGCGCTCGGCGCCCAGTTCATCGCGTTCGTCGTGCTCGCCCGTCACCTCGGCACCACGCAGTTCGGACACATGGTCACGATCTCGGCCGCGACCGATCTGGCCTGCGCATTGTGCGGGATCGGCGCCGGAGAGGCGTTGATCCGGCGTGTCGTGCGCGATCCGGGGCTGTATCCGACCGTGCTCGGGCACAACCTCATCCTGCTGCTCGGCTCAGGCGTCGTGTTGACGCTGGTGACGACGCTCGGACTCGCGCTTTTCGTGCGCGTCGATCCGGATCCGATGGTGAACGCCCTGGTGATGTTCGGTTTTGCGGTCGGCGGCATCGTTCTATCGAGGTGGATTGCGGTCACCGAGCAGATCTTCATCGGGCATCGCAACTTCGTCGGCGCCAATTTCGTCAACGCCGGGTTTGCCGTCTGGCGCTCGATCGTCACCTTGGCGGCTTGCCTGTTATTCGATGTCGGCCGAATCCAGAGCTGGGCGCCGTGGTACCTTGGCATGTATATCACGGGCACAGTCGCTTGCATTGCTGGCATTCGGCAGTACGGAACACCGCAATGGCGTATGCTTCGCGAGGAAATCAAACTCGGAATTCATCTCAGCACCCCCTACTTCTTCAACGCCATGCGGCAGAATGTCGACCTCTTGTCGCTGAACCTTGTGGTGCTTCCTGCCACAATCGGCAAGTACAGCGCGGCCTCGCGCATCGTGCTGACCAGCATGGTCACGGTGCACTCGTTCAACAGACTTTTGTACCCAAGGCTCGCGATCGCCGGACAGCATGGCGTGAGGGCGACGCTGGGACTTTCGATCAAGTATGTCGTTCTGGCAGCCGGTCTCGCGGTCGTGACTAGCATCGGCGTGTTCATCGCGGCGCCATTCATGCCCTGGTTGTTCGGCAAGGATTTCGGCGACATGGTGACCTATATGCGGGTGCTGTGCTGGGCTCCGATCCTGCTTGCTTTCCAAAACGCTGCGTACGACGCGCTCGGAGCGTCCGACCATCACGGCGTC
>CAZIGW010000268.1:0-13727 GCA_964538565.1 uncultured Hyphomicrobiales bacterium | reverse complement strand
GGCGCCGCGCTCGGGCGCTCGCGCGGCACCGGCACCGCGACGGCCTGCGGCTCGGGCTCGACCGGCCGCGTCTGCGGCGGCCCGATGTCCTGCGGCCCGCGCCCGCCTGCGGCCGGGTCCATGAGATCCGCTTGCCTGGGCTTGAGGTCCGCCGATCCGACGTCGACGAGGTAGTCTTCGTCTTCCCGGAACGTGCGAACATCGGTCCGGCCGGCGAAGAAGAAATGCACCGTCGAGGAATCGTCGCGCAGTTCGCTCGTGATGTTGGAGACGGTCGGCGGCATCGCCGCCAGGGCGTCGGCAAGATCGAACTTCAGCGGCGCGTCGAACACCAGCGTGAGCTCGTCCTTGCGCCGTTCTGCGGAGATCGAAATCAGTTGCGGCAGGTCGAAGACGTAGCGCGTGAACGTCGGCTGGCGTCCGACGCGAACGCGCACGGAGGCGACCTGCCGGCTCTGCTCGAGCCGGCGTTGCTGCCGCATCTTTTTCTCCGCCTCGCGGGCTCTTCGCGCCAGTTCCTCGACCACTTCCTGCGGCAGGCCGGGCGGCTTGCCGGTCCAGGTGTCGGGCAACAAGTCGACGAACAGCCGCTCACCGGCCGCCATGGAATTGACCCGCACCTTGCGCGACAGGGCCAGGCGAATGGCCGATCCGTCGGGATCGCGCCGCGCCGCTCCGATGTAGTCGGGGGCATTGGTGGCGAGCCGGTCGGTCGCCACCTGCACCGGCTGGCTGAAGCTGATGACGAGCACCGATCCGGACAGCTTGACGTCCGCGTCCACTTGGTCGGGAAAGCGGAAGACGAGGCGCGCGTAGCCCTCGTTGGTGGTGACGCTGACCTCGCCCTGGACCGGATCGGCGGCCGCTGCCGGACGCGAGCCGGCAAGCACGAGCGCGACGAGGACGAGGAGTTCGGCGAGCAACGCCGCCGCAACGGCGCGCAGGGCGACGCGGGGCGGAAGCCGGGCGCGATTTCCGGCGCGGACAGCATTGAGCATGAGCGACTTGTCGGTCATCTCGCGGTACCCGCGCCCATCTCCCGTGCCGCGCTTCCGGTCGTCGCCGCGTCTCAACCTAAGCGAGCGTCTTTAACGAGCCGTTATCCTTCATGTCCCGTTCGGACGACCATCGATCTTCGGCAGATCGGAAGCGGGCGGAGTCTTGTCGCCGCCGCTCGCACGATTGGCGAGTTCGATGGTGAGCTTTTCGGCCGCTTCCGGTGACATCTGCGCCAGAATGTCGGACATGCGGCGCGGATTGATCTGCGTGGCGACTTCCAAGAGAATCTTCATGTCGAGCCGGTCGAAGATCCTGGCCGCGTCCTTGGCCTTCATGTTCTCGTACATCGTGACGAGGCCCTTGAAGCGCGCGGCTTCCGCCTCATCCTTCTTCTGCATCGCGGCGTTGATCCGCTGTTCGATCTGCTTGAGCTCGGCGGCGCGCGCGTCGAGGCGCTTTTCCGCGGCCTTGAGCAGGCTCTCGCGGATGTCGAGTTCGCGGGCGCGCGCGTCGAGCTCCTGGCGGCGCTGCTGCAAGCTGCCGAGCACGGCCTTCTCGCCGGCCGACGCCGGACCGTTCGGGTCGAGCGAGACCGGCTTGCCGCCGGGATCGGGCGGCGGGTCCACGGGCCCCTTCTGTTGTTCGGGAGCCGAAGGCCTTGCGGAACTCTCCGGATTGTTCTGGGTGTTCTTCTCCGCCTGCTTCTGCGCCGCGAGCGTTCCGGTCACGTCGGGAAAATTGAACATCTCGCGCGCCCAGGTGTGCTCGCGCGACTGCGCCGGCGCGCCGGGTTTGATCCGGCTCTTGTCGTCAACGACGACCGAGCCGGGCGCGGTCAGGCGGTCGCGGCGGTCGGATGCGGAATCGGCGAGCGTGTAGCCGCCGTCGAGCAGGAGGCCGGAGACCTTGAGCGCGAACAGGCACACGGTCGCGACCAGCACGACCGGAACCAGGCGCAGGTCTCGCAGCCAGCGCGTCATGCCGCCATACCGTTGAGGCGCGTCCGCGCTCGTTCGGCGAAGGCACTGGCGCGCGCCAGCGTGTCCTTGGTGTCGGGAGCGGGCGTCGATTCGCGCGCCGCATCGCGCGAGCGCGCGGCGGCGGCGATCTGCGTCAGCCGGCCGAGAATTTCCTCGCCAAGATCGAGCTGGGCGGCGATCTCGGCGGAGAAGCGCTCGGCCGTGCGCAGCCGTTCACCCAAGTTCTGGTCGCAGTCGCGAACGGTGAGCTTGAGCCCGGCGATCGCGCGCTCGGCGATCTCGGTCGCCGTGATGAGTTCCGAAATCGTCGCCTTCAGCGACTGCTCGTCGGATTTCAGCCGTTTGAGCCGGCTGTTGAGGAGCGTGCAGTAAACGATCGTGAGCAGGAGCAGGACCGCAACCAGGCTCTCGATCATCAGACCGAAGATGTGATTCACGACGCCTCCATCCGTTTGCTGGACTCGCCGGCCGTTTCGAACATGGCGAACGTGGTCCTGGGCTTGCGCAGGGGTTTGGCGACGCGCACGGCCACGCGGTCGCCGACCCGGCCCATGCGGCCTTCGGTCAGGGTCACGTCGCCGCAACGCACGGTCACCAGCGAATCGGGCTTGAGATCGAGCGGGAGCGTGTCGCCGACACGCAGGCTCATGAGCTGCTTGAGCGGCAGCTCCGCCTCGTACAGCACCGCGTCCACGCCGATCTCGGCCCGGCCGATCTCGGTGGCGAGATGGCCTTCCCAGATCGGGTCGCGGCCGAACTTCTCGCCCATGAACATCTGCAACAGGACGTCGCGGATCGGTTCGATGGTCGCGTAGGGAAGCAGCAGCTCGATCGTGCCGCCGCGGTCCTCCATGTCGATGCGCAACCGCACCAGAATGGCGGCGTTGGCGGGGCGCGAGATCGCGGCGAACCGCGGGTTGGTCTCGAGCCGGTCGATGTTGAACTTGACGGGTGAAAGCGGCTTGAAGGCGAGTTCGGCATCGGCCAGCACGACCTCGATCATGCGCTTGACGAGGCTCGTCTCGATCGTCGTGTAGGGCCGGCCCTCGATGCGGATCGCGGTCTGGCCGCGCCGGCCGCCGAGCAGCACGTCGATGATCGAGTAGATGAGGCTGGAATCGACGGTGAACAGGCCGAAATTGTCCCACTCCTCGGCCTTGAACACGGCAAGGATCGCCGGCAACGGAATGGAATTGAGGTAGTCGCCGAAGCGCACCGAGGTGATGCGGTCGAGCGAGACTTCGACGTTGTCGGAGGTGAAGTTGCGCAGCGACGTCGTCATCAGCCGGACAAGCCGGTCGAAGACAATTTCGAGCATCGGCAGACGCTCGTAGGAGACCATCGCCGAATCGATGATCGCCCGGATGCCCGAATTGTCGTTGAGCGAGATGTCGTCGAGATTGAATCCCAGGAGGGTGTCGATTTCCTCCTGGTTGAGAATGCGCTCGGCGCCGCCCTTCGCAGCCTGGATGAACTGGCTGCCGTCGTCGATCATCGCCGCCCATTGGGCGGCCATCTCCTCGCCACCGCCATCGCCCGGCACGGACGGCGGCGCGGCCGCCTCGCCGGGGGGCGGGGCGCCGGTCGCTTCGGCCTCGAGCGCGAGGCCCCATTCGGCGGCGAGTGCGTCCTGATCGATCTGGTCGGCCATGGGTTCAGGTCGTCACTGGACGACGATTTCCTTGAACAGCACCGCGTTGATGTGACTGGGCGAGATCGCCGCGTTGACCCGGCGCGTCAGTTCCTCCTTGAGGCGATAGAGGCCCGCCGATCCCTCGAGGTCGGTCGGCCGCAGCTCGCGCAGATAGGTCTGAAACGTATCCATGACGCGCGGCATGATGGGCTGGATCTGCTGCATCAGCGCCTGGTCGGGCAGCTCCAGCACGACCTTGATCTTGAGATATTGCGTGCGATCGTTGCCGGTGTTGGCGAGATTGACCAGCACTTCCGGCATGTCGACGAACACCGCCGGCTTGGCGGTCGCGCCGGCGGCCTTGGCCTCGCCGGCGTGCCGGGCATACCAGAAATAGCCGCCCGTCCCACCGCCGCCCACGACGAGCAGGCCGGCCGCCACCATGACGATGAGCTTGATCGGCAGCTTGCGTTTGGCCGGAGCGGAGGCGCCTTCGGCGACCTCGTCCGAATCGGCCTCGGTGTCTGCTGCTTTTTTTGCTTTTGCCGCCATCCTGAGCCCCGGATCACGTTCGAACGCAACGGGGGCCATCGAACCGCCGAGGCACGCACTACAAAAGCCGCGGGCGCACGACCCCGTCGCCCTTGACGCGAAGGTAGGGGGTTAATGGTTAACGGAAGCTTTCCCGCCCGCCCACCGCCGGGAAATTTTTGCCGGGTGGGACCGGCAAAGGGCGCTTCCTGCCTACGTCCCGCCCCTCACCGCGCCGGCCAAAGGCCTGTCTTGGTTAATTTTTTCCACTTGGCACGGGCCCTGCTTCGAGCACGGCGAGCCCCGGCGTGGGAGAGCCGGCGGTTCGTCGGACGGCCGGGTCGCTTGGGAGAGCGGACGCCGTCGCCAGAAAGGGGAGCAGGCCGATGCAGAACGCGGCCCTCATCGGATTGTCGCGGCAGGTCGCGCTCGAGCGCGAACTCGAGGTCGTCGCCAACAACGTGGCGAACATGAGCACCTCGGGCTTCAAGTCCGACAATGCGATGTTCGAGGACTACCTGATGCCGACCGCGCGGGCGAACCAGTTCCCACCCGCCGACCGCCGTCTCAACTTCGTGCAGGACCGCGGCACCTGGCACGATTTCAGCCAGGGCTCGATCGAGCTCACTGGAAACCCGCTCGACCTTGCCATCGACGGCACCAACGCCTTCCTGGTCGTGCAGACACCGAACGGCGAGCGCTACACGCGCAACGGCGGCCTCTCGATCAATTCGGCCGGCGAGCTCGTGACCAGCGAAGGCTTCCAGGTGCTCGGCGACAACGGGCCGATCGTGTTCCAGCCGCTCGACCAGCAGATCGTGGTGAGCGCCGACGGACGCATCTCGGTGCGAGAAGGGGCGGACGCCAACGTCGACACGCTGCGCGGCAAGCTGCGGCTCGTGACCTTCGCGCAACCGCAGCAGCTGCAGAAGGAGGGCTCCAGCACATTCGCGGCGACGGCCGGCGTCGCCCCCGAGCCCGCGCCCGCGAACGTGAAGGTGGTGCAGGGCGCGGTCGAGAAGTCGAACGTCCAACCGGTTCTCGCCATGACGCGGCTGATCGAGATCACCCGCACCTATACGCAGGTGGCGACATTGCTGCAGCAGGCCAGCGACTTGCGCCGCACCGCCATTCAGCAGCTCGCGGAAGTTCCGAGCTGAGCGGGCCGAGAGTCAGGAGAAGAGTCCATGCGAGCACTTTATACGGCGGCGACCGGAATGATGGCCCAGGAGATCAGCGTCCAGGTCATCTCCAACAACATCGCCAACATGAACACCACCGGCTTCAAGCGTCAGCGGGCCGAGTTCCAGGACCTCCTGTACGAGCACGTGCGCCGCATCGGCACGCAGACGTCCGACCAGGGCAACATCCTGCCGGTCGGCATCGATCTCGGCTCCGGCGTCAAGACCGTCGGCACTCCGCGCATCATGACGCAGGGAAATCTGCTGCCGACCGGCAAGAGCCTCGACGTGGCGATCCGCGGGGAGGGATTTTTCAAGATCCAGCTTCCCGACGGCACATTCGCGTACACGCGCGACGGCTCCTTCGACCTCGACGCGCAGGGCCGCATCGTCACCGCGCAGGGCAACCTGGTGCAGCCGGGAATCACCGTGCCCAACAACGCGACCTCGATCGCCATCAATCCGCAGGGGCAGGTGTCCGTCACGTTGCCCAACAACACGAATCCGACCGTGCTCGGCCAGTTGACCCTCACCCGGTTTGTCAACAAGGAAGGCCTGCAGCCCATCGGCGACAATCTTTTCGTCGAGACCGTCGCCTCCGGCGCGCCGCAGGACAGCGTCGCCGGCACCGACGGCTACGGCGACCTGCAACAGACCTACCTCGAACAGGCGAACGTCGAGGCAGTGACCGAGATCGCCAATCTCATCTCGGCGCAGCGCGCCTACGAAATGAACTCGAAGGTCATCGGCGCCACCGACCAGATGCTGCAGGCGGCGTCGAACCTGATGCGGTGAGGGAGAACGGCCATGCTTCGTCTCGCAAGTCTCCTCCTGCTTCTCGCGCTCGCCGCGCCGGCGACGGCGCAGACGGCTGACGGCGGCAAGTCGGCGATCCCTGCTCTCAAGCAAAGCGCCACCGTCGCGGGCGATCTCGTACGCATCGGCGACCTCGTGGAGAACGCCGGGCCGTTCGCCGACGTCGCCATCTTCCGCTCGCCCGACCTCGGGACGACCGGCACCGTCTCGGCCGCCGCGGTGCTCGACGCGCTGCGCGCGCATGACCTCTTCTATGTCGACACGCGCGGCGTCAGCGAGATCGAGGTGACGCGCGCGAGCCGCACCATCAGCGTGGAGAACATCACGGCGCGCATCGCGCGCGTCTTCGCCCACCGGTATGGCCTGGGCGACGCCCGGAACCTCAGTGTCACCTTCGACCGCGACGTCCGCACCATCGAGGTCGAGCCCTCGGTCACCGAGGACCTGCAGATGGTGCGCGCGCACTATGACCCGCGCAGCACGCGGTTCGACGTGCAGTTCATCCTGCCCGGCAGCGCCGCCGTCCGGCCGGGAAGCCTTCGCTACACCGGCTCGCTGGTGGAAATGGTCGAGACGGTCGTTCCGACCCGCCCGCTCGCGCGCGGAGACGTCATCCGCTCCTCCGACGTCGTGACGCAGCGCCGCCCCAAGGCCGGCACCGGCAGCGACCTCGTGGCGGGGCTCGAGCAGGCGATCGGCATGGCGGCGCGCCAGCCGTTGCGGCCCGGGCAGCCGCTGCGCCGGGGCGACCTGATGCGGCCGCAGCTGGTGCAGCGCGGCGAGATCGTCACACTCGTCTACGAGGCTCCCGGAATGCGCCTGACCATGCGCGGCCAGGCGCTCGATTTCGGGGCCGAGGGCGACGCCGTCAACGTGCTCAACGTGCAATCGAAGCGGACGATCCAGGGCACCGTGAGCGGTCCCGGCCGCGTCACCATCTCGAGCCCGATCGCCCGCGTCGCCGCGAACGCGTCACCGCCCTCCGTATCCCGCCGCATTGCCCAGTGAGGTGCCATGTTCAGGATCGCGCACGCCCCCTCTCCCCTGCCGGCTCTCGGCCTTGTCCTGCTCGCCGGCCTGCTCGGCGGCTGCTCGGCCATCGACCGGCTCAAGAGCGTGGGCGAGCAGCCTGCGCTCTCGGCGATCGACAACCCGACGACCCAGCCCGGCTACAAGCCCGTGCAGATGCCGATGCCGACGCCGCAGCCGGCCGCCTACAATCCGAACTCGCTGTGGCGCAACGGCTCACGCGCCTTCTTCAAGGACCAGCGCGCACACCAGGTCGGCGACATTCTCACCGTCACGGTGAACATCACCGACAAGGCGGCGATCGCCAACGAGACCCAGCGCAGCCGCTCGAACAAGGAAGACTCCGGCGTCGACAATTTCTTCGGCCGCAAGACGCTGCCGCTGACCAACACGACGATCCCCTCGCGCCTCCTCACCGCCGACTCGACCGCCCTGTCGGACGGCAAGGGCTCGGTCAACCGCCAGGAGGCGGTGCAGACGAACGTCGCCGCCGTGGTCACGCAGGTGCTGCCCAACGGAAACCTGGTGGTCGAAGGGAAGCAGGAGATCCGCGTCAACTTCGAGATGCGCGAGCTCGTGGTCGCCGGCATCGTCCGGCCGGAGGACATCCAGAGCGACAACACGATCGATTCGAGCAAGATCGCCGAAGCACGCATCGCCTACGGCGGACGCGGGCAGATCACCGACGTGCAGCAGCCGCGTTACGGTCAGCAGATCATGGACGTACTGCTGCCGTTCTGATCGGCGCACGGGCGCCCTGCCCGCGCGCCTTCGAGCTCCCACGCCGCTCCGGGTCCCGGGCCGGAACGGCGGCAAGACGTGGCCTCCGGCAGCTCCCCGCCGGAGGCCATGTTCCTTGCGCGATCAGAAAAGGATGAAGGCGGGTCCTGAGAACGTCGTTCGGGTCCATAAGGCGGCCCGAACGCGGAGCGCAACCGATGCAGCGCGCCGGGTCCCGGCGCACCGAACCCTGAGGACCGTACACGGCCGCCGCGATCCCGCCCGCGGCTCAGTCGTCGCGGTAGACCCGCTCGCGGCGCTCGTGGCGCTCCTGCGCTTCGATCGACAGCGTGGCGATCGGACGCGCTTCGAGCCGCTTGAGCGAAATCGGCTCGCCGGTCTCCTCGCAGTAGCCGTAGGTCCCGTCCTCGATCCGTTGCAGCGCGGCGTCGATCTTGGCGATCAGCTTGCGCTGACGGTCACGCGCCCGCAGTTCGATCGCCCGGTCGGTTTCCGACGAGGCGCGGTCGGCGAGATCGGGATGGTTCTGATTTTCGTCTTGCAGATGCTGCAGCGTCTCCTTCGCCTCTTTCAGGATGTCTTCCTTCCAGGCGAGCAGTTTCTGGCGGAAGTACTCCCGCTGGCGTTCGTTCATGAAGGGCTCTTTGTCGGAAGGGCGATAGTTTTTGTCCTTCACATCCACGGGCATGCACTCTCACTCCGTGCAGTGTGCTTCTCGCGAGCGTGCTCCTCGCGGGGGCGCTTATATAGGTCTGCCCCTGCGCGGACAACAGCCCTTTAAAGTGGAGTTTTGACAGCACGTTGACGCACTTTTGGGCTTGCCGCAGTGCAACAATCCTGGCCGCTGCGAATCAGCGCGGATGGGGCTCGGCCTTGGCGAGTTCGACTTCGACGCGCAGTTCGATTTCGGCGAGCACCTGGTCGAGACCGGGATCGCCCGACGGGTCCTTCAGACCGGCGGCCACGGCCTTGAGGCGGCCGAGCGTCTCCCGGTCGAGCTGGCCGGCCAGCAGACCGATCTTCAATTCGTCGAGAGCGTCGAGCGCAGCCCGGCCGCGCTTGACGGCGCGGCGCCGGCGTTCGACCGGATCCTCCACGCCCTGCAGTGCGAGCAGCGCGTCGATCCCGCCGACCGACGGCGGGCTGCCGGCCGCCGAGGGGGCGTGGGCCGCTTCCTGCCCCTGGAGCGTGAACGCGCCGGACGCCGAGCGCCGTGCGTTCGAGCCGGAGGGCACGGGCGGGCTTCCGTTCGGTCCGTAGATGCGCATGGCCTGTCCTGAGCCGGGAGCTGAACGCCTCCAGATACGCGCCTCGATCACCTCTCACGCCCGCAGCCTTGGCCACGCATGGTTAATGGTAGGTAAACACCTCGGCAAAAATTGCCGACATCGGCAAGCTCAGCCGGCCCGGCGGCGCCGCGGTCGAACGCAGGTTCGCGTCTTTTCAGGGACTTACGCGGATGCGTGCGGTGGCATGGGACTCGCATGGCCTGCAGCGGTCCGACCTCATCGGGGAGCAAATGATGACGAGGACGCTGACATCCGCGCTCGCGGCCCTCGTGGCGGTATGCGCGCTCGCGTCTGCGACAGTGCCCGTTGCGGCGGCTTCGCGCATCAAGGACCTCGCCAATGTCGAGGGTGTGCGCCAGAACCAGCTCATCGGGTACGGCCTGGTCGTCGGTCTCAACGGCACCGGCGACACGATCAACAATTCGCCGTTCACCCGGCAGTCGCTGCAGGCGATGCTGGAACGCCTCGGCATCAACATCCGGGGACAGACGTTGCGCACCGGCAATGTCGCCGCCGTCATGGTGACCGCCAATCTTCCGCCGTTCGGCACCCAGGGCACGCGCATCGACGTCACCGTGTCGGCGCTCGGCGACGCCAAGAGCCTGCAGGGCGGCACGCTTCTCGTGACGCCGCTGCTCGGCGCCGACGGCAACGTCTACGCCGTCGCGCAGGGTTCGCTGGCGATCGGCGGCTTCCAGGCCGAAGGCGACGCCGCGAAGATCACGCGCGGCGTGCCGACGGTCGGCCGCATCGCCAACGGGGCGATCATCGAGCGCGAGATCGATTTCGCGCTCAACCGGCTGAGCCAGCTGCGCCTGGCGCTGCGCAATGCCGATTTCACGACGGCCAAGCGCATTGCTTCCGCGATCAACGATTTCATCGGCACGCCGACCGCCGAACCGCTCGATCCCTCGACGGTGCAGATCAACGTCCCGAAGCAGTACCAGGGCAACGCCGTCGCCCTGCTGACCGACATCGAGCAGCTGCAGATCGAACCCGACCTGCCGGCTAAGATCGTGATCGACGAGCGCTCGGGAATCATCGTCATGGGGCGCGACGTGCGCGTCTCGATGGTGGCGGTGGCGCAGGGCAATCTGACGGTCACCATCGCCGAAGCCCCGCAGGTGAGCCAGCCCGCACCGTTGTCGCGCGGCCGCACCACCGTGGTTCCGCGCAGCCGCATCGGCGTGCAGGAAGACGGCCACAAGCTGGCGCTCGTCAAAGAGGGCATCTCGCTCCAGCAGCTGGTCGACGGCCTGAACGCCCTCGGCGTCGGCCCGCGCGACCTCATCGCCATCCTGCAGGCCATCAAGGCGGCCGGCGCCATCCAGGCCGACATCGAGGTGATGTGATGCCGCTCCCCCTCGCGCTCGACCCGCAGCTCGGTCCGTCCCTGCTCACCGCCGCCGCGGCGAGCACCGGCGCCAAGCCGGCGAGCGCGGCCGAGAAGGCGCGCGCGCAGGCGCAGGATTTCGAGGCGATGTTCCTCAACTCCATGTTCCAGCACATGTTCACCGACACCGACGGAGACGGACCGCTCGGCGGCGGCCCGGGCGTGGGAATCTGGCGCTCGTTCCTCACCGAGCAGTACGCCAAGACGGTCGCCAAGGCCGGCGGCATCGGCATCGCCGACCAGGTGTACCGCTCGCTGCTCGCGCAGCAGGAGGCGAGCCGAACCTGACGGCACAGAGGACGGGCGATTTTCCCCGGAGCAGACGAATGAATGCGATCAACGTTCCGACGTGCAACGACGCGGCCCCGATCTCGAGCCCGGCCGAAGCCGAGCAGCTCGTACGCAGCCTGACGGGCGCGATGGACGACCTGCTTGCGCTCGTCGAGGAGGAAACGAAGCTGGTGCGCGCCGGCCGCCTGAAGGAGGCCTCCAAGCTGGAGCGGCGCAAGGCCGAGCTCGCCCGCACCTACGTGGCCGATTCGACGCGCCTCAAGGCGAGCACGCGCTATGTATCGGCGGTGCTACCGGGAGTCGTGGACGTCCTGCGCCACCGGCACGAGATCTTCCGCGCCATGCTGCAGATGAACCTGACCGTGCTCGCCACCGCGCATGCGGTATCGGAAGGAATCATGCGCGGCGTGTCCGAGGAAATGACGCGCAAGATGTCACCGCAAGTCTATGGCGCGTCGGGGCGGCAATCTCCGCCCGGCGCACACCGCCCCCAGCCGCTGGCGATCAGCCGCGTGCTGTGAAATCGCCGCGGCGACGCGGCGACCGCTGCGTCACGTTTCGGCTCGCGGCGGAGCGCAACGGCGCCGGTGCGAGAAAAACTTCAGGCGCTTCTCGACACTTGCAGGTCGACGTTCAACAACGTTTCGGCGCAATATTATCTTTCTTGGCGTGTTCTACTTAACCAGGTTTTCTAACCAGAGATTAAAACCCGCCGAAATACCATCGCGGCGCAAATCGGGAATGAGGGGGTACTGACACTCGCGGCCAGGAGGCTGGCGATGGACACGGGTCTGGCAGTCAAGGCAGCGGTGGGCGTGGTCGCATCAGACTACGCCAAGCCGGCGCCCGCGCCCGTGCAAGGCGCGGTGCCGACAGATTTGTCCCCGTCCAAGAGCGTCACGGCGTCGACCGAACCGACGCACGCGCGCAACGACGCGGCGCGATCGCAGGACATGCTCACACATGCCGTCCTGCTCGATCCGCAGAGCCGCGAGGTCGTCTACCGGGTGATCGACGTGCGCTCGCGACAGGTCGTGCGGCAGATCCCGGAGGAAGCGTTGCTGCGCATGCGCGCCTATTCGCGCGCCATCGCCAACGGGCAGACTCCGCAACAGGCGCAGTCGCGCGCCGACGTCCAGGTCTGACGATCCCGGCGCGCCGCTTCGTCGGCGCGGTCCGCGGCCGATCGCCGGCGCGGAGGTAGTTAACGTCGGAATTTTTTCGTCGGTTACTCATCAGTAAATAAGCAAAGCGCTAACACTACACGCGTTTCAGCAAGGTCATATTTGATTAACCACGTTTTTTTACCTCCCGTTTCAGGACCCCATGGCATGACCAAGGCTCGATCCATGTGATCGAAGTCCGCCAGTACGGCACACGACCAGAAAGGTTCGTACCATGTCTGATATCGTCCTCTCCGCCGGCGTGCGGCAGAACCTGCTCTCGTTGCAGAACACTGCCGCTCTGATGAGCACCACTCAGAACCGGCTCGCCACGGGCAAGAAGGTCAACTCGGCCCTCGACAACCCGACCAACTACTTCACTTCCCAGGGGCTGCAGAACCGCGCCAGCGACCTCAACGCGCTGCTCGATTCGATCGGCCAGGCCCAGTCGACCCTGCAGGCCGCCAACCAGGGCATCACGTCGCTGACGAGCCTCGTGCAGTCGGCGAAATCGATCGCCAACCAGGCCCGCCAGGTCGCTCAGCCGCAGCAAACCTACCAGGCGATCGCCGCCACCAGCTCGGTGGACGTGACCGAAACGCAGGGTACGTTCACGGCAAGCGCGTTCACGACGCCCACCGCCGCCGGCACGATCGACATCGACGTCACCGTCAGCGGCACCACCTACAACCTGCATGCCTCCGTCGCCTCCGGCGCCGACGTCACCGACACCCGTGACGCGATCAACGCGGCCATCACCAGCAACGCCAACACCAACGGTCACGTCTCGGCCTCGATATCGGGCGGTTTCCTCAAGATCGACGACCTCGACAGCGACACGGATGTCACCATCAAGGCCAACGCGACCTCGGTGTCGGCCGGCCTGACCACGGACTCGTCTACCAACAGGACGATCGACTCGACCAACCTGCTCGACCGCGTCAGCGGCTTGGCCGGCACGACCCTGACGCTCACCGCCAATGGTGGCACGGCGAAGAACATCACCTTCGGCAACGCCGCCGACCAGGTGTCGACCTTCGCGGAGCTGCAGGCGGCCCTCAACGGCAGCAACGTCTCGGCGAGCCTGACCACCAACGGTTCGAACCAGAACCTGACGCTGACGGTCGCCGGCACCACCGGCACGCAGAACTCGCTGACGATCGCCGGCACCGCCGGCGCCATCCTCGGCGGCAACATCACCAACGGCACCACGACCGGCACGGCCAACTCCATCACGCCGGACGCGTCGCGCGCGAACTTCGAGACGCAGTACAACAACCTGCTCGGCCAGATCGACGCGCTTGCCCGTGACTCGTCCTATAACGGCATCAACCTGCTCAATGGTGACAACCTCAAGGTTGTCTTCAACGAGAAGGGCACGAGCTCGCTGACGATCCAGGGCGTGACCCTGGACTCCGCCGGTCTCGGCCTTACGGCCATCTCCTCTGGCGGCTTCCAGAGCAACACCACGATCGACGACACGCTCGACAAGCTCAACACGGCGTTGACCACCCTGCGCACCCAGGCGTCGAACTTCGGCTCGAACGTCACGGTCGTGCAGACCCGTCAGGACTTCACCAAGAACCTGATCAACACGCTGCAGACCGGTGCCGACAGCCTCGTGCTCGCCGACACCAACGAAGAGGGCGCCAACATGCTGGCCCTGCAGACCCGCCAGCAG
>CAZIGW010000267.1:0-6449 GCA_964538565.1 uncultured Hyphomicrobiales bacterium | reverse complement strand
CCCGATCGACGAGGCGCAGGTTGTCGATATAGACGCCTTCCTCCTCGATGGAGGTCGCGAGCGGCGTCATCGAGCCCGGCGACACGCCGCCGATGTCGGCATGATGGCCGCGCGAGGCGACCCAGAAGATCGGGCGTTTGCCGGCGCGGTCGAACACCGGCGTGCAGACCGTGATGTCGGGCAGGTGCGTGCCGCCGTTGTAGGGCGCGTTGATGGCGGAGACGTCGCCTGGGCGGATCCGGCCCCGGTTCTCGCGGATGATCGTCTCGACCGCGCGGTCCATCGATCCGAGATGCACCGGCATGTGCGGCGCGTTGGCGACAAGTGCGCCGTCGCCGTCGAACAGGGCGCAGGAGAAGTCGAGCCGCTCCTTGATGTTGACCGAGTAGGCGGTGTTCTGCAGCGCGACCCCCATCTGCTCGGCGATCGACATGAACAGGTTGTTGAACACCTCGAGCATCACCGGATCGGCGCGCGTGCCGATCGCGCGCTTGCGCGCGAGCCTGACGACCCGCCTGAGGAGGAGGTGATTGCGCGGCGTAATCGTCGCCTCCCAGCCCGGCTCGACGACGACGGTCTGGTGCGGCTCGATGACGATGGCGGGGCCGCGCACCTTGTGGCCCGGTCGTAGCGCCTCGCGCATGAACACGCCGGCGCGCCGCCATTTCCCGCCGGAGAAGAAGCGGGCGCGGCGCGCCGGTGCGGCCGGCTTCGTCCTGCTCGGGTGGACGACCGTCTCGCGAAAGCGCGCGCCGCCGCCGATCGCCTCGACCGAAACCGCCTCCACCACCAGCGCCTTCTGCCGGTCGACGAAGCCGAAGCGCGCGCGATGCGCGCGCTCGAACGCGGATTTCAGCACCCTCAGCGACAGGAACGTCAGTGACGGCTTGCCGCGGGCCGCGCCACGGCCGCGGCCGGCTGCGACCACGAGGGCCGTGTCGGTGCCTGCGTAGCGCACGTGCGCGCGCACGCGAACGTCGACATGGAGCGCGTCGACCCCCTGGCTCGTCACCTCTGCCCCGACGATCGCGGCGAGCGCGCGAGCAGTATGCTTGATCGCGCGATGGGCCGACGGGCCGAGCGGTTCCTCGATCGCCTGGCTGCGCGTCGCCCGGATGTCGGCGAGGCCCATGCCGTAGGCCGACAGCAGCGACGAGAGCGGATGGATCAACACCGTCGTCATGCCGAGCGCGTCCGCCACGAGGCACGCGTGCTGGCCGCCGGCGCCGCCGAAGCAGTTGAGCGCGTAGCGCGTCACGTCGTAGCCGCGCTGCACGGAAATCTTCTTGATCGCGTTTGCCATGTTCTCGACGGCGATCCGGATGAAGCCGTCGGCGACCTCCTCGGCGCTGC
Organism: uncultured Hyphomicrobiales bacterium; assembly: GCA_964538565.1. Classification (GTDB taxonomy): domain Bacteria; phylum Pseudomonadota; class Alphaproteobacteria; order Rhizobiales; family Xanthobacteraceae; genus CAYVBN01. The sequence goes on along the minus strand of CAZIGW010000267.1, from coordinate 5,096 downwards.
GGCCGTCGCCGACCGCACGTGCCAGCGTCTCGAAGCCGCGGCGCACGGCCCCGGCGTCGAGCGGCTCGTTCTGCGCCGGGCCGAAGATTTTCGGAAACAGGTCGGGGATGAGCTTGCCGACCATGACGTTGGCGTCGGTGACGGTGAGCGGGCCGCCGCGGCGGTAGCAGGCCGGGCCCGGATTGGCGCCGGCGCTGTCGGGACCGACGCGAAAGCGCGAGCCGTCGAAATGCAGTACCGATCCGCCGCCCGCCGCCACCGTGTGGATCAGCATCATCGGCGCGCGCATGCGCACGCCCGCGACCTCGGTCTCGAACGCGCGTTCGTATTCGCCGTCGAAGTGCGACACGTCGGTCGAGGTTCCGCCCATGTCGAAGCCGATCAGGCGCGAGAAGCCCGCGGCGCGGCCGGTCTGAGCCATGCCGACGACGCCGCCCGCCGGACCCGAGAGGATCGCGTCCTTGCCGCGGAACAGCTCCGCCGCGGTGAGGCCGCCCGACGACATCATGAACATCAGGCGCGCGTGCGTTGCGTCTGCCGGGCTGCGCGCGCTTGCGGCAACGCCCTCGGCGGGCGTCCGTCCGTCTCCGCCCATCTCCTCGCGGAGCCGGCCGACATAGCCGCGCAGGATCGGCGACAGATAGGCGTCGACCACCGTGGTGTCGCCGCGGCCGACCAGCTTGATCAGAGGCGAGACCTCGTGGCTCACCGAAACCTGAGGAAATCCCATCTCGCGCGCAACTGCGGCGACCCGCCGCTCGTGTTCGGGGAAGCGATAGGCGTGCATGAACACGATCGCCACGGAACGGATGCCGTCGCTCCACGCGGCTTCGAGCACGCGACGCACCGCGTCGAGATCGGGCGCCCGTTCGATCTTGCCGTCGGCGCGCACCCGCTCGTCGACCTCCGCGACGCGGTCGTAGAGCATCTGCGGCTTGACGATGCGCCGGGCGAAGATGTCGGGACGCGCCTGGTAGCCGATCTCGAGCGCGTCGCGAAAGCCCTTGGTCACCAGCAGCAGGACGCGCTCGCCCTTGCGCTCGAGCAGGGCGTTGGTGGCGACCGTGGTCCCCATCTTGATCGTGCGCACGCGGCCGGGTGGGATCGGCGCGCCGCGCGCGAGGCCGAGCAGGTCGCGAATGCCCTGCACGGCGGCGTCGCGGTAGGCTTCCGGATTGTCGGACAGCAGCTTGCGGGTGACGAGCGCGCCGTCCGGCCGCCGGCCGATCACGTCGGTGAACGTGCCGCCGCGGTCGATCCAGAAATCCCACGCGCGGTCCTGTCGTTGCGGCATCGGATTCGCCTCTGACCCGGATACCGGCTCCTAGCATCGGGCGGCGTGCGCAATCCAGTGAAGATCCCGCAGACCGCCGCCTCCGCCGCCCGCGGAAGTGATACCCTCGGGCATCCGCGGCGGCGCGTGTGGCCGCGCGCGAGGGGAGGATGTCATGACGGCAAGTGCGGATACCGGCGCGCGCGCCGGCGCGACGACATGGTACGGCGAACTCCAGGCGGGGGAGAAGCGGACGTTCTGGTCCTGCTTCGGCGGATGGGCGCTCGACGCCATGGACGTCCAGATCTTCAGCTTCGTCATCCCGGCGATCATCGCGACGTTCGCGATCTCCAATGCGGATGCCGGGTTCATCGGCACCGTGACGCTCTTGACCTCGGCATTCGGCGGCTGGTTCGCGGGAATCCTCGCCGATCGCTTCGGCCGCGTGCGCACCCTGCAGATCACCATCGCCTGGTTCGCGCTGTTCACGTTTCTCTGCGGATTCGCGCAGAACTATGCGCAGCTTCTTCTTTTCCGCGCCCTGATGGGGCTGGGCTTCGGCGGCGAATGGGCGGCCGGCGCCGTACTGATGGGCGAGGTGATCCGGGCGCAGCACCGCGGCAAGGCGGTCGGCAGCGTGCAGAGCGGCTGGGCGGTCGGCTGGGCGGTCGCCGCCATCCTCGCGACGCTGTTCTTCAGCGTGCTGCCGCAGGATACGGCGTGGCGCGCGTTGTTCTGGGTCGGGCTCGCCCCGGCGGTGCTCGTGTTCTTCGTGCGCCGCTTCGTCGAGGAGCCGCCGGTGTTCACGGCGATGCGCGGCGCCTCGCGCGAGGCGAATTTCATGGAGATCTTCTCGCCGGCGATCCTGCGCACCACCGTGCTCACGTCGCTGCTCGCGACCGGCGCGCAGGGCGGCTATTACGCGATCGCCATCTGGCTGCCGACCTTTCTCAAGACCGAGCGCAAGCTCTCGGTGATCGGCACCGGCGGCTATCTGGCGGTGATCATCGTCGGGTCGTTCATCGGCTACCTGGCCGGCGCGTACCTCGCCGACCGCATCGGCCGGCGCGCGAACTTCATCCTTTTCGCGGTCTGCTCGCTCCTCACCGTGATCGTCTATACCGAGCTTCCGCTCAACGACACCTCGATGCTGGTGCTGGGCTTCCCGCTCGGCTTCTTCGCGTCGGGCATCTTCTCCGGCATGGGGGCGTTCCTGACCGAGAATTTCCCCACCCGCATGCGCGGTTCGGGGCAAGGGTTCGCCTACAACTTCGGCCGCGGCATCGCCGCGCTCAACCCGACGTTCGTGGGCCTGTTGAGCGCCACGCTGGCGCTCGGGCAATCGATCGGCGTGTTCGCCGGCATCGCCTACGGCATCGTGATCGTGGCGGCGCTGCTCCTGCCGGAGACGAAGGGGCGGGAACTGACGCCCGAAGGCTGAGGCGTCCGGGGGACGCGGCTGCGAAAATTGGCGGGGGCCCGGCGGGATCTCCACCGGGCCCCCTCGTTATCGAAGCCAGCCGGCCTGTAAGCCGGGTTCTGTGCCGCGAGGAAACCCCCGCGCGACGACCATTCCTCTGCGACGCCGGTTGCCCGGCGCCTCTTGCAACCTACCCGGACGGCCGGATCCGGACATGATCCCGGGGATTGCTCCCCGCGCCGTCCCTATTCGGTTTTGCTCCCGGTGGGGTTTGCCGTGCCGCCTCCGTCGCCGGACGCGCGGTGCGCTCTTACCGCACCGTTTCACCCTTGCCGCGGGAGTTCCCGCGGCGGTCTCTTCTCTGTGGCACTTTCCCTGGGGTGACCCCCGCCGGACGTTATCCGGCACCGTTTGTCCGTGGAGCCCGGACTTTCCTCCCGCACCGCCTTTCGGCATTGGGGCGGGCGGCCGTCCAACCGACTGACACGTCACGGAATGGGGGTTCGGCGCGCCGCCGTCAAGGCCCAGCCGGCCCGATGATCAAGGAGGACGGAGCGACATGGCGGAGCGGTCGATGCTGCCGCGGAGCGGCGTGGCTTGCGCGTGGCTCAGACAGTGGCGCGCGCCGCCATGAGGGCCTGCAACGTCGCGACGGTCGAGGGGTCGGCGAGGCCGTCGATGCGCGCGGGGCGGAAATGGCGCTGGAAGGCGGCGACCACGATGCGGGTCGCTTCGTCATAGCTGCCGCTCGCCCTGATCCCGTAGCCGTATTCGGCGAGCGCCGCCTGCAGGTCGCGCACGGCCGCGCCGTTCGCCCCCGGACCGAGCGTGCGGCCATCCGCGAGCGGCGCCGGCTCGACCCACAGGCCGACGCCGGCGTCGGCGAGCCGCCGCCAGGGAAACTTCTCGCCCGGATCGTTCTTGCGATCGGGGGCGACGTCGGAATGCGCGAGCACGCGCTCGCGCGGGATCGCATGCCGCGCCAGGATATCGCGGCACAGCGCGACGACGGCGTCGACCTGCGCGCGCGGAAATTCCGGATATCCGAAGTCGTGGCCGGGATTGGCGATCTCGATGCCGATCGAGCGCGAATTGATGTCGGTGTCGCCCTTCCAGGTCGAGACGCCGGCGTGCCAGGCGCGCCGCGCCTCGGGCACGAGCTGCACGGTGCGCCCGTCTTCGAACACCAGATAGTGGCAAGAGACTTTCGCCTGCGGATCGCACAGGCGCGCGAGCGCGGCGTCCGCGTCCCGCATGCCGGTGTAGTGCAGCAGGATCATGTCGGGTCGCCCGCCCTGGCGCTCCGAATGATTGGGGGAAGGGACGACGTGCGCCACGACGCGCGAGTCCGGGGGAAAAATCGACATGGCCGGACAATAAAGCATGATCCCGAAAAGTGGCTACCGGTTTTCGGGCAAGACCATGCGTCGAGGAAAAGCATGATCCCGAAAAGTGGCTGCCGGCGCACGCCGGCTCCGGGAACTCCAGCAACCATATCGGCAGGAATCGAAACCTGCGCCTGGGTCCGCGACCGGTGGAGAGCCGGTATTGGTGATGAGTCGGCGCAGCGATTATTCTCCGTCGGCAAACGATCTATTTGAGACGCGGACGATTATCATCTGTCCGACGCTGCTCCATGTTGAACGCATCGGCTTCCAGCGGTGGGCCTGACTTGAAGGGCCGATATCGGGAGGTCGAGTGGAACTGTCACCCCAAACATGGAGTAGCGAAATGACTTCGAAATTTGCGTACGCAGCAATCGCGCTGCTGCTGGCAGCGGCCTCTCCGGCAATCGCGGCTACCCATTCGGCCGGCTCAGGCAATCCGGTTCTCGCCCAGTATCGGCTGGACCCGGGCCGGCTCGGCGGGCCGGCGATCGACCGACATCGCGACCGCTCGCTCGACTGGTTCTACGACCACGCCAAGGGGCCCGTGGTCTGACGGGCGTTCAACCTGTCGATGCGGCGACAGATGACACGCGCGGCCGGCTTGCCGGCCGCGGTGTGTCATCGGATCTCCGGGATTGCTGAGATCGTCGGCCGCTCTGAGAGGAGGTTGATCTTCGGTTTCGGTCGAGCGGGCGCCGAGGGGCCGCTCAAGGCGCTTCTTGGTCGCCCGGGATCGTCGCAGTGAACCGAGGTGGCGGACATGAACGACCTGACCCCAGCCCGTCAGTTTGAGGCAGACCCGAAGGCCTTGGCCCCTCGGGCGGTCGGCGCGTTCGAGGCCGAAGGCCGTCCGCGCGGCCTTGTCCCGCGCCTGTCGCGGCGCATGCTCATCGTGTGCGGGGCGATCGTGCTGATGGCGGGCGCGTCGACGTACGGCTGGCACTATTGGACCGTGGCGCGATTTGAGGAGTCGACGGACGACGCGTACGTGAAGGCCGACTCCACGATCATCGCC
>CAZIGW010000266.1:0-4525 GCA_964538565.1 uncultured Hyphomicrobiales bacterium | reverse complement strand
GAAACGGCAACGGCTTGCCATTCTCATCGAGCGGCGGGCCGAAGTACGCGTACTCCGGGTTCCACATGCCCGAGATGTTCGGGTGCGCCGGATCGCCGTACAGCGGATTCTTCACGAGCTTCGAGCTCGAGGCCGCCAAGGTCACCGAGATTGCGGCGCATGCGACTGCGCCCGTCAACAGCACCCGGATCGAGTGGTTTGCAGTGAAACGTCTCATGCGATTGCTCCCGGCAGCCGCGAATGTTCGACACACACGCAAGCGAGCGAGATGTTCATCGGCTGCCCTTGATCTGGTTGTACTCCGCCACGGCCTCGCGAACGCTGTCGCGCTCCGCCGGCGAGCCCAACGTTCCGCGAAACTCCGCGTAGAGCCGCGCGAGATTGGCGGCGATCCGATCGGCGTCGGTCCACGTCGCATAGCGGCCGAGATCGATCTCCGCGGCGGCGCGGCCCGCACTGACGCCCGCGTCGAATCTCTTGCGCCCCTCACGCCACAGCAGCTCGAGATAGCCGCGCATCTCCGCGAGCTGCGCCTTGCCGCCGACGGGGCCATGCCCGGGCACGATGGTCTCCACGCCGTCGTCTGCGAGCGTGCGATCGCAGACCTTGATCCAATCCTCGATGAAGCCCGAGCCGTTCAGCGGCGTGACGCCGAAAAAGGCGATGTCGCCCATGAACAGGATCTTCTCCTTCGGCAGGTGTACCAGCATGTCACCCGAAGTGTGTGCGCGGCCGGGCCACCGTAAGTCGACCTGTGTGTCGCCGTAGAAGACGCTCATCCGGTCGTGAAACGAGACGGTGGGCAGAACCACCCTGTTCACATCGCCGGGCCGGCCCCACGCCGGGTTCGTCGCCCAGTACGCCGGCGTCGGCATCGCGCCCATCGCGGCCATCTGCGTGCGCGTCGCCTCCTGCGCAACGATCTCGATATCCGGCGGAAACTGCGTCAGCCCGACGATGTGATCGGGATGCGAGTGCGTGATCACGACACGATCGAACGGCTTGCCGAAGGGCTTCGCGGCGGCGATGAAGTTGCGCGCGTGCTGCGGCCCTCCTCCGGCATCGATGGCGAGCAGGCTGCGCGGCCCCACGACGATGCCGAAATTGGACACGGAATAGTTGCTCTGCCCCGGCGCTTCGCGCTGTAAGAACGCGTAGGTCGTCGCGGAAAGCTGTTTCAGCTCGCTGTGAATGATCGTCGCCGGTGACGCGCCGAACGGGCCGCCGCGCGGCGGCGCGGGCCCGGCGCTTTGCGCCAAGGCGTGACCGGCCGCGAGCGACGCCGCGCCGGAGGCGAGCTGCAGCACGCGCCGGCGCGACCATCGCGGTCGCTCGTGAAGCTCGTGTGACATCACTTGCCCTCGAGATAGACGCCCATCGAGTCTTCCCACTTGCTATCGGTGAGCTGACGCACGTTCGTTCCGTCACGGTTCATCAGGAACACCTGCGCGTAGGGCTGCGGCGAAGTGTCGTAGAGCGCGGCTTCGTCCTTGAAGCCGGTGCGCGAGCTCTCGAACCAGATCTCCTTGCCGGTCTCCGACCAGGTCGCATGCGCGTCCGCGCCGCGCGTCGTCGTGAGTCGCGTCACGTCGGTGCCATCGGGCTTCATCGTGAAGACCTCGAAGTCGGCGTCCGGCATGCGCCGCGTGAACACGATGCGGTCGCCGCTCGGCGAGTAGAACGGGAAGTTGTCCCATTCCGTCGTCAACACCTTCACCGAGTGATCCACCAGCTTGAGCGCACGCAGGCCGCGCGCTTCCTTGCTGTGCTCATCGCCCCACACGCGATACACGATGGTCTTGCCATCGGGGCTCCACGTGGGGAACCCGACGTTGAACTTGCCGCTCAGCACTTCCTTGTCCTCCGAGCCATCGACCTTGACCATGTGGATGTGCGCCGGGCCGAAGCCGCGGCCGCCGAAGAACGTGCCGAAGCCGAACGCGATCCATTGGCAATCGGGCGACCACGTCGGCACGAGCGAGGCGCCGTCCTGCCGCTGGAACAGCTTCTTGCGCTCGGTGCCGTCGGGGTTCATGACGCTCACGGAGGCCGTCGGATTGCCGAACGGAAAGTCGAGGTCGGTAAGTGCGAGCTTGCCGGACTTCGGGCAGATCGCCGGAAACACATCCGTGTAGCGGTACTCCCGCTTCGGGTCCCAGCTATAGAGCGGCGTGTACTGCGCCCGATTCGTGAGATCGAGCTTATAGTAGACGACCATGCGGCCGTCCGGGGACCACGACGGATTGCGCACGACGCCGCGCGGTCCCGCGCCGCCGCCGGTGTACGCAATGCCCGCGCTCGGCGCGTCTTGCGACGACGCCTTGTACAGAAAGCCAACGCGGCCGTCGGGCAGATACTGCGGATTTGTCTTCAGTCCCGGGCCGCTCGTCAACGCCTGCGCCGCGCCCGTCGCCACGTCGATTTCCATGATCTGCGAGGTCGTCGCGAAGCGCACGCCGGGGAAGCCGTCCATGCGCGCGGCGAACGTGTCGCGCGTCGGCATCTGGTAGACGACGATCTTCTTCCCATCGGCCGACCACTTCGGCGAGCCGACGGTGTCGGCCGGCGCAACGGTGGTGAGCCGCCGCAGGCCGCTGCCGTCCGCGCGCATGACGTAGAGGCTCGTGGGCTGCCAGTGCCCCGCTCCGGCGCCGCCCTCGGCACCCGACCATTTCTCGCCGCGATCCGAGGTGAAGGCGATCCATTGCCCATCGGGAGACCACGAGGGACGGAAATTGCCGTTCATCGTGAGCGGCGGAGCCGACTTGCCGTCGCCCGTCAGGTTCTTCGCGCGATGTGTCCCGAGATCCATCACCCAGATATTCGCGGTACGGGCGCCGCCCTTCGTCGACACATACGCGAGCTTCTTGCCGTCTGGGGAAAGCGCCCCCGCATCTTCCATGGATGTATCGTTCGTGAGCCGCTCGAGGCCGGTGCCATCAGGATGCACGCGCCAGATATCGGCTTGCCCGGAGCCCGCGCCGTCGCGCTCCGACGTGAACACGATCCACTGGCCGTCCGGGGAGAAGCTCGGGTCGTAGTCGAGCGCGTTCGAATCCGGCAGCAGACGGCGCTCACCCGAGCCGTCCGCATTCGCGATGTACAGCTCCATCTTCGATGGCCCGATGCGATTCATGAGCATGATGTCTTTGCCCAGAGCCGGCATCGCCGCCGCAGCCCCCGCTGCCAGCATCCCCAGCACAGCCCCTTTCATGCGCTCGCCCTTGCTCGACATGAGTAACTTCTCCGGAAAAAAACTTGCCGTCAGCTCAAGAGAGCCGGCAGGAACTGCTCGACATTGCCCCGGTACACGCCGTTGAGCTCGCTGCGGCTGAACACGCCGCTTTCCTGCAATGCCGTGACGTGCTCGAGAGGCGTTCGGAACGGGTAGTCCGTGCCGAACACGATGTGATTCACGGGGACGACGCTGCGCAGCGCGGTCGTCGCGACGGAATTCGATGCCTGCGCGATGTCATAGAAGAACCGCCCGGCCGCCGCGCGAAAGCCCTCGGGAGCCGCGCGCTTCGCGGCTTCGGATCGATCCTCACCGTCGAAGCGCTCGATGAGAAACGGCATCGTCCCGCCCGAGTGGCTCCAGATCATGCGCACGTTGGGGAAGCGGCGCGCCGCGCCTCGATAGATGTAGCTCGCGATCGCGCGCGTCGTATCGGTGCCGTACTCGATCAGCGTGTCGAACAAGCCGGGGAGCAGGCGGCTGCAGCAGGCGGGTCCGGTCGGATGCACATAGACGATCGCCTTGCGCCGCTCGAGCTCGGCGAACACCGGATCGAAGTACGGATCGCCGAGCCAGCGATTGCCGTAGCTCGTGAAGAGCCCGACGCCCTGCGCCTTCAGCACGTCCAAGCCGTACTCGAGCTCCTGTAGCGCCACATCGAGATCCTCGAGCTGGACATACGTGAAGAATCCCAGCTTGCCGCGCTGCTCGGCGCAGGTCTTCGCCGCGTACTCGTTCGACTCTCGCGTGAGCTTCCGGCCCTCGTCCCCTTTCGCCACGATTCCGGGCGTGGTCAACGAAAACAGCGAGCGCGTGACGCCGGCAGCGTCCATCTCCTCCATGTGCCGTTGCAGGCTCCATGCGTTCATCGGGCCGGGCAGGCCCAACGCCTTCAGCACCGGCGGATAGTAGTGTGCATGCACGTCGACGATGCGCCCCGGCGAGCGTGCCCCGCTCGATGCGCCCGACGCGGGCAATGACCAGGCCGCTGCCGTCGCGGCGAGGCTCGCGAGGAGGTGTCGTCTATTCATCCGTCGATCCCTTGTGCAGCGGCCGGGCGTAGCTCGTCCAGCGGCTTCGCGCGCGTTTCCGGAAGAAGCAGCACGGTCGCGACGATGCCGATCAGTGTGAAAGCCAGCGGATACGCCAGACCCGAGTAGATGTTTCCGGTCGCCGCGACGATCGCGAACGAACTGACGGGCAGAAGCCCTCCCACCCAGCCGGTGCCGATGTTGTAAGGCACGGAGAGCGCCGTGTAGCGAATGCGCGCGGGAAAGAGCTCGACGAGCG
>CAZIGW010000265.1:0-20323 GCA_964538565.1 uncultured Hyphomicrobiales bacterium | reverse complement strand
GCCAGGCGAGCCTCGGTGACGTTGTCGCGCCCGTGGGAATCGCCGAGAAAGTGCTCGGTGCGGTCGGCGATCCACTTGACGGGCCGCCTGAGGCGCTCGGTCGCGACTGCAACGAGCGCATACTCGCGATAAGGAAAAAGCTTGGTGCCGAAGCCGCCGCCGACATCCGGCGTGATCACGCGCATCCGCCCGGTCGGGATCTTGAGCACCCGCTTGCAAAGAATGTCGCGCACCATGTGACTGCCCTGGCTCGACAGCGTCAGGGTGATGCGGCCGCTTTCGGCATCGTATTCCCCGACGACGCCGCGGGTGTCGAGGTAGTTGGTGACGAGGCGCTGGTTGACGAGCCGCAGGGTGACGACCCGTGCGGCGCCGGCGAACGCCGCAGCCGTCTCCTGCTCGTCGCCCATCGACGTCTCGAAGGCGAGGTTTCCCGGCTTGTCGGCCCACACCTGCGGCGCGTCCGGCGCCAGTGCCTCGACGGCGTCGACCACGTGCGGCAACGCCGTGTAGTCGATCGCCAGCTTCTCCGCCACGTCCTTCGCCTGGTCGAGCGTCTCGGCGACCACGAAGGCGACGGCGTCGCCGACGTGCCGCACCACCTCGCCCGCAAGCACATCGTAGGGAGGCGGGGCGATCCGCAGACCGGGCGGAATGCCCTGGCACGGCAGCGGTCCGAGTCCGGAAAGATCAGCCGCGGTCAGAACGAGATGCACGCCGGGCATCGCGCGCGCCTCATCGAGAGCGCCGATCCGGAAGCGGGCGTGGGCATGCGGCGACCGCACTACGATCGCGTGAAGCGCGCCTTTCGGCGCCACGTCGGCGACGTAGCGGCCCGCGCCGCGCAGCAGCGCGTCGTCTTCCTTGCGCACGATCGCCTGCGAAATGCCGAACTTCGATCCTGACATGCGTCGGCTCCGGCTGGAATTCAAACCGTGGCGGACTGCAGCACGTTCCGGTCGGGCGGAAACGGAGCGTGCCACAGATTTGATGTTTGCTCGCGTCTACTGCAGCGAACGGTATCGAGTTCGCAAGAAAATACATCAGGCCAGGCACTCAGATGCCCGTGACGAAGCGGGCCATGATCGCGATGGTCAGGATCTGCATCGTCCCCTGCATCGCAACGACGAGGAAGAAGCGCCGCATCATGTGGTTGATCCTGGCGTGATCGGGATCGGGCTTCTGCAATTCGAAACATACACGCAGGTTCGTCGGCAGCAGATAGCCGAGGCCCTGCGCGGTCATGAGCGCGATGAGGATCAGCGCCGCCGCCACCCAGCCGTACTCGGGCCACGGCAACCGCGTGAATCCAAGCTCCTGCGCCAGGAACCACCCGGTCGTGCCGGTGATCGCGGAGAGCGTCGGCATCAGGAAGAGCGTTCGCGGGACGAGCCGGATCAGGACTTCGCGCCGCGCCGCGATCGGCACGTTGCGCAGGATCGGCCCGAGAATGAATCCCATGAAGAGATCGATTCCGGTCCACAGTAGCCCGCACAGAACGTGGACGAAGTTCAGGAACCAGTTGTTGCGGCTCACGATCGCCGCCGCCATGACCGCGAAGGCCGCCGCGACGAACCACAGGTAGCGCCAGCGGATCAGCGCGGTCGGCGGCGAGGCGGCAAGCGTTGTCATCGGGTCCCCTGCGGAGCGGCTCCTATTCGGCAGGCTGCGCGGTCGTCTCCGGTGCTGGCCCACGCCGGCGGCCAAGCGTGGCGATCCGCCGGCAGACCACGTAGAACACCGGCGTGAAGATGAGGCCGAAGGCCGTCACGCCGATCATGCCCGAGAATACCGCGGTGCCAAGCGTCTGGCGCAGCTCGGCGCCGGCGCCGACCGCCCAGACGAGCGGCGCGACGCCGAAGATGAAGGCGAGCGACGTCATCAGGATCGGCCGCAGCCGCAGCCGCGCCGCCTCGACGGCGGCGGCGAAACGATTGCGGCCGCGATCCTCCAACTGCTTGGCGAACTCCACGATCAGGATCGCGTTCTTCGCCGCAAGCCCGATCAGCACGATGAAACCCACCTGGGTGAGGATGTTGTTGTCCTGGCCGCGCAGGAGCACCCCGGTGATCGATGCGACAAGGCACATCGGCACGATGAGGATCACGGCGAGCGGTAAGGTGAGGCTTTCGTACTGCGCGGCGAGCACCAGGAACACGAAGACGACGCCGAGCGCGAAGGCGAAGAGCGCCGTGTTGCCGGCCCGGATCTGCTGGAACGCGAGCGTGGTCCACTCGTAGGCGAAGCCGTCAGGCAGCGTCTGCGCCGCGAGCTTCTCCATCAACGCGATGGCTTGGCCCTGCGAATAACCGGGCGCCGCCGACCCGTCGAGCTCGGCCGCCGGGTAGATGTTGTAGCGCGGCACGCGGTACGGGCCCGAGATGCTGCGCAAGGTCGTGAACGAGCCGAGCGGGACGGTCTCCCCGCTGGAATTGCGTACGCGCAGGCGCAGCACGTCCTCGGGCTGCAGTCGATAGGGGCTCGCGGCCTGCGCCTGCACCCGGAACGTGCGGCCGAACAGGTTGAAGTCGTTGACGTAGGTCGAGCCGAGATAGGTCTGCAGCGAGTTGAACACGTCCGGCAGGTTGACGCCGAGCAACTGCGCCTTGGTGCGGTCGATATCGAGATAGAGCTGCGGCGTCTGCGTCTCGAACAGCGAGAAGACCTGCATCAGGCCGGGCGTCTGCGCGGCGCGCCCCATCATGGCGAGCACCGCCCCCTGCAGCGCCTGGTAGCCGCGCCCGGCGCGGTCCTCGACCATCATGCGGAAGCCGCCGGCGTTGCCGATGCCCTGCACCGGCGGCGGCAAGACCACGACCATGAAGGCGTCCTGGATGGCGGCGAGCTTGCCGAACAGGGCGCCCTGGATGGCGGCCGCCGACTGGCGCGGATCCTTGGCGCGCTCCTCGAACGGGTCGAGCACCAGGAACATCGCGCCCGCGTTCGGCGCGTTGGTGAAAGTCGCTCCGGAAAAGCCGACGATGTTGATCGCGTGGCCGACGCCCGGGGTCTTCAACGCGATCTCGGCCGCGCGGCGCATGACCTCGTCGGTCCGCTGCAAGGACGCGCCCGGGGGAAGCTGCGCGGCCACGATGATGTAGCCACGGTCCTGCTGCGGGATGAAGCCCTGCGGCGCCTTGCGGAACTCGTTCAACCCGTACGCCAGAATGCCGGCGTAGACCACGAGCATAATCACGGCGAACCGCACGATGCGCTGCACCAGCCAGCCGTAGCCGTGCGCCACCGCCTCGAACCCACGGTTGAAGCCGCGGAAGAAGCCGCGCAGCGGGCGCGCCCACCAGCGAACGCGAGGCTGCGCCTCGTGCGGCTTGAGCAGCAGCGCGCACATGGAGGGCGACAGCGTCAGCGAAACGATCAGCGAGATGACGGTCGAACCGGCGATGGTCAGGGCGAACTGGCGATAGAACTGGCCGGAAATGCCGGTGATGAACGCGGAGGGAATGAACACCGCCGATAGCACGAGCGCGATGGCGATCAGCGCGCTGCCGACCTCGTCCATGCTGCGGCGCGCCGCGTCGCGCGGACTGAGCCCGGCCGCGATGTTGCGCTCCACATTCTCGACCACGACGATCGCGTCGTCGACCACCACGCCGATGGCGAGCACCAGGCCGAACAGCGAGAGGTTGTTGAGCGTGAAACCGAACACCCCCATGACGAAGAACGTGCCGATCAGCGAGATCGGAATGGCGATGATCGGGATGACGGCCGCGCGCCAGGTCTGCAGGAACAGGATCACGACCAGGACGACGAGCGCCATCGCCTCGAAGATCGTCTCGACGACGGCGACCACCGATTGGCGGATGAACTGGGTCGGATCGTAGATGATCTTGTACTGCAGCCCCTGCGGGAAGCTCCTGGAGATGTCCTCCATCGTGCGGCGGATGTTGTCGCCGGTCGTCAGTGCGTTCGAGCCCGGCCGCTGGAACACGCCGATGGCGATCGAGGGATCGCGGTCAAGATAGGAATTGGACGAATAGTCCTGCGCGGCGAGTTCGACGCGCGCCACGTCCTTGATGCGCACCACGGCGTTGGCCGTCTGCTTCACCACGATGTTGCCGAACTCGGCCGGGTCGGACAGGCGGCCGAGCGTGCGCACCGCCACCTGGAACGCGAGCTGATTCGGGACCGGCGGCTGGTTGAGCACGCCGGAAGCCACCTGGATGTTCTGCCCCTGCAGTGCCAATGTGACGTCGAGCGCCGTCAGATTGAGCGATTGCAGCCGGTCGGGATCGAGCCACACCTGCATCGCATAGTCGCGGGCGCCGAACACGGTGATCGAGCCGACGCCGTCGACGCGCGTCAGGACGTCCTTGATCTGCAGGTTGGCGTAGTTGGAGATGAACAGCGTGTCGCGCGACTTGTCCGGCGAATAGAGGTTCACCACCATCAGGATGTCGGGTGAGCTCTTCGCCACGGTCACACCGATCTGCTGTACCTGCAGCGGCAGTCGCGGCGTCGCGGTCGAGACGCGGTTCTGCACCTGCACCTGCGCGATGTCGAGGTTGGTGCCGATGTCGAACGTCACCGAGATCGAGAACCGGCCGTCGGCCGTGGAGTTGGAGGAAATGTAGAGCATTCCCTCCACGCCGTTGACCTGCTGCTCGATCGGCGCAACCACCGTCTCGGCCACCGTCTCGGCGCTGGCGCCCGGATACTGGCCGGTGATGTTGATGATCGGCGGGGCGATCTCCGGATATTGCGCCACCGGAAGGCGAAAGGCCGCGACGCCGCCGAGGATCACGAAGACGATCGAGACCACCGAGGCGAAGATCGGCCGGTCGATGAAGAAATGCGAGATCCGCATCTGACGCCCGCCTAATCGCTGCTCGCCCGCGGTCCGGCGTCCGCGCTGTTGGGACGCGCCTCGCCCTGCGTCTGCGGCGTCACCTTCTGTCCCGGATGCGCGCGCATCAGGCCGTTCACGATGACCCGGTCATTGCGATCGAGGCCCTGCTTGATCACCCGCAGGTCGCCCTCGAGCTGGCCGAGCGTCACGTACTTCTGCCGGACGATATTCTGATCATCGACCACCATGACGTACTTGCGCGCCTGCTCGGTGCCGATCGCCACGTCCGGGACCAGCAGCGAGAGCTGCGGCGGGGAACCCGGAACGCGGATGCGGCCGAACATGCCGGGCGTGAACACGCCGTTCGGATTGGCGAACACCGCCCGTCCGCGGATCGTGCCGGAGGTCCGGTCGATCACGTTGTCGACGAAGTCCATGCGGCCCGAATGCGAGAAATCAGGCTCGTCGATGAGCTTGAGAGAGACGAGCACGCTGCCTTCGCGACCGGCGACGTCCTTGCCGAGCTTGGAGAGCCGCTCGTAACGCAGATACGACGCCTCGTCGAAGGTGAACTCGAAGCGGATCGGGTCGAGCGACACGATGGTGGCGAGCAGCGTCGTGTTGCCGCTCGTGCCGCCGGTGACGAGATTGCCGGGCGACACGCGACGGTCGCCGATGCGGCCGGTGATGGGCGCACGCAGCTCGGTGAATTGCAGATCGAGCTCGGCCTGGCGCACGGCGGCTTCCTGCGCCTGCACCGAGGCCTCGGCGACGCGCTTGGCCTGGGTGCGCTGGTCGAAGGTCTGCTCGGTGATCGTGCGATCGCGCACGAGCTGCTGGGCGCGCTGCAGGTCGGTCTCGGTGAACGCCAGATTGGCGCGCGCCTGCGCCAGGTTGGCCTTCGCCTGGTCGAGCGCGGTCTGGAACGGCCGCTTGTCGATGGTAAAGAGCAGGTCGCCCTGCTTGACGATCTGCCCGTCCTTGAAATGCACCGCGTCGAGATATCCCGACACCCGGGCGCGCACCTCGACCGAATCGATCGCGACGAATCGGCCGACGTACTCGTCCATCTCGGCGACGCTGCGCTCGACCGGCTTGGCGACCGTCACGGCTGGCGGCGGCGGTGCCGCGGCCGCAGGCGTCTGGCCTTGCCCGCAGCCGGCGAGCAGGCCCGCGGTCAAAACTGCCGCGAAGCGCAGAAGCAGGGACGTCGACATGGACGCTCCTTCGAGGGGCCCAATCATGGCAAGCTCGATCTATCTGGACAGGGAAGCAGCGGCTACCCGGGGTCGCGTTGATGTGAACGCACTAGGACGTTTGAATCGGCGCCCCTCCGACCTTTTCAGGTCGCGCCGCCCTCCCCATATCTCCGAAACCGGGCCGAGTCCACCGCGCCGACCGCCACAGTCCCGGGCAAATCGCCCGTCCTACTCGCCAATCGACGCCCTGAGCGCGCCCCGGCATCTCCAACCCTCCGGCTAAGCCATGCTTTTTGAAGGAGAATCCGAGCCGTTCCCTGTTCCCTCCGGCGACGAGCCGTTGCTCGACGCCTATTCGCGTGCCGTGACCGACGTGGTCGACCGACTCGGGCCGGCGGTCGTGCGCCTGGACGCATCGTCCGGCGGCGAGCACCGCCGGGCCGGATCGGGCTCGGGCGTGATCGTCGCCCCGGACGGATTCGTCCTCACCAACAGCCACGTGGTGGGCGGCGCGGCGCGCGTCGGCGTGACCACCACCGACGGCCGCAGGCTGACCGCCCGCATGGTCGGTGATGACCCCGACACCGATCTTGCTCTGGTGCGGGTGAACGAGGCCCTCACGCTGCCGGCTGCGCCCCTGGGCGATTCGAAGCGTCTGAAGCGCGGGCAACTGGTCGTCGCGATCGGCAACCCGCTCGGGTTCGAATCGACCGTGACGACGGGAGTCGTGTCCGCCCTCGGACGATCGTTGCGGGCGAGCACCGGACGGCTGATCGACGACCTCATCCAGACCGACGCCGCGCTCAATCCCGGCAATTCGGGCGGACCGCTGGTCTCGTCAGGCGGCGAGGTCATCGGCATCAACACCGCCGTGATCCTCGGCGCGCAGGGGATCTGCTTCGCCATCGCGGCGAACACGGCGAAATTCGTGCTCGGAGAGCTTGTGCGCCACGGCCGGGTGCGCCGGGCGTTCATCGGCATCGCCGCGCAGCAGACGACGCTGCCGCGCCGCCTGCGCTACGAGGCGGGCGTGACGCAGGCCAGCGCCGTGATGGTCGGGGTGGTCGAGCCGGGAAGCCCCGCCGAGAAGGCCGGAATGCAACCGGGCGACATCATCGTGGCGCTCGATGCCGAACCGGTGACCGGCGCCGACGACCTCGTTCGTCTCCTCACCGGAGACAGGATCGGCCGCATGGTCACACTCGACGTGCTGCGCGAGCGGGAGCGCCGCAGCGTCCCGGTCAAGGCCGAGGAGCGGCCGCGCAAGAAGTGATCAGTCGGCGATGGCGGACGGGGCGGATCGCGCCCCCCGCCGTCGCCGAAACGCGGCGAGCCATTCGCGTCCGAACAGGGCCGCGATGGCTCCCCCGTAGATGGCGGCGCCGAGCAGCGCCAGCACCGCGAGGGTCGCTTCCGCCCGCAGCACCGGCCAACGGGCGAACAGGCTCGCGACCGGACCCGAGGCTCCGGCGAGCACGATCGCCAGCGCCGCCGCCGATCCGACGAGTTTCACGAGCGATCCCTTGAGCCGCTCGTCGAAACCGATCAGTCCGGCCTTTCGCGCGTACCAGAGGATCAGCAGGAAATTGACCCAGGCGCCGATCGAGGTCGCGAGCGCCAGGCCGACCTGCGCCAGCGATCCCATGAGAAGAAACTTGAAGGCGACGTTCACCGCCACCGATACGGACAGCGCCTTGACGGGCGTCATCGTATCGCCGCGCGCCAGGAATGTCGCCGTGAGGCTGCGGATCAGCACGAAGGGCAGAAGCCCGACCGTATAGGCGGCGAGCGTCGCGCCCGCCGCGGCCGCGTCGGCCGCCGTGAACGCGCCATGTCCGAACAGCGCCAGCATGATCCGATCGGGCACGATCAGAAACGCGGCAAGGCACGGAAGCGACAGCAGCAGCGTCAGTTCGATGGCGCGATTTTGCGCGTGGCGGGCGCCGGCTTCGTCGCCCGCCGCGATGCGGCTCGCCATTTCGGGCAGCACCACGGTGCCGGCCGCGATGCCGATGACGCCGATCGGGAGCTGGTTGAGGCGATCCGCGTAGTAGAGCGCCGACAGCGCCCCGGTCGCGAGGAAGCTGGCGATGATGGTGTCGGCGAACAGCGCGATCTGGATTCCGGCCGAGCCGAGCGTCGCCGGACCGAGCGCCCGGAAGAAGCGCCTCACATCCTCGTCGAGCTTGATCTCGCGGAACTTCGGCAGGACCCCCTGCCTGGCCGCGTCGCCGCCGACCAGCAGGGCCTGTAGGCAGCCGGCGACGAACACGCCCCAGGCCGCCGCATGGCCGGCGCTCGGAAAGAAGGTCGCGAGAGTGAGCGTCGCCATCATCGACAGATTGAGCAGGATGGGCGCGGCGGCCGGCGCGGCGAAGCGCTGCAAGGCATTGAGGATGCCGCCGTAGAGCGTCACCAGCGTGATGAGAAGAAGATACGGGAAGGTGATGCGGGTGAGATCGACCGCGAGCGCGAAGCGGCCCGGGTCCTGGGAAAATCCAGGCGCCAGAAGAGCGATCACGGAAGGCGTGCACACGAGCGCGAGCGCGAGCAGCACGACCTGGCTCGCCAGCAGCAGCGTGAAGATCCGGTCGGCGAAGAGCTGCGCGATGTCGGCTCCCCCCTGGCGGCGAACGCGCGCGTAGGCCGGCACGAACGCTGCGTTGAACGCACCCTCGGCGAAAATCGCGCGGAAATGGTTGGGAAGGCGCAGCGCGACGAAGAACGCGTCGGCGACCGGACCGGCGCCGAGGATCGCCGCGAGCACGATGTCGCGCAGGAAGCCGGTGACGCGCGAGAGAAGCGTGAGCCCGCCGACGGTGAGGATTCGTTCGATCATGGGCCGATCCTGCGGCCGAGGCGGATCGTCATGGCGGGGCGGTCAGCACGGGCCGCATGCGCTCCGCGAACCCGCCGGGCCTGCGCCGACGACGCAAGCGTTCGCTCTCTCGTTGCCCCGCGAGGGAGTGCATGATCGGTCCGGCGAACCGATTCCACTTCGCCGGATCATGCGCTAGGCCCCGAGGGCGCGCCGCGTGGCATCGACGATGCGATCCTGCGTCGGTGCATCGAGATAGGGGTGCATCGGCAGGCTGATCACCTCCGCGGCCAGGCGGTCGGATACCGGCAGGCCGCCGTCGACGGTCGGAAAACGGCCATAGGCCTGCTGGCGATGCAGCGGCCTGGGATAGTAGATCGCCGTAGGAATGCCTTCGGCCTTGAGTGCTGCGGCGAGACCGTCGCGCGCGCCGGGCGACACCCGGATCGTGTATTGCGCCCACACCGACGTGCAGAAGGCGGGAACGTGCGGCGTCACCACGACGTTGGACAAAGCCTCGGCATAGCGCTGCGCGACACGATTGCGCGCCTCGATCTCGCCGGGAAAGATCTTGAGCTTCTCGAGAAGCACGGCGGCCTGCACGGTGTCGAGCCGCCCGGTGATACCGATGCGTACGTTGTCGTAGCGGTCTGACCCTGCCCCGTGCACCCGCAGGCTCTTCACCGCTGCCGCGAGTTCGTCGTCGTCGGTGAACACCGCGCCGCCGTCGCCGTAGCAGCCGAGCGGCTTGGCCGGAAAGAAGCTCGTCGCGCTGGCGTGCCCGATCGCGCCGATCCGCCGTCCCTTGTATGTCGCGCCGAACGCCTGGGCGGCGTCGTCGAGCACGAACAGGCCGTGCGCCTCCGCGAGCGAGGCGATCGCGTCGTGGTCGGCCGGCAGTCCGAACAGATCGACCGGAACGGCCACCTTCGGGGCCAGCCCCCGACGCCTCGCGGTGGCGATCGCACGCTCCAGGCTTGCCGGGCTCATGTTGAACGTCTGCTCGTCCACATCGACGAACACCGGCGTGGCGCCGATCAGCACGGCGACCTCGGCGGTCGCGCAGAAGGTGAAAGCCGGGCACAGGACGGCGTCGCCCGGGCCGATGCCGCGCGCCATGAGCACGAGGAGGAGCGCATCGGTCCCGCTGGCGCAGGTGATCGCGTGCCGCGCCCCGCAAGCGGCCGCAAGCTCGCTTTCGAGCGCCTGGACTTCCGGGCCGAGGACGAACTGGCAGTGAGCGGTGACACGCGCGATCGCTTCGTCGATCTTCCGCCCGAGGCGCCGGCGCTGTGCGGCGAGGTCGATGAACGGGATCGGAGCGGATTGGACGCGGGCGTGCTGGTTCATCGGCCTTTCGGTTGGATACACGGTTGCGGGAAGCGTCAGCCGGCGGCGAGACGAGGGGTCTTGCGGACCGCTTCGGCCTTCGCCGGCTGGCCTTCGAGGCAGCGGATGGCGATTTCGAGGCTCGCCACACCTTCCTCGCCGGTCACCGCCGGCGTGTCGCCGGAGCGGATGGCGGTCACGAAGGCGGTGAGCTCGGCGCGCAGTGGCTCGGCGTGCCCGACGGAGAGATGCCGCATCGAGTAGCTGCCGTCGGGCTGGAATCCGAAGCACTCGGTGACCTGCCGGGTGAGCAGGTCGCCGATGATGTACTTGCGCTTGGTCGCGACGTGAACGGTGCGCGCCTTGAACGGCGTCAGCCAGTTGGTGTTGATGTGCGCGAGCACGCCGGAGGCGGTGCGGAACTGCAGCAGCGCGATGTCCTCGCGCTCGGCCTTGGCGCTCGAGAGCTGCGGCTGGACTTCGGTGATGTCCGAGCCCGTGAACCAGCTGATGAGATCGATGTCGTGCACGGCGAGGTCGATGACGACGCCGACGTTCGACATGCGCGGCGGGAACGGACCGACGCGCGTGATCGCGATCGAGAGGATGTCTTCGCCGCGGATCGCTTCCTTGATCGCCTGGACGGCCGGATTGAAACGTTCGACATGGCCGACCATGAGGGTGACGCCCGCGTGATGGGCGGCCGCGATGATCTCGCGCCCCTCCTCGACGCTCGATGCGATCGGCTTCTCGACCATGACGTGAACGCCGCGCGCCACGCATGCGAGCGCGATGTCGCGGTGCAGGTGAGTCGGCGCCGCGATCGACACGGCATCGACCCCGAGGTCGAGCAGGGCCTCGACGTCGGGCACCGCGCGGCAGTTGAGCGCCCCGGCGACGAAATCCGCCTGGCTCGCGTCCGGATCGGCAATGCCGACAAGCTCGATGCGCGGAAGCTCGGCGAAAACGCGCGCGTGGTTCGATCCCATGATGCCGACGCCGATCACGCCGACGCGAAGCAACTTGTCCGCGTGATCTTTCGCCGGCTGCACCATGGCGGGTGGATCCCCCTCTCGCGTCCTTACGTCCCCGGCGTCTCCCCTAGCACGGCTTCATACCGTTGGCGACCGTGATCCGGCCGGTGCCGCTGAGCAACGCTGAACACGTTTTGATTCAATGCGTTACAAAGCTACCTCGGCGTCGCGCTGCAGATGGCCGGGGCCCCCGCGCGGTTTCTGCGATCAGGCCTATTCGGCCGCGCGCATCGCTCCGGGAAGGCGCAGGGAGAGCCCCGCCGCAACCGCGTCCTCGCGAAACAGCCTGACGGCCTCGAGCGAGATTTCCACAGGAGTCTTGCTGCCGATCGCCGGCAGCTTCTTCAGCACGTTGGCCGGCGCCGTGATGATATGGCAGCCCATCTGGTCGGCTTCGACGACGTTGAACACCTCGCGGGTCGAGGCCCAGATGATCTCGACATTCGGGGTCGCGTGCGCACGCGCGACGGCATCCTGCATGATCGGCCGGTAGTCGATGCCGAGATCGCCGAGACGGCCGGCAAACACCGAGACGCACGCCGCGGCGCCGCCCGAGAGCGCATCGATCGCGCGGGCCACCTGATCGGACGAGAAGATCGCTGTCATGTTGATCTTCACCCCCTCGCGCGACAGCGAGCGCACCGCCTCGAACAACGGCTCGCCGCGCGTCGTCGTAACCGGCAGTTTCACGTAGACGTTCGGGCCCCAGGCGCTGATGACGCGAGCCTGCGCAACCATCTCGGCGATGTCGTCGGAGAACACCTCGAACGAGATGTGTCGATCCGGAACCGCGGCGACGAGATCGCGGCCGTAGGCTTCGTAATCCGAGACTCCCGCCTTCTTCAGCAGCGACGGATTGGTGGTGAAGCCCTTG
The DNA here is from genome assembly GCA_964538565.1 of uncultured Hyphomicrobiales bacterium. Taxonomy (GTDB): domain Bacteria; phylum Pseudomonadota; class Alphaproteobacteria; order Rhizobiales; family Xanthobacteraceae; genus CAYVBN01. The sequence continues at coordinate 8,262 of CAZIGW010000265.1, read as the reverse complement.
ATCCACGGCTTCTGCGCCATCTCGAGGATCTGCGCCTTGTCGGCGCCGTCGGTGAAGAGTTTGACCTTCAGATCGGAAAGACGAGCCATGCGGGACCTTGTCGGTGGAACCGGTGAACGAGGATACGCGCGGAGAACCGCCCAACGCTGCGGCGAGGCTGACGGGCGGGCCCGCGGCAGCCCTTCCCTCTGGATAATTATCTCACTCCCGGGAGCCGGCCGGCAAGAACCGCGTGCCCAGGTTCCTGTTCAAAGCACGGAGCGACGGCGGGGAACTCGGGTCGCGCGGCTTCACCCGTTCCGAACCGATGCTGCCGCGCCCATTACGAACGCTGATAGTCGTCCTGGAACCGGACGATGTCGTCCTCGCCGAGGTAGCTACCGGTCTGCACCTCGATGAGTTCGAGATCGATCTTGCCGGGATTTTCCAGGCGGTGCTGGGTGTCGATCGGAATGTAGACCGATTCGTTCTCGTGTAGCATCTGCACGCGGTCGCCGACGGTGACGCGCGCGGTTCCACGCACCACGACCCAGTGCTCGGCGCGGTGATGGTGCAGTTGCAGCGAGAGCCGTCCGCCGGGCTTCACCACGATGCGCTTGACCTGGTATCGCGGCCCCTCGTCCAACGATTGGTAGGAGCCCCAGGGACGGTGCACGCGCAGATGCTCCTCGGTGATCTTCGGGGCGACCCGCTTGAGCTCGTCGACGAGGCGGCGCATCCCGTGCGTGTCGCCGCGCCGCGCGACCAGAATGGCGTCTTCGCTCGCCACCACGACGAGATCCTCCACGCCGAACAGCGTGACGAGCGCCTTGTCCGACGCCACCAGCGACCCCCTGGTGTCAAGGAATACGGCCGGGCCTTGCGCCGCGTTTCCGGACGCGTCCTTGTTCGAGAGCTCCCAAACCGCGTGCCAGGAGCCGACATCCGACCACGCGTAGTCGACCGGCACGACGGCGGCGCGCTTCGTGCGCTCCATGACCGCGTAGTCCACCGAGACTGCGCGCGCACGCGCGAAGGCATCGGGATCGAGCGTGATGAATCCGAGATCCGTTCCGGCGCCGTGCACGGCCCTCTCGACGGCCGCGACGCTCTCCGCCTCGAAATGCCGATATTCGTCGAGAAACACGTCGGCGCGGAAGACGAAGTTGCCCGAATTCCAGAGACAGCCTTCGGCGACGTACCGCGCGGCCGTCGCTTCGTCCGGTTTTTCGACAAAAGCCTCTACCGCGAACACGCCCGCGGCGACCGGATCTCCGGGACGGATATAGCCGTACTCCGTCGCCACGCGGCTGGGCCGGATGCCGAAGGTCACGATGCGTCCGCCCTGCGCGGCATCGCGGGCGCCGCGGCAGGCCTCCACGAACGCGGACGCGTCGCCGATCACGTGATCGGCGGCGAGCGCCAGAAGCACGGGCTCGCCGCCGCGCTGACGCGACAGGACCGCGCCCGCCGCGATCGCCGGCCCGGAGTTGCGCCGGGACGGTTCGAGCACGATGTCCGCCTTGGCGTCGATCTCGGCGAGCTGCTCGGCGACGATAAACCGGTACTGGCTGTTCGTGATAACGATGGGCGGCGCGAACAGCTGCGGATCGCCGACGCGCCGGATCGTCTCCTGGAAGGTCGAGCGCGGCCCGAACAATCGCAGGAACTGCTTCGGCCGACCCTCGCGGGAGGCCGGCCAGAGCCGTGTTCCGGCTCCCCCGCACATGATCACCGGGACGATTACGTCAGCCATCAGGGGCAACTTTCCGACAAGGGATCGAACATCGGCCAATGAAGCGCATCGGCGGCGGCATCGTCCACCATGCGGGCGAATTCTTTGCGAGCAACGTTAAGAAGCGATGCGGTCCGCGCCGGCCGGCAAGGCCCTGAGCCGTCGAGACTTTTCGGCTTTCCCAGCGGCGCCACAGGGTCGATCTCGAAAAAGGTCCAGGCTTCGTCCGGCATGCGCGGCCCGGCCGCAGGCCAGGCACGTCACGGGCCGATGTCGTGCCTCGGCCGATCAGGTCCGCGCGGGAATCGCCGCGCCGATCTTCTCCGACCGATTCATGCATCCATCAACCGAGGACCAAGTTCCTGGCGGAACGTCGCAAACGGCAAGCGGTCCGGCCGGAGAGCCGGTCCGTCATCGCGCGTGATAGTCGCGGTACCACGCCACGAACCGACGAACCCCTTCCTCGATCGGCGTCGAGGGCCGGAAGCCGACCGCGCGCGTGAGCGCCTCCACGTCCGCACGCGTCTCCGCGACGTCGCCGGGCTGCATGGGAACGAGTTCCTTGATGGCCGGCCGGCCGAGTTCCCGCTCCAGCAAGGCCACCACCTCGGTGACCTCGACCGGGCGGTTGTTGCCGATGTTGTAGACGCGCCAAGGTGCGTTGCTCGTCGCCGGATCGGGCGCGTCGCCCGACCACGCCGGATCCGGCGCCGGGACGTGATCGAGCAGCCGCGCCACCGCTTCGGTCACGTCATCGACGTAGGTGAAATCGCGCCGCATCCGTCCATGGTTGAACAACCTGATCGGCCGCCCTTCGACGATGGCGGAGGCGAAGATGTACATCGCCATGTCGGGGCGGCCCCACGGTCCGTAGACCGTAAAGAACCGCAGTCCCGTCGCCGGCAGGCGGTAAAGGTGGCTGTAGGCATGCGCCATCAGCTCGTTCGCCTTCTTGGTCGCGGCGTAGAGGCTGATCGGATGATCGACGTTCTGCTCGACCGAGAACGGCATCTTCGTGTTGGCGCCGTAGACGGAGGAAGAGGAGGCGTAGACGAGATGCTCGCAGCCGTTGTGGCGACAGCCTTCCAGAACATTCAGAAATCCCTGGAGATTGGCGTCCACATAGGCGTGCGGATCGACGAGCGAGTGGCGCACGCCCGCCTGGGCGGCGAGATGGACGACCGCCGGGAAGCGGGACTGCGCGAACAGCGCCGCCACCCCGGCTCGATCGGCCAGATCGAGACGCACGAACCGGAACTGCGGAAACCGCCCCAGGTCGGCGACCCGCGCCTCCTTGAGCTTCGGGTCATAATAGGCATTGAGGTTGTCGAGCCCGACGACCTCGCGTCCGACTTCGAGCAGTCGGCGCGCCACGTGATAGCCGATGAAGCCCGCCGCGCCGGTGACAAGGACAGGGTTTTGCGCCATTCATGTATTCCGTAAATCTGTTCGGTCGCTTTTCACTCCGAAGGGCGATCCGAAGAGCGGCCGTGGTTTCTCAGATTGACCGAAAACATCGGGCGCCAGAGGGCATGAGTTCTGCGAACCTGCATATCGCGCACCGGCGGCCGTTTGCGGGGAAACTTACGACGTCGATCAGAAAACGGCGAGTCGCTCTTGCGCGGGCCGCAGGCCCCCTTCTCGGCCGCGATCTCTCCAACTTTCATTGCCGCTATGGAGGAGCGGACTTCATCGTCGATCTTGCCGACCTCGTCGGCTACGAGATCGCGATCGGCCGGATGGAATGGCGCGAAATCGCGCTGATGATCGATGCCTGCCGCCGGCTCGCGCCGGATGTCTTTCTCGACGTCGGCGCCAACATCGGGCTCTATTCCTGCGTGCTCGGGCGGCGCAGGCTTGTCCCGAAGATCATGGCGTTCGAGCCGGACCGGCGAAATTGTGCTTCGCTGCGCCGCAATCTCGCACTCAATGACCTGCTCGGCACGGCCGAGGTCTTCGAGGCCGCCGTCGGCGCCGGACCCGGGCGCGCGACGCTCGTTCCGGCAGGCGACGACAACCGCGGCATGTCGAAGATCGGCACTGCCGGGCCGGACGCCTACGATGTCGAGGTCGTGGCGCTCGACGACGTGATCCGCCTCGAAGGCCGGCCGATCGTCGTCAAGGTCGACGTGGAAGGCTACGAGCAGCAGGTTCTGGCCGGCGCCGCGCGATTGTTCGCGTACAATCGCGGCTTTGCCCAGATCGAGGCGCGAGACGACGATCTCGCACGCGCGGTCATCGACCGGATGACGTCCTTCGGCTGGCGGTTTCTCGAACGATACGGCCTCGACGTCCGGTTCGAACGGCCGTAGGCGCCGGCTCTTCCCACCTACAGGCTACAGGCGCCAGAGCTCCACCTCGTCCGGCCTCTTCGTCCGGTCGAGGATGGCCTTGACGTCGAGCACGACACCCTCCCCGTCCTTGAGCAGCTTCTTCACGAACGCCCACCCGCCATGCACGAATTCCTCATGGGCGACCGCCAGGATCACGGCGTCTGCCGGACGCAGCGCCGGAACGGGAACGCATTTGATCCCGTACTCGGCCTCGGCCTCGTCGGGAAGCGCCAGCGGATCGTGCACCTGGACGTCGATGCCGAACGACTTGAGCTCGTCGATGATGTCGACCACCTTCGAATTGCGGATGTCCGGCACGTTTTCCTTGAACGTCAGCCCGAGCACCGTCACGGTCGCCGCGCCGCGGTTGCGCCGCAACAGGCGGCGTACGCACTCGCGCGCCACACGCTGTCCGACGCCGTCGTTGATGCGGCGTCCCGCCAGGATCACTTCGGGGTGATGGCCGGCTTTCTCGGCGCGGAACGTCAGATAGTACGGGTCGACGCCGATGCAATGCCCGCCGACGAGGCCGGGATAGAACGGCAGGAAGTTCCACTTGGTCCTGGCCGCCGCAATCACGTCGCCGGTGTCGATGCTGAGTGCGTGGCAGATCGCCGAGAGCTCGTTCATGAACGCGATGTTGAGATCGCGCTGGGTATTCTCGATCACCTTCGCGGCTTCCGCGACCTTGATCGACGCGGCGCGGTGAATGCCCGCCTTCACCACCGAGCCATAGACGGCGGCGACAGTATCGAGCGTATGCGGGTCCTGCGCGGCCACCACCTTGGTGATGGTTTCGAAGCGGTGCGTCCGGTCGCCGGGATTGATCCGCTCCGGTGAATAGCCGACGCCGAAGTCGTGGCCCGCCACCAGGCCGGACGCATCCTGCAGGACCGGGACGCATTCTTCCTCCACCGCGCCCGGATAGACCGTGGATTCGAAGACCACGATGTCGCCGCGCTCGAGCACTTCGCCGACCGTTCGCGACGCCCTGAGCATCGCCCCGAGGTCGGGCCGGTTGGCGGCGTCGATCGGGGTCGGCACGGTGACGATGTAGAAGTCCGCGGCGCCGAGGTCGGCCGGGTCGCACGTATAGGTCAGAGACGGCTGGTCGAGCTCCGCGGCCTCGACCTCCCGGGTGCGGTCGTATCCGCGGCGCAGCTCCGCGATGCGCCGACGGTCGATGTCGAAGCCGATCACCGGCGCGCCCGAGCGCGCGAATGCCGTCGCCACCGGCAGGCCCACGTAGCCCAGACCGATGACGGCGATCTTGCGGTTGTGTCCGTCCAACATTCCCTCCAGCCTACGCTCCGCCTTGCGGCGTGCCGCGGCCTTCGCGCTTCAGCGGCTTGACAGGACGCCGGCCCAGTGTAGCAGAACGTCCCGTCCGTCCCGGAGCGCCGTTGCGTTCCGGTTCCCGTTCGCAGAGCTCTCCCATCCCGGCCGCAGGGTCCGATGATTGCGATTTCCCGCACCGCCGACTCGAATTCGGACCGGCACTGGGCGTTTCTGGACCTGATCCGCTTCGGCGCGGCGCTTCTCGTACTGTTCGGCCATGCCCGCGGCCTGCTGTTCGAGGGCATCGCGCGTGTCGAGCATCCCAATGCGGTCGTGCGCGGCTTCTATCTGATCTCCGGCCTGCAGCACGAGGGCGTCGTGATGTTCTTCATCGTCAGCGGCTTTCTCGTCGGCGGGTCCGCCTGGCGCCTGATCGCGCGCAGACGCTTCGAGTGGGGAACGTATCTGGTCAATCGATTCGCGCGCATCTATCTGGTGTTGCTCCCGGCGTTCGCGCTCGTTCTGGCGCTCGATGTCGCCGGAAGACACTTCTTCCTCGAGACGCGCTTCTACGGGGTCCGGCCGCTGTGGCCGGCGGGGATTCTCGACGGCTGGGACTGGGCGCAGATCCCCTGCCATCTCTTCGCGGTTCAGGGGCTCCTGTGCGCGCCCTGGGGCGCCGACCCGCCGCTCTGGTCGCTCGGCTTCGAATGGGGTCTCTATCTGGTGGCGCCGGTCGTGTTCGCGGGCCTGCTCGTCCCAATGCCGCCGGCCCGCAGGATCGCCGTGCTTACCGTGACCATTCTCGGTCTTGCCGCCTTGACGTGGTGGAACGGCGACTGGCCGGTCTGGTTCTCGTTCTGGATGCTCGGAGTCGCCGCCGCGCGCCTGTTCGCCGCCGGGGCCGTGAAGCTGCCGGTCGCGCTTCCCGGACTGTTCGTGGGCGCGGTCGGACTGATCGTTTCGCGGCTCGCGATCCTCCCGCCGCTCGCGACCGACATCATGGTCGGTGCCGGTCTCGCCTTGGCGGTGGCCTGTCCGACCGTGATGGCCTGGCCGGAGGGCGCGCGGGCGATCGAGCGAGGGGCCGGCTTCTCCTATTCTCTCTATCTCGTGCACCTGCCCGTATGCGTCTTTGTCGGCGCTCTCCTGGAGCGCTTCGGCCACTGGCCGGCGCGTCTCGTGCAGCCCGACGCGATCGGGCTTCTCGGATTCGCGATCATGGTCGCCGCAGCTCTCGTCACCGCCTATCTGTTCGCCCGCTGCACCGAGGACCATACCGCGCGTGTGCGCCGTTGGTTGATGGGCCTGCGCTCCGTCGAGACGGCACAGGCGCGGCCGGCAAGTCCCTCGGGCCCTTGAGCCGCCCCGGCGGCTCGCCTGCTCAGCTCCACGCCCGACGATTGTGCAGCACGGCCGAGAGTGCCGGGTGTCCCAGCGGCGAGCGCAAGCATGACCTCAGCAACATCGGCAGGGCCGAAGCGCGATTGCCGGCGCGATAGAACGCCCCCGCGCGCTCGAAATCGAGCGCAGCCGCGAACGAACGACGGTCGCGGCGTTCGAGCTGCGGTAAATGCTTGGCACGCAGCGTCTCGAGCGCGCTCAGGACAGCGGCTGCATCGGAATGCGAGGAGGCCAGTATTCGCGCGAGCGGTTCGCTGATGAAGCCGAGCGTGCTCGACTGCGCATAGCGCAAGAGCCAATCCCAGTCCTCGAGCCGGCCGAGGCGGGTATCGAGCGGCCCGATTTCGTCAAAGACGCGACGCTCGAAAACCAGCGTTGACCCCGGGCTCACGAAGCATCCCCAAACCAGGTCGGCGAGTTGAAGCGGCCCCTCGGAATATCGCGGCGCGACGATGTCGGGCGCGCGCGGGCGCACGAGCTGAAAGGCGGTGCAGCTCGCCGCCCATTTGTTCCTGCGCATCGCCTCGATCTGCCGGGCGAGCTTTCCGGGGAGCCACGCATCGTCGGAATCGAGAAAGGCCACATAGTCACCCGAGGCGGCGGCCACCCCGGTGTTGCGCGCGGCGGCGGCGCCGCTGTTGCGCGCATGTCGGATGACCGTCACCCGATTGCCGTACGGCTTCAGCACGGCGGCGAGGTCGTCGGAGGATCCATCATCGACCAGGATGACCTCGACCGCGGCATCGCAGACTTGCCGCAACGCGCTGTCGATCGCCCGCGCCACGGTGTGCGCGCGGTTGAACACCGGAACGACCGTCGAGACCCTCATGCGATTTGAGCCTTGCATGCCGCCGCGAAGATCCGGCGGTAATGGGCGACGAGCCGGGCGGTGTTGGTCTCGAGCGTGCAGCAGGATTCGATGTACGTGCGCATCGCCCGCGCCCGCTTGCGGCCCGCCACCGGATCGGCAGCCGCCGCCTCGATCGCGCGGCGCAGGGCCGGCGCATCGCCCACGGGGACCACCAAGGCTCGCCCGTCGGCCGCCAGGTCGATGCACCCGGGCGCGTCCGTCGTCACCACCGGAAGATCGGCGAGCGCCGCTTCCATCAGAACCGTCGGAAGGCCTTCCGAGTAGGACGGAAGCACCAGCATGTCGGCGGCCGCCATGGCGACCGCGACATCCTCCGGCGGACGCGCCCCAAGACAAATCGCGTTCGGCCGGCGTTCGAGTTCGCTGCGCAGCGGGCCGTCGCCGACCGCAACGCAGACGGTCGCGCCTTTTCCCAGGCCGTCGAGCGCCTCGCCCAATTCCTCGATGCCCTTTCCCGGAACCATGCGGCCGACGTAGAGCGCGATCATCCGATCCTGTGGAAGTCCGAGCTGCGCCCGCGCTCCCGACCGCGAGGGAAGGTCGCGGAAGCGCCGCGCCGAAACGCCGATGGGCTGGTTCTCCACCGCGCATTCCGTCAGCCGCTGGGTCTGGGGGGTCTGGGTGGCGCGGGTCGCGAATGCCTGGGGGGCGCCACGCACGAC
>CAZIGW010000264.1:0-7071 GCA_964538565.1 uncultured Hyphomicrobiales bacterium | reverse complement strand
GAGAAAGCCGACCAGGATCGACAGCGGCATGCCGACGAAGAACACCTGCATCTGCGGCATCAGCCGCGACAGGATGCCGAGGCCGAGGTTGAACAGGAGCCCGAACACGAGGAACGGCGCGGAGAGCTGCACGCCGATGCGGAAGGCGCCGGCGATCGTCGTCGTGGTCAGCGCCGCCATGTCGCCGAGCGGCGGCACCTCGCCGGGTTTGAACAGCGTGTAACTGTCGTCGAGCGCGGCGATCACCAGATAGTGCAGGTCGGTCGCGAAGATGAGGGCGATCCCCAGGATCGTCAGGAAATTGCCGACGATCAGCCCCTGCTGGCCCTGAGTCGGATCGACGGCGGTGACGAAGCCGAGGCCGAGCTGCTGGGCGACGATCGACCCGGTCACCTGCAGCGCCGAGATGGCGAGCCGCGCCGCCAGGCCGAGCACGGCGCCGATCAGCAGTTCCTCGCCCAGCATGGTCAGCACCGGCCCGAGCGAGCGTAGGTCGATCTGGTAGGCGGCGCGGTGCAGCGGAAACAACAGCGCGGTGAGCACCAGGGCGATGGTGAGGCGCATTCGCACCGGAACGCTGAGCTCGCCCAGTCCCGGCAGCAGCATGATCATCGTGCCGATGCGCGCGAAGACGAGCAGGAAGGCGGCGGCGAGAGCGGGCAGGAACGAGATGTCGACGCGCATGCCGTCCGCCGCCTCGCATCAGCCGCCGGAGATGTGCGAGGCGATCCGCATCATGTGACTGTGCAGCGCGTCGGCCATGAACGGCAGCGCGATCAGCATGGCGACGAAGATCGCGAGGATCTTCGGCACGAAGACGAGCGTCATCTCCTGGATCTGGGTGAGCGCCTGGAACAGCGAGATGGCCACGCCGACGAGCAGCCCGACCAGCATCAGCGGGCTCGAGACGATGACCAGCGTCACGATCGAATCGCGCGCGACGTCGAGAACCTCGGGCCCGGTCATTCAGTCTCCCCGTTGGTCTGCGGTTTCGCCGGTCGTGGCCGGCGGGTCAGATCGACATCCGCATGATCTCTTCGTAGGCCTGGATCACCTTGTCGCGCACCGAGACGACCGCGTCGATCGCGACCTCGGTTTCGGAGACGGCGGTGACCACGTCGACGATGTTGGCCTTGCCGGCCGCCATCGCCTGCGCCTGGGCATCCGACTTGCGTCCCGCATCGACGACCGAGTTGACGGCGTCCTTGAGCAGCGCGCTGAAGGTGGGTCCGGAGGCGGCGTCACCCGTCTCGCCGATGGTCTTGGCGAGGGAGGCCGTCGGATTGCCGAGGGCGGCGAGTCGCGCATAAGCGCCGGCCGCAATTCCTGGAGTCGCCATAGTCCCTTCCCTCCTGATCAGCCGCGCAGGATGTCGAGCGTGCGCTGGATCATGCGGCGCGTGGCACTGATGACGTTGACGTTGGCTTCGTAGGAGCGCTGCGCGTCGCGCATGTCGGTCATTTCGATCAGCGGATTGACGTTCGGGTATTTCACGTTGCCGGCCGCGTCGGCGGCCGGATTGCCGGGTTCGTGCCTGATGTGGAAATCCGTCGTATCCGGCCGCACCGGGCCGAGCGTCACGACCCTCGCGTCGAGCACGCGGTCGATTTCCGCCCGGAAGGTCGGGATGCGCCGGCGGTAGGGATCCCCGCCCGGCGTCTGTGCCGTCGAATCGGCGTTGGCGATGTTCTCGGCGATCACCCGCATGCGTCCGGCCTGCGCGCGCAGGCCGGACGCCGCGATCGCTATCGACTTGACGAAAACCATCAGCGGGCCCTCCGGTTACTTCACGCCCAGCGCCGTCTTGAGGAGGCCGAGGCTGCGGCTGTAGAGGGCGGTGGCGGCCTGATAGTCCATCTGGTTCGAGGCGACCTTCATCATCTCGTCCTCGAGATTGACCGCGTTGCCGGCCGGGCGTATCTCGTAGCCGCCGCGGGCGTTGCTCGGGAATTGCGTTGACCCGGCGATGCTGCCGGCGATGTGGCCGGGAGCGGTCTGCGCCAGCACCAACGGAGCCACCGGCGGCGGACCGCCGGGATCGAACCGCAACGGACTCAGATCCCTCGGCCGGTAGTTCGGGGTGTCCGCATTGGCCACGTTCTCGGCCAGAAGCCGCTGCCGTTCCTGGCTCCACTGCATCCGGGTGCGCAGCATCGAGAAGATGGGAATGTCGGAAATCGCCATGGCGGCTCCTCGTGGTTCCGAGTCGCCGGGCGGCGCCCCCCACCCGGTAGGCAGACTTTGCCGGGTGCATGGTTAATGGCCGGTAAACGGGGGGACTGGGCGTTGCTTGCCATTAATCCGCCCTTTCCGGATAAAATGATCCGCCGCGCGGATTTGGTGGGGCGCGCCGCCTTTCCGTGTTAAGAGACTATTAGGATACGGGGCGGCAAATCCTGCCGTCGCCGTTAACCATATGCATCGGGGGTCCTCGGCGGGGCCACGACCGCAAGCGCGGCGGCCAGCGACGGAACTCAGGAGAGCATGATGTTCGAAGCTCTGTTCGGCACCGAGATGCCGCTCGCCCTGCGTTTCTTCATCGCCTTCCTGGTGGTGCTCGCACTCATCGGAGCGGCCGCCTACGTGGTGCGCCGATTCGGCGTCGATCGCCTCGGCGTGACCACGACGCGCGGCCGTCAGCCGCGCCTCGCCGTCATCGACGCCGCCACGGTCGACAGCCGTCGGCGCCTCGTGCTCATTCGACGCGACAACGTCGAGCACCTGCTGATGATCGGCGGACCGAGCGACATCGTCATCGAGACCAACATCGTGCGGGCGCAGCCCGCCGTCTCGGCCCGCGAGCCCGCTGCGGTTCGCGCGCCGGCCGCGGTGGCCGAGCCGCATCCGCGCACGGCTCCGATCGCCGAAGCCCTGTCGTGGCCGGCCGAAGCGCCGGCGCGCCCGGGCCGCGCCCTGCCGCAGGAGCCAGGCCGCTCCCTGCCGCAGGAAGACGCGATCACCTGGCCGACGCAGGTCGAGCCCGTTCCCCGGGCCGAGCCGATGGCGCGAATCGAACCGTTCGTGAAGCCGGAGGCAGCGCCCACGCATCCACCCGTCACCCATCCACCCGTCACCGATCCGCTCGCCGGCCTGACGGCCGAACCGCCGCGCCCGGACAAGCGCCCCGAGGCCGCGCCGCCCAAGCCGCGCCCGGTTCCGGCCGAGGAGCCGGCACGCGCAGCCTCCCCGCCCGCATCCGCCGCACCGGGACCGGCCGTGGCCGACCAGAATCTCGCCGAGATGGCGCAGCGCCTTGAGGCCGCCTTGCGCCGGCCGCTCGGACCGCGCGAGGTGCGCGGCCCCGAGGCGCCGGCAAAGGGCCCGGCGCCGGCGGCCGAATCCCCCGCCGCGGAGGATGTGCCGGCCGCGGCCGCCGAGCGCAACGGCGCGGCCGAGACCGCGAAGGCCGGCCGGAACGCCCGCGACAAGGACGGCGACGATGCCAAGTCGGCGCGCAAGGAGGCCGCCCGCGGCAAGGACGCCGAGCCGGCGCAGATCAGCGTCTACCAGAACCTCGAACAGGAAATGGCCAGCCTGCTCGGCCGCTCGGCGGGAAAATCGTGACAGACACCGCGTCCGGCCGCCGTGTCCGTCTCGCGACGGTGGCGGTTGGAGTAGCGGTGGTGATCTTCGGTGTCGCGACGCCTGCCGGGGCGCAGGACATCAGCATCAATTTCGGCCAGGGTGCGGGCCTCACCGAGCGCGTGATCCAGCTCATCGCGCTGCTGACCGTGCTTTCGCTGGCGCCGTCGATTCTGGTGATGGTCACGTCGTTCACGCGAATCGTCGTGGTGCTCTCGTTGCTGCGCACCGCGCTCGGCACCGCGACGGCGCCGCCCAACTCGGTGATCATCTCGCTGGCGCTGTTCCTCACCGCGTTCGTGATGGGTCCGGCCTTCCAGCGCGCCTACGACGTCGGCATCCGCCCGCTGGTCAACAACGAGATCACGCCCGAGCAGGCCTTCGACCGGTCGTCCGAGCCGTTCCGCGCCTTCATGCTCAAGAACGTGCGCGAAAAGGATCTGCAGCTGTTCATGGATCTGTCGCGCGAGCCGCGTCCGGCGCGCGCGGAAGATCTCTCGCTGCGCATCCTGGTGCCGGCCTTCATGATCTCGGAACTGCGGCGCGCGTTCGAGATCGGGTTCCTGATCTTCCTCCCCTTCCTCATCATCGATCTCGTGGTCGCGTCGGTTCTCATGTCGATGGGCATGATGATGCTGCCGCCGGTCGTCGTGTCGCTGCCGTTCAAGCTGATCTTCTTCGTGCTGGTGGACGGCTGGAGCCTGGTGGCGGGCAGCCTGGTGCAGAGCTACGGCGGCTGAACGCCCGACCGCGTTCGTGCGATCGCGATCCGAGCCGGTTCAGGGCGACGCGATGCTGCGAACGAGATAGCGCGGCCGCACCGATCCGGTCGTTTCGCGATCGGGGCCCGCCGGTTCGAGCCGCGACTGGCGGCCGCTTGCCGCCGGCGCCTCGGGTGCGGCATCGTCCTTCGCGCCGGGCGGCGGCGCGGACCCGCCGGTCTCCGGATCGCGCGCCCGCATGTCGCGCAGGAAGCCGTCGAGCGTGTCGACCGCGGCAACCGTGTGGGCGATCTCGCGGAATTCGTCCCCGTTCGCGCCGAGCGGCTGCGTCGCCACTTCGAACGCGTGGCGGTCGTTCCCTTCCGCCATCTTGGCCATGTACTTGTCGCGGAAGCGATCGAGGCCGAGCTTGTCCTCGCCGAGCGCATAGCCGACGGCGGCGCGCAGGATGTCGGCGCGCTCGGCATCGTTGAGCGGCTGCCACTGCCGCCAGCGGTCGCCGTAGAGCAGCTCGATCTGCTCGGCCGCCTCGCGCCACCGCCGGGCCGCCCACAGAATGTCGGAGCGCAGCCGGATCGCCTCCCGCCCCTGCATGTTGGCGATGACCTCGAGAGCAAGATCGTGCCGGCCGAGATCGGACAGCGCGCGCGCCTCGAGCAGCAGGCGCTGATCGCGCAGTTCGTTGGAGAGCTCCGCCGTCTGGGTTGAACGCAGCGCCGCAAGCGCGCGATCCGGTTTGCGGTTCATCAGATAGATGACCGCAAGGCGCGTCGCGACCTGCGCTCGCCCGGCTCCCTGCAGCCGATGGTCGACCTGGTGCTGCAGCAATTCCGCTGCCTGGTCGAGCAGATCGACCGCGACCAGGCGGTCGGCGAGCCGCCGGATCATCTCGTCGCCGCGGCGGCCGATCGGCGTCAGCTCGCGGAAATCGTAGAACAGGCTGAGCGCGTCGATCGGCGGCATCGAGTCGCCCTTGCCGCCGAGAAACAGCTTGTCGAAGCTCGCCGCCGCCTCCTCCTGAATGCGCCGCGTCATGTCGGAATTGGGATGCGCCAGCAGCGCGGTGTGCATGATGTTGAAGGCGTCGCGATAGCGGCCCTCCGCCGTATAGAGGCGGGCGAGAAGCTGCAGCGCCTCGATCTCGGTCTGGTCGCCGCGCCAGATCGTGGTGAGCGTCTCGAGCTCGGCGATGACCTCGGCCGGCTTCAGGTCGCCCAGCCGGTAGCGCAGCTCGATCTCGCGCAGGCGCCCTTCGGCAGCCGCCGGGCGGTCCGACGAATCGGCCGCCGTGCGATAGCCCGAGAGTGCGTCCTCGGTGCGCCCCAGCCCCTCGGCGATGCGGCCGGCGAGGAGCGCGATCGACGGCTTCATGTCGGGGGGCACGCCGAGCGTGTCGAATTCGTCCATCCGGCTCGCCGCCGTGGCGAAGTCGCCGACCTCGATCGCCGAACGCACCGCCGCCTTCAGGGCGATGCGCTGCAGCTCGACCGGCAGCGTCCCGACCAGCACCTCGACCTTCTTGAAGGCCTCGTTGGCGACCGGCCACTTGCCCTGCCTGGCGAAGATCACCGCGCGCCAGAGCGGCGCGTCGTGCTGATTGCCGACGATCGGATTGGCGAGATCCTTGAGCGCATCGTCGGGCCGGCCGAGCATCAGATTGGCGACCGCGTGGAGGACGAGCGGCGTCGCGTCGTCCGCCGTCGGATGCTCCTCCGCCATGGCGACGTCGAGCACCGCCTTGGCTTCCACGTACATCTCGCGCGCGAGATAGAAGCGCGCGAGTTCGAGGCGCGGAGCGAGGCGCTTGGTTTCCGGGGCCTCCGCCGCCGCCTGGATCAGCTTGCGCTGCCGCTCGCTGAAATTGGCCTGCCGGTCGAAGCCCCAGAGCTGCGGATCGAACACGATGGGACGATAGTTCGTGCCGCCGCGGCGCACGCTCTGCACGCCCGAGGACAGGATCAGGCCGCTCGGCCGGCCGATCACGACCTTGTCGGCGGCGAGTTCGACGTTGAGATCGTCCGCGATCGGCTGCAGCACGATGCCGTGCGTGGACATCAGCGTGCGGAATTCAACGAAGTCCTGCGCCTTCAGGAATCCGCGCGCGGGCCCGAGCGCCGTGATCACCAGAATTGTGTCGCCGATGTCGGGATCGAAGATCCGGTGCAGCACCTTCGGATCGTCGAAGGGAATGATCGCGGTCGCGCGCGGGCCGACGACGTTGCGGTCGACCGACAGCGGCTTCGTGGGATCGAGCACGATGTCGCCGATCGTGACCGTCCAGCTCGATCCGCTGGACGACATGCTGGTGAGCCGCGGCCGCTCGAGCTTGATCCGCACCACCTGGCCTTCGCGCGAGCGCGTGACGGTCGCGGATTTGATCGTGCGGCTGGTGTCGCCGTTGAGGGCCGAGAGGTCGAGCTTGAGCCCGCTGTCGAACACGATCCAGAGCGTGTCGGCGCGGCGGAACACGGCCGCCGACGTCGGTGCCCGGAACGGAAAGAGGAGGCGGAGATTTTCGCCCTGCCGGCCGAGCGAAACCTTGATCGGCGCGTCCGGATCCGGCAGCGCCGACGGCTTCATGTCCTCGCCGTCGCGCTCCGCGAGGCTTGGCATCGGCATCGGCGCGGACGGCGCATCGGGCGGACCCGCGCCGGCGGGCGGAGCGACGGACGGCGCCGGAACGGGCGGCGCCGCAACGGGCCTGGCCGCGGCCGGTGACGGCGCGGTCTCGGGCGCGGGTATGGACTCCTTCGTCGCCGCCATCGCG
>CAZIGW010000263.1:0-4152 GCA_964538565.1 uncultured Hyphomicrobiales bacterium | reverse complement strand
TCGCGTCGGCACGCTGCGCGACCGGGTCGAGATCGAGCCCCTGCGGACGCGCCTCGCGCAGAAAGTCCGCGAGCCCGCTGATCAGCGTTTCCGAGGCGTATTCGCCGGCGACGGGAAGCGGGCCCTTGCCGAGCACGCGCGTCTGCAGGTCGGCCCGTCGCAGTTCCACGTTCACCTGCTGCTCGATGTAGTCGGGAGTGCCCTCCTCGACCACCAGCACCGCGCGCTTGCCGGCGCAGAAGGCGCGAACCTCCTCCGGGATCAACGGATAGACGACATTGAGCACGTAGAGGGGAATGCGCGAGGCGCCGTACAGATCGGCGAGATCGAGCCGCGAGAGCGCGCGCAGCACGCTGTTGGTCAGTCCGCCCATCACGATGATGCCGACGTCGTCGAGATCGCCCGGGATCGTCTCGTTGAGCCTGTGCGCGCGGACGAACGCGCGCGCGGCGGGAAGCCGCTCCTCGGCCTTCAGCCGCTCCTGCACGAACGTCACCGGCGGATGCGCGAGGCGCGCGTAGTCGAAGCAAGGCGGCCCGGCGAGCCGGTTGAGGCCGGAATAGGCGCCCTTGCGATTGTCCTTCGCCTCGAACTCGCCGGTCACATGGCAGGCGCGTATGCGCAGTTCCAGCATCACCGGCGTGTGGCTCGCCTCGGAGAGCTCGAAGCCCTCCTCGACGCACCGCACGATGGTCGGCAGATCGGGACGCGGATCCAGGAGCCACATCGAGGACTTCATCGCATACGCATACGAGCGTTCCTGGATGACGCTCGCGCCCTCGCCGTAGTCCTCGCCCAGGATGATGAGCGCACCGCCGGTCACGCCGGGCGAGGACAGATTGGAGAGCGCGTCCGCCGCCACGTTGGTGCCGACGATCGACTTCCAGGTCACCGCCCCGCGCAGCGGATAGTTGATCGAGGCGCCGAGCATCGCCGCCGCCGAGGCTTCGTTCGTGCAGGTCTCGAGATGCACGCCGAGGTCGGCGATGATCTCCTCGGCGTCGATCAGCACGTCGATCAGGTGTGACACGGGGGCGCCCTGGTAGCCGCCGACGTAGCTCACGCCCGATTGCAGCAGCGCCTTGGCGACGGCGAGAATCCCCTCGCCGCGGAACGTTTCGCCGCGGCCGAGCCTGAGCGCCTGAATTTCCTGCTTAAACGAGCGTTCCATGCCATCACGTCCGGAAAGTCGGGCTCCAGCAATCACATATGCGAGGGAAGCCACAGGGCAAGCGCCGGGAAGGCGATCAGGATCACCAGGCGGAGAATGTCGGTGAGGATGAACGGCAGGACGCCGTAGAAGATGGTCGAGAAGCTGACATCCTGCACCACGCTCTTGATCACGAACACGTTCATCCCGACCGGCGGATGGATGAGCCCGAGCTCCACCGTCATCACGATGATCACCCCGAACCAGATCGGATCGAACCCCAGCTCCTTCACCACCGGGAAGATGATCGGGATCGTCAGGATGATCATGGCCATCGCGTCCATGAGACACCCGAGCAGCAAGTACATCAGCATGATCAGCGCCAGCACGCCGTAGCGGCCGACGCCGAGGCCGGTCAGGAACATCGTCACCTTCTGCGGCGTCTGCGTCACTGCCAGGAAATAGCCGAACAGCAGCGCGCCGATCAGCACGGTGAACACCGCGGCCGCCGTGCGCGTCGCCTGCAGCAGCGAGCGGCGAATGTCGGCGCCGGAGAGCCTTCCACGCAGGATGCCGATGAGAAAGGCCCCGCCCGCTCCCATGCCGCCGGCCTCGGTCGGCGTGAACAGCCCGCCGTAGAGACCGCCGATGACGAAGACGAACAGCAGGAGCGTCGCCCAGATGTCGCGCAGGCCTTCGGCACGCTCGCGCCAGGTGCTGCGCGCGCCCTTGGGAAGGAATCCGGGCCGCAGCGCGCCGATGAGCGCGACCGTCGCGATGTACATGGAGATCGCGAGCAGCCCGGGCAGGATGCCGGCGATGAAGAGCTTGCCGATGTCCTGCTCGGTGATGATCCCGTAGACGGCAAGCACGGTGGAGGGCGGCAGCATGGCGCCGAGCGTCCCGCCGGCGGCGATCACGCCCGTCGCGAACGACTGCGGATAGCCGTAGGTGCGCATCTCCGGGTAGGCGACCGTCGAGAATGTCGCGGCGGTCGCGACCGATGAACCGGAGATCGCCGCGAAGCCCCCGCAAGCCGCGATGGTGGCGATCCCGAGCCCACCGCGCCGGTGCCCCACGAACGTGTTGGCGGCGCGGAACAGCTCGCGGCTCATGCCGGAATTGGAGACGAACGCCCCCATCAGCAGGAACATCGGGATGACGCCGAACGTATAATCCGTGACGGTACGCATCGACGTCTGGCCGATCATCTTCAGGGCCGGCCCACCGCCCACCAGGTAGCTGAAGCCGGTGACGCCGACCAGACCCATCGCCATGCCGACCGGCACGCGCAGCATCATCAGCACGAACAGAACCAGAAAGCCGACGATGGCGACCGCATCCGGACTCATGATGCGGACCTCATTCGACCGGCTTGATCCGGTAGCCTTCGGCCATCAGCTCGGGCCGAAAGATCAGCCGATAGGTGCACACCGCGATCAGAATCACCGCCGACACGTCGCCCGCCCAGGCGACGGCGAAGAACGGCCATGTCGGCAGATGCAGATCGAAGGTGAGCACGTTGTCCGAATAGGTTCCGACCACCTTGTCGAACAGCGTGTAGGTCTGGACCGTCACGACGAACAACAGGACGAGCGTGGCGAAGACGTCGATGAAGCGCTGGTAGCGCGGTCCGACGTTGGCCCAGAGCAGGTCGACGGTGATGTGCGTTCCGCGGTAGCTCGTCGCCGCGATGCCCCAGAAGATCAGGATCCCGAGCAGAAGCCGGCCGAAGTCGTAGCTGTCCGGGATGGACACCGCGAAGAAGTAGCGCAGCAGCACGGAAATGAAGATGTCGGCGGCGACGATGCCGACGAAGACCGCCGCGACAAGCTCGATGGCGTCGATGAAGCGGTCCATCCGGCTGCGCCCGGGCGAAGCGGCCGTGGAGACCCGCGCGAGCACGTCGCTCTCTGCCTCGCTCATGTCATGTCGCTCCGGCGTCGGCTCGGTCGATGTGGCACGCCCAATAGACGTTCCGGGGCGGTGCGCGACGCCGCCCCGGCCCAATCGCTACTTCGCGGCCGCCTTGAACCTGACGAGCTCCGCCTGGAGCTCCGCCATGGCGGCATCGGGATCGACGCCGACCTTGCGCACGTTGTCGGCCCATGTCTTGTGCAGCGGCTCGGCCGCCTTGTGCCACTCGGCAAGCTGCTCGGGCGTGAGCGAATACACCTCGTGACCGGGTTCGGCCCTCAGCTTCGGGCGACCGGCGGCCTCGAAATCGGCCCAGGGATCGGCCACCTTGCCGGCCCATTCGTTGGTGCAGTGGTCGTCGATCACCTTCTTCTGTCCGGCCGACATGCGGTCGTAGGTCGCCTTGTTGAACACGAACGCGAAGGTCGTGACGTAGAGCGGCGCGTCCATGTGGTACTTCACGACCTTGTCGATGCCGAACAGAGGGATCGAGCCCCACGGGAACGTCACCGCGTCGGCGACGCCGCGCTCGAGAATGTCGCGAACCTCCGGCGCGCCGGCCTGCACGTTCGTTCCGCCGAGCATCGTCACGAAGGTCGCCATGGTGGCGTGGGCCGGCCTGATCTTCAGGCCCTTGATGTCGCCCGGCACCACGATCTTCTTGGAGCGCGAATGGAAGGTGCCCGGATCGTGCACGAACGCGAGGCAGAACTTGACGTCCTTCATTTCCCGCGCCGCATACTTGCGGTACCAGGCGTCGAGCGCCTGCGAGCCGCCCTTGGCGTTGGCGATCAGGAACGGGAGCTCGCCCGCCGCGATGATCGGGAATCGTCCGGGCTGATAGCCGGGATTGATGTACGTCAGGTCGGCGATTCCGTCGCGCGCCATGTCGTAGTGGTCGAACGCCTTGCCCAATTGCTGGGCCGGGTAGACCTTGTATTTGATCGTGCCGTTGGAAGCCTTCTCGACCGAGGCCCCCCAGTCCTCCAATGCCCTCTGCAGCGGATGCGACGGCGGAACCCAGTGCGACAATTTCAGTTCGAAGATCTTGTCCTGCGCCGAGGCTGCCGGCGCGAACAAGGTGG
>CAZIGW010000262.1:0-4802 GCA_964538565.1 uncultured Hyphomicrobiales bacterium | reverse complement strand
GACCGTCTGGCAGAACCTGCTGATTTCCGGCGTGCCGGACGAGAAAATCGCCGCGGCCGCAGCCGCCGTCGAATCGTCGGGTCTGGCCACCAAGGCGAGCCCGCTGCGCGCGGGTCTTGTCGCCTGCACCGGGAATGTCGGTTGCCGGTTCGCGGCTTCCGACACCAAGCGTCACGCCGAAGACATCGCGCGATGGTGCGAGGCGCATGTGCCCCTCGACACGCCGCTCAACATCCATCTGACCGGCTGCCATCACTCCTGCGCGCAGCACTACATCGGCGACGTCGGCCTGCTCGCCTGCAAGGTGGAGAAGACGGAAGGCGACGACCCGGT
The DNA here is from genome assembly GCA_964538565.1 of uncultured Hyphomicrobiales bacterium. GTDB lineage: Bacteria > Pseudomonadota > Alphaproteobacteria > Rhizobiales > Xanthobacteraceae > CAYVBN01. The sequence goes on along the minus strand of CAZIGW010000262.1, from coordinate 4,469 downwards.
CGAGGGCTATCACATCTTCGTCGGCGGCGGGTTCGGAGCGGACGCCGCGCTTGGCCGCGAGGTCTACCGCGACATTCCGGCGGATGAAGTCCCGAAAGCCATCGAGCGCATGCTCAAGGGATATCTCGCGCGACGAAGCTCGAGCGAGGAGACGTTTCTCGCCTTCACGCGCCGGCACGAGATCGACGCGCTCAGGAGCATCTTCGACGCGGAGCCGATCGAATGACACGGAATTTGCCGCCGCCGATTCCCTCGCTCGTCCCCGAAACCGCGCCTTTCTCAGACGAGCAGCGGGCGTGGCTCAACGGATTCTTTGCCGGGCTCGTTTCGCTGGACGGCTTCGGCGTCACGCCGCTCAGCAGCGAGCAGGCGGCGGCGCTGATCGCCGGCGGGCCGGCGCAGGTCGTCGAGCCGGGCGACGAGGAGGGGCCGTGGCCATGGCACGACCAGACCTTGCCTTTGGCGGAGCGGATGAAGCTCGCCGAGGGCAGGCCGCTGCGCTGGCGCCTGATGGCCGCGATGGCGCAGCAGGATTGCGGGCAGTGTGGCTACAACTGCCGTGACTATTCCAGGGCCATTTTTGCGGGAGGCGAGCAGCGGCTCAATCTGTGCGTGCCGGGCGGCAAGGAAACCGCCCGCATGCTCAACAGCCTGCATGCGGAATTGAAGGCTTCGTCTTCGCCTGCGGTGGCCCCGCCGGACCGCGCGTCGGCTCCCCGGCCGGCCCCGGCCGTATCGTCCGCGCCGGGTCATTCGCGCGACAAGCCCGCGCACGCGATCCTGCTCTCGCGCCGTCGGCTCAACCAGCCGGGCTCGGAGAAAGAGACCTGGCACGTCGAATTCGATCTTTCCTCGTCCGGCCTCGTCTACGCGGTCGGCGATTCGCTCGGGATCGTTCCGACCAACGATCCGGCGCTGGTCGACGCGGTGATCGCGGCGCTCGGCGCGCCGCCCGATTTCTCGATCGGCGGACGAACGCTGCGCGAGACGCTGATCGACGGCGTGTCGCTGTCGCCGGCCCCCGACATGCTGTTCCAGCTCATTTCCTACATCACGGGCGGCGAGCGGCGGATCAAGGCGCGGGCGTTGTCGTGCGGCGAAGATCCCGACGGAGACGCCGGGACACTCGACGTGCTGGCCGCAATCGAGAAATTCCGCGGCGTTCGCCCGGATCCCGAGGCGTTCGTGGAGTCGCTCGATCCGATGCAGCCGCGGCTCTACTCGATCTCCTCCTCGCCCAAGGTCGATCCCGGGCGCGTCGCCATCACGGTCGATGCGGTGCGCTACGAGATCGCCGGGCGACGCCGCCTCGGGGTCGCCTCGACGTTTCTGGCCGATCGCGTTGCTGTGGGCGACACCATCAAGGCATACGTGCAGAAGGCGCAGGCCTTCGCGTTGCCGAGCGACGCATCGGTGCCGATCATCATGATCGGACCAGGCACCGGCGTCGCGCCGTTCCGCGCATTTCTGCAGGAGCGGCGCGCCACGGGCGCGCGCGGCCGCAACTGGCTCTTCTTCGGGCACCAGCGTTCGAACTGCGATTTCTTCTACCGCGACGAGTTGAACGAAATGAAGGCGTCGGGCCTGCTCACCCGGCTTTCGCTCGCCTGGTCGCGCGACGGAGACCAGAAGATCTACGTGCAGGACCGCATGCGCGAGGTCGGCCGCGACCTGTGGTCGTGGATCGCCGACGGCGCGCACGTCTACGTCTGCGGCGACGCCAAGCGCATGGCGAAGGACGTGGAGATCGCGCTGGTGGATGTCGTCGCCCAGCACGGCGCGCGCAGCCCCGACGAGGCGGCCGCGTTCGTGGCGGATCTCAAGAAAAAGGGCCGCTATCAGCAGGACGTCTATTGAACATGGAAACGGGCTCGGAGCCTGCGCGGGCCGTGCGCACGACCTGTCCGTATTGCGGCGTCGGCTGCGGGGTTCTGGCCAGGACGGGGCCGGACGGCGCAACGATCGTCGGCGACCCGGACCACCCGGCGAATTTCGGACGGCTGTGCTCGAAGGGCTCGGCGCTTGCCGAGACGATCGGGCTCGAAGACCGCCTGCTCGACCCGATGATGCGCCGGCCGGACGGGACGCTGGCGCCGGTCTCATGGAATGTCGCGCTCGATCGGATCGCGCAGGGATTTTCAGACACCATTGCGCGGCACGGCCGCGACTCGGTCGCCTTCTATCTGTCGGGCCAGCTCTTGACCGAGGACTACTACGTCGCCAACAAGCTGATGAAGGGCTTCATTGGCTCCGCAAACGTGGACACCAATTCGCGGCTGTGCATGGCGTCCTCGGTCGCCGGCCATCGCCGGGCTTTCGGTTCGGACACGGTTCCTTGCACATATGAGGATCTCGACCTCGCCGATCTCATCGTCCTCGTCGGGTCGAACGCCGCGTGGTGCCATCCGATCCTCTACCACCGCATCCTCGCCAATGGACGCACCCGCGGCGCCAGGATCGTCGTGATCGATCCGCGCCGCACCGCAACAGCCGAGGACGCCAACCTGTTCCTGCCGATTGCGCCCGGCAAGGACTCGGCTCTGTTCTGCGGTCTGCTCGTGCATCTTGCGGAGCATGACGCGATCGATCCCGCCTACATCGAAGGGCATACGTCCGGATACGCCGAAGCGCTCGCGGCGGCGCGCGCGATCGCGCCGACGATCGATGCAACCGCGCGCACGAGTGGGCTCGCCGCTGCCGACGTCGCGCAGTTCTTCGATCTGTTTCGCCGGACCGCAAGGGTGGTCACGTGCTTTTCCCAGGGCGTCAATCAGTCGGCGCAGGGCACCGACAAGGTGACCTCGATCATTAACTGCCACCTGGCGACCGGGCGCATCGGCCGTCCCGGCGCCGGCCCGTTCTCCCTGACCGGCCAGCCCAACGCGATGGGCGGGCGCGAGGTGGGAGGACTTGCCAACCAGCTCGCGGCGCACATGAGCTTCACGGCGGCGGATATCGATCGCGTCGGCCGCTTCTGGCGCGCGCCGAACATGGCGCGACGCGAGGGCTACAAGGCGGTGCAGATGTTCGAGGCCATCGCGAGGGGCGAGATCAAGGCGCTGTGGGTGATGGCGACCAATCCGGCGGTGTCGCTGCCGCGCGCCGGTGCGGCGCGGGACGCGCTCGGCCGGCTCGACCTGCTGGTCGTGTCCGAGAATGTGACCTCGAACGACACGGTGAATGCCGGTGCGCATATTCTGCTTCCCGCGGCCGCCTGGGGAGAAAAGGACGGCACCGTCACCAATTCGGAGCGGCGCATTTCGCGACAGCGGGCGTTCCTGCCAATGCCGGGGCAGGCGAAGCCGGATTGGTGGATCGTGAGCGAAGTCGCGCGCCGCATGGGTTTCGCTGAAGCCTTTGCCTACCGCTCGGCGGCGGAGATCTTTCGCGAGCATGCGGCGCTTTCGGTGTTCGAAAACGCCGGGACGCGGTCGTTCGACATCGGGGCACTCGCACATCTCGGCGACGAGGAATTCGATGCGCTCGATCCGGTTCAATGGCCGGTGTCCGAAGACGGGAGTTCGGGCCGCGCCCGATTTTTCGGCGACGGCCGCTTCTTCACGCAGGATGGACGAGCGAGGCTGATCGCGCCGCAGCCTCCGTCTCCCCGCGCGCCAACCTCGACAGAGTTTCCGCTTCGCCTCAATACGGGGCGTGTGCGCGACCAGTGGCACACGATGACACGCTCAGGCAGAAGCGCGCGTCTCGCCGAGCATCGGCCGGAGCCGTTCGTCGAGGTGCACCCGCAAGACGCGGCGGCGGCCGGGTTGCAGGATGGCGGTCTGGCGCGCGTGACCTCGCCGCACGGATTCTGCGTTCTCAAGGTCGTGGCGAGCGACGATCAACGGCGCGGTTCGGTGTTCGCACCCATCCATTGGAGCGACGAGACGGCGTCCTCGGCGCGGATCGGAGATCTGGTGGCCGCGCAGACCGACCCGCTTTCCGGTCAACCGGAATCCAAGGCGACGCCGGTGCGGATTGCGCCGGTGGAATTCCGATTTCACGGATTCTTGCTTGCGCGACGACCCATTCCGTTGCCGTCGGGGACATGGTGGTCACGGGTGACGGTGAAGAACGGCATCGGCTTCCTGATCGCCTCCGACCACACGCTCGCCGATTGGCGCGCGCACGCACAGGTCGCGTTCGGTCCAAGCGTCGCACTTGCCGAATTCTGCGACGATCCGCGCGGCATCTATCGCGTGGCCGCCTTTGCGGAGCACCGGCTGATCGGCTGCCTGTTTCTCGGGCCGGCGAGCGAGGGGTCACGGTGGGAGCGTGTGAAAGCGCTGCTCGGAACGGAAGAGGTCGGCGACCGTCAGCGCCGCGCCGTCCTGTCGGGAAGGCAGCTCGATGGCCTGCCGGACCCCGGTCCGGTGATCTGCGTCTGCTTCGGAGTTGGTCTGCAGGTGATCAGCGCCGCCATCCGGGATCGTCGCGTCCGCAGCGTCGAGGAGATCGGCGCTGCGTTG
>CAZIGW010000261.1:0-8053 GCA_964538565.1 uncultured Hyphomicrobiales bacterium | reverse complement strand
GGGCGGCGGCCCAGGCGATCAGCCCGGCCAGGACAAGGCAGACGATGACCTGGAGCGCCCGTGCCATGGCCATCCCCCTGAGCCGATCATAGAGACGCCGGCGCAAAGCAAAACGCCCGCGGCGGGCCGCGGGCGCTGCTTGTCAGCCTGGAGGGGCCGCTCAGGCGGCGACGGCGTCCTCGTGCGGGTCGCGCAGCACATAGCCGCGGCCCCAGACGGTCTCGATGTGGTGCTTGCCGTTGGCGGCGGCGGCCAGCTTCTTGCGCAGCTTGCAGATGAAGACGTCGATGATCTTCAGCTCCGGCTCGTCCATGCCGCCGTACAGATGGTTGAGGAACATCTCCTTGGTCAGGGTCGTGCCCTTGCGCAGGCTGAGGAGCTCCAGCATCTGGTACTCCTTGCCGGTGAGATGCACGCGCTGGCCGTTCACCTCGACGGTCTTGGTGTCGAGATTGACCACGAGGTCGCCGGTCTGGATGACCGATTGCGCATGGCCCTTGGACCGGCGCACGATCGCGTGGATCCGGGCGATCAGCTCGTCCTTGTGGAACGGCTTGGTCATGTAGTCGTCGGCGCCGAAACCGAGACCTCTGACCTTGTCCTCGATGCCGGCGAGACCCGACAGGATCAGGATAGGGGTCTTCACCTTCGCGACGCGTAGCGAGCGCAGGACCTCGAACCCCGACATGTCCGGCAGGTTCAGATCGAGCAGGATGATGTCGTAATCGTAGAGCTTGCCGAGATCGACGCCCTCTTCGCCGAGGTCCGTCGTGTAAACGTTGAAACTCTCGGATTTAAGCATCAACTCGATCGACTGCGCGGTCGCGCTGTCGTCTTCAATGAGCAAAACGCGCATGCCAGTCCCCTTCCTCGCCGCTTCAGGCTCAGATCGGCCAGCCGCAGGGGCAGCCTTGGTATACGCCTTGGGATAAACTGATTCGGAACGCTAACGGGCCATGGTTAACAAAACCTGATTCCAAAGCGCAAGGATCCGCTGGGCAATTTTGCCCGAATCGGCCTAATCTCTTGCCGGAGAGAGGTTTTTTAGACACGTCGCCGTTCAGACTCTACTTTAAGAATCGGCACGAACCGACTCTCCCGACTCGCCCCTCCGTCCTGGGTGGACGAGCCTGGTTCGATCCCAAGGACGGTACTGCAAATGATTAACGACGCGGGTAAACACCGGGTTAAATTTGAACGTAAATACCTCCTTTCCCTTAACCCTGGGGCCGGACCGTGAAGGCCTTGGCGGATCAGATCGCCGAGCTCGACGGTCTCGAGGTGTACGGCCGCGTCGTCGGCGTGCGCGGTCTGATGGTGGAAGTGGCCGGCCCTCTGCACGCCATGTCGGTCGGGGCGCGCGTGACGATCGAGGCCAACGGCCGGTTCATCCCGTGCGAGGTCGTCGGCTTCGAGGGCGCCAACGCGCTGCTGATGCCGTTCGCCGCGCTTGAAGGAGTCCGCCGCGGCTGTCGCGCGGTCGTCAGTTCGGTGGCCGGCGCGGTGCGCCCTTCGGACGGCTGGCTCGGGCGGGTGGTCAACGGCATGGGAGAGCCGATCGACGGCAAGGGACCGTTGCCGGCGGGTCCGGCTCCGTTTGCGCTTCGCAACACCCCGCCGCCGGCGCATGCGCGCCGGCGCGTCGGGGACCCGCTCGACCTCGGCGTTCGCGCCATCAACACGTTTCTCACCTGCTGCCGCGGCCAGCGCATGGGCATCTTTGCCGGCTCCGGCGTCGGCAAGTCGGTGCTGCTGTCGATGTTCGCCCGCAACGTGGCGGCGGACGTCTCCGTCATCGGCCTGATCGGCGAACGCGGCCGCGAGGTGCAGGAGTTCCTGCAGGACGATCTCGGCGCGGAGGGTCTGGCCCGGTCGGTCGTGGTCGTCTCCACCTCGGACGAGCCGGCGCTGCTGCGGCGCCAGGCCGCCTATCTGACGCTCGCGATCGCGGAATTCTTCCGCGACGAAGGCAAGGACGTGCTGGTGTTGATGGATTCGGTCACCCGTTTCGCCATGGCGCAGCGCGAAATCGGCCTCTCGGCCGGGGAGCCGCCGACCGCCAAGGGCTACACGCCGACCGTCTTCACCGAATTGCCCCGGCTCCTCGAGCGGGCGGGACCCGGCGCCGAAGCCGGAACGATCACCGGCATCTTCACGGTGCTGGTCGACGGCGACGACCATAACGAGCCGATCGCCGACGCCGTGCGCGGCATCCTCGACGGTCATATCGTCATGGAGCGGGCGATCGCCGAACGCGGGCGCTATCCCGCCATCAACATCCTCAAGTCGGTCTCGCGCACCATGCCGCGGGCGGCCGACCCGGCCTATCTGCCGGCCGTCAACCGCGGACGCCAGCTCATGGCGACCTATGCGGACATGGAGGAACTGATCCGGCTCGGCGCCTACCGGCAGGGCTCGAGCGCCGAGGTCGACGAGGCGATCCGCATGCATGAGCCGCTCGAGGATTTCCTCCGCCAGGGCAAGGACGAAGCCACCAGCCTCGCGGAGGCCTATCGGCGGCTCGAGCAAATTGTCGGGGTCACGGAAACCGAAAACTAACGTTATGGTTTCAAACTCCGCCGAAGTACCGTCGCAGCACCCCGCGTTCACGGGGCGGTCGGGCGCGACCAGGCGGTCCGGGCTTCGGGGAGTAGGAGTCGATGAAGTCGCGTGAAACGCTCATTCGCCTGAAGAAATTTCAGGTCGACGAGAAACGGCGCAGGGTCGCCCAGATCGAGGGCATGATCGCCGAGTTCGAACGCATGGCGTCCGATCTCGATCGCGAGATCCAGGCCGAGCAGGACCGGGCCGGCATTCATGATCCGGCGCACTTCGCCTATCCGACCTACGCCAAGGCGGCGATCCAGCGCCGCGAGAACCTGGTGCGTTCGGCCGACGAGCTGAGGACCAAGCTCGACGACGCCAAGCTGGTCCTGCAGGAGGCCTTCGAGGAGTTGAAAAAGGTGGAACTGCTCGACGAGCGCGACCAGATGCGCGAACGCGCCGCCGAGGAGGCGCGCGAACAGGCCGATCTCGACGCCATCGGGCTGATGCGCTCCCGCGCGCGGGCCTGATCGCCCGGGAGCCTCGAGCAGTGGCGGGCACCCCCTCCGGGGTGCCCTTTTGCATCTCGACGCCGACCATAGCGGCCAGCGATAATCGCCCTCCGGGTGGGAAGACAACCACCGGCAACGGGGGCGTGTGCCGGAATGCTGACGTCGGCGGAATTCGTCTGGCTGCTGGCCGCGGTCGCCAAAGGCGATCAGCCGGCCTTCGAACGCCTTTACGCCGCCACCCGGGCCAAGCTCTACGGCGTCGTGCTGCGCATCGTGCGCCGGCTCGATCTCGCCGATGAGATCATGCAGGAAACCTATCTGGCGGTCTGGACAAGGGCGGGCCAGTTCGATCCGCGCCGGTCCGACCCGGTCGGCTGGATGGTGGCGATCGCCCGCAAGCATGCCCTCGACCGCGTGCGCCGGGCGGCCGACCTCGCGCTCGACGAAGAACCGGAGGCGCCGGAGGGCGCGGCCGCGCCGGTCCAGAAAATTCGGCCGGAATTGAGCGAGAACCTGCGCCGCCTGCTCGCCTGCATGGGCCGGCTCGAGGAGGAGCGCCGCCGGCTCGTCCTGCTCGCCTACTACGACGGCTGGAGCCGCGATCAACTGGCGGCAAAATTCGGCCAGCCGGTCGAGACGATCACGACCTGGCTGCACGAGGCGATGGCCGGGATTCGGGAGTGCCTCGGATCATGACGGAGGAGGAAGATCGGGAGGCGCTCGCGGCCGAATACGTGCTGGGGACGCTCGATGCCGAAGGGCGCACCCGCGCCGAGACCCTGGTCGCAGCCGACGCGGAATTCGCCGAACGGGTGTACGGGTGGGAACGCCGGCTCGGCGAACTGCACGCCATGGTCGATCCGGTCGAGCCGCCCGCGCAGGTGTGGACCCACATCACGGCGCGGCTTGCCGGCGTGGTGCCCGACGGCGAGCTGCGCCTGCCCGAACTGCCGCAATCGCGGCTGCCGGTGCCGCTTCCGACCGGCTGGTCGGACGCCGACACCTTGATCGATCTCAACCGGCAGCTCGGACACTGGCGCGTTGCGGCCATCGTGGCGGCGGGCGTGGCCGCCGTGCTCGCCGGGCTCATTCTGGCGGCGGTCATCGCCCCGAGCATCCTGCCCGGCCGCATGCGCGAGGCGCCGAAGATCGTCGAGGTGCCGGCGCCCGGCGGATTCGTCGCCGCCCTGCAACGCAACGGCGGATTGCCCGGATTCATCCTCTCCGTCGACCTCGCCAACCGCACGTTCACGAGCCGGCGCCTCGTGTCGCGGCCGGCCGGCAAGAGCTTCGAACTGTGGCTGCAGTCGGACCAGTACATGAAGCCGCGCTCGCTCGGCCTCGTCGACCAGGAATTCACCCCGGCCCGTCCGCTGACCGACTACGACCGCAGCACGATCACGGAGGCACTTTATGCGGTGACCGTCGAGCCCGAAGGCGGCTCGCCGACGGGCCAGCCGACCGGCGAAACCGTGTTCCAGGGCAAGCTCGTCAAGATCGTGCCGGAACCGAACCTCGACTTCCTGCGCTGAAGGGCGCCCCCGAGAAAAAACGCGCCCTTGCAGGCGCGTGAAAGTCGGGAGGGTCTGAGGGAAGAACGCGGGCGCGACCGGCGATCGCGCTCGAACCGGCTAGCGAATGGGGTTCGCCTCGCTGCTGGTGAACTGCATCGGCTCGCCCGCCTTCATCACCACGTTGTCGAACTGAAGGCGTCCGTCCGCGGCGCCGTACGGCACCGTGTGCGCGGTGATGCCGATCACCACGATCGCGATCGAGGCGACGAGCGACACGACCACGATCTTGAGGTGGGTGGTGCGGTCGGCGGTCTTGAGCGAACTGTTCATTGCAGGCTCCCCGGTCTCCTTCATTGGTCGCGGCGGGCGGGCAACCGGTTCAAACCGAATCTCGCCCCGCTGCGCGGCCGCGGGGGTGTCGGCCCCCCGACATGTACGAGCGCTGCGCGCCGGGAGGAGGGGGACGCTGGTCACAACGGCGTGCCTTTGCGATCACGCGGCGTCGCGGGGCCGTGATGGGGAAAATTCGTGTCCGTTCTCATATGGTTCCGACCGTCTTGAGGCGCGCACGCGGGTGGATCTCGGATTGCGACATGACCGGGGTCTGGGCGCGGAAGCGCTCGACGATCGAGCGCACGAACGGCCGGATGCCGGGCGAGGTGACGAGCACCGGGGCCTCGCCCTGGCGGGCCGCCTCCTCGAAGCGTTCGCGCACCAGGCTGATGAACTCCGAGAGCCGCGAGGGCTGCATGGCGAGCTGCCGGTCGTCGCCCTGGCCGACGATCGATTCGGCGAACGCCTGTTCCCAGCGGGCGGAGAGCGCGATCAGCGGCAGATACCCGGCCGGCGTCGTGTGCTGGGCGCAGATCTGCCGCGCGAGCCGCGTGCGCACGTGCTCGGCGAGCAGGTTGGGATTGCGCGTGAAGGTGAGGCCGTCGGCGATGCCTTCCAGGATGGTGCCGAGGTCGCGGATCGAGATGCGCTCCGTGAGCAGGATCTGCAGCACGCGCTGGATGCCGGTGACGGTGATCTGCGCCGGGCTGATGTCCTTGACGAGCTCCGACTGCTCCTTGGGCAGTTCCTTGAGCAGCTTCTGCACCTCGCCGTAGGAGAGGAGCTCCGCCATGTTCATCTTGAGCAGCTCGGTGAGATGCGTGGCGAGCACGGTCGCGGCGTCGACCACGGTGTAGCCCTTGACCGCCGCTTCCTCCTTGTAGACGGCGTCCACCCAGGTGGCCGGCAGCCCGAACGTCGGCTCGGTCGTGTGCACGCCCGGCAGGTTCACCTGTCCGCCGGCCGGATCCATCACCATGAACTGGCCCGGCCAGACGCGCCCGGTGCCGGCGTCCACCTCCTTGATCTTGATGACGTAGACGTTGGCCTCGAGCTGCACGTTGTCGAGGATGCGCACCGCCGGCATGACGAAGCCCATCTCGAGCGCGAGCGAGCGGCGCAGCGCCTTGATCTGCTCGGTGAGACGGTCCGAGCCGTCCGGCGACTTGACGAGCGGCAAGAGGGCGTAGCCGAGCTCGATCTTGTGACCGTCGATCTTGAGCGCCGCCGAGATCGGCTCCTCGGCCGGCGCGGCCTTGGCTTCGGCGGCGGTTGCGGCCTCGGCGACGGTCTCGGCCCTGGTGCGCCGGTCGATCAGGTAGGCAAGTGCGCTCGCGCCGCCGCCGAGCGCCAGGAACGGAATCATCGGGATGCCGGGCAGCAGCGCCATCACCAGCATGACGGCGCCCGACATGCCGAGCGCCTGCGGATAGCCGGAGAGCTGCTTGAGCAGCGCCTGGTCGGCGGCGCCGCTCACCCCGGCCTTGGAGACGAGGAGGCCGGCCGCCGTCGAGACGATGAGGGCCGGGATCTGCGTGACGAGGCCGTCGCCGACGGTCAGCACCGTGTAGCTGCGCCCGGCCTCCGCGAAGGTGATGCCCTGCTGCGCGACCCCGATGATCATGCCGCCGATCACGTTGATGAAGACGACGAGCAGGCCGGCGACGGCGTCGCCGCGCACGAACTTCGAGGCGCCGTCCATGGCGCCGTAGAACGAGCTCTCGTCCTCGAGCTGCTTGCGCCGGCGGCGCGCCTCCTTCTCGTCGATCAGGCCGGCGGAAAGATCGGCGTCGATCGCCATCTGCTTGCCCGGCATCGCGTCGAGGTTGAAGCGGGCGGCGACCTCGGCGATGCGGCCCGAACCCTTGGTGATGACCACGAAGTTCACGATCACCAGGATGGTGAACACGATGATGCCGATGACGAAGTTGCCGCCCATCACGAAGTTGCCGAACGCCTCGATGACGTGGCCGGCCGCGCTCGTGCCCTCGTGTCCGTGCGAGAGAATGAGGCGGGTCGAGGCGAGGTTGAGCGCGAGCCGCAGCATCGTCGAGATCAGCAGCACGGTCGGGAAGGCCGAGAACTCGAGCGGGGCGTGGATGAACAACGCCGTCATCAGGATCAGCACCGAGAAGGTGATCGAGATGGCGAGCGCGAAGTCGAGCAGCAGCGGTGGCAGCGGCAGGATCAGGACGATCAGGATCGTCAGCACGCCGACGGCGAGCGCGATGTCGCCGCGCTTGAGCAGTTCGGCGATGTCGCCGAGGCGCGCCAGCTTGAATCCGGCGCCGCTACCCGGCCCGGCCGTCACGTCCGTCATGGTCCCGTCCCGGCGCGCCGCCCCGGGCGCGTCCTGTGGGCAAAATTTGCCGGGTCCATGGTTAGCGGACGGTTAACGGATCGCGATCGCGCGATGGACGGCGGCGCGGGACGGGCCGGGAGAGGGCCGGGCGGCGCCGGCGGGCGGGCGCGAATTCTTGGGCGACAACTTGAATATTAGTTCATGTTGCAAATATTACAGCCGTGTAACATTGCTCAACTTTAACTTGGCTCAGCGTTGTTCTTGTCTTCTACTTGCGCCATCGACCAAGCCATGGAGGTGGCAATGTTGAAGACCGTTCTGGCCGGCGCCGCCGCGCTCGCGATCGCCGGTTCCTCGCTCGTCTACGCGCAGCAGGGTCCGGCGCCCTCGCAGGGTCCCGCTGCGCAGGCTCCGGCGGGTGCCGAGCGGGCGGCCCGCCCGCGCTGGCAGCCGACCCCTGAGGACAGGAGCGCGTTCGTCGACGCGCGCGTCGCCGCGCTCAAGGCCGGACTGAAGCTGACGCCGGAGCAGGAGAAGAACTGGCCGGCGTTCGAGCAGGCCTTCCGCGACTTCGCCAAGGCCCGGGCCGAGCGCAGGGCGGAGCGGCGCACCGAGCAGCGCCCGGCCGATCCGGTGGCGCGGCTCGAGCGCCGCGCGGACGCCATCGCCCGCTTCGGCACGGATCTCAAGCATCTCGCCGAGGCGGCCGGCCCGCTCTACCGCAGCCTCGACGAGGGCCAGAAGCATCGCTTCATGATGCTGGCACGCGCCGAGCACGTGTTCGGCGGCGGCTGGCGGCGTCATGAGCACCGCCACGGCCATCACGGCATGCGCGAGGGCTGGCGGCA
>CAZIGW010000260.1:0-3586 GCA_964538565.1 uncultured Hyphomicrobiales bacterium | reverse complement strand
GCACTGACATATTTCTTTTCTCTTGCCGGCCCACGCCGCGTGCGGCAAATTTTCGCGTAAAGGTATAAGCCGTGCGGCCGGAACGCCAGCGCGCGCGTTGCAAGGGAGGGTCTCATGAGAGCTTCAGGCTGGTATTCCGGCGTCGCGGCCATCGCGCTCGCCACGGTCCTGGCCGCGGTGGCGGTCCCGGCGCGCGCGCAGCCGGCCGGCGCGCCCGCGCAGGTCGCGATCGACAACGACGACATCGGCGGCGTCGTCACCGCTCCCGACGGCAAGCCCGAGGCCGGCGTCTGGGTGATCGCGGAGACGACCGAACTCCCCACCAAGTTCGCCCGGATGGTCGTCACCGACGATCAGGGTCGTTACGTCATTCCCGACCTTCCGACCGCCGACTACCAGGTCTGGGTGCGCGGCTACGGCCTCGTGGATTCGCCGAGGCTGCGGGCCAAGCCGGGGCAGCACCTCAATTTCACGTCGGTCCCGGCGCCGAGCGAGGCCGAGGCCGCGCATTATTATCCGGCGATCTACTGGTACGCCCTGCTGAAGATTCCGCCGGCCTCGGACTTCGGCGGGTCGACCGACATCCCGAAGAATTTCACGCAGGACAACTGGCTGCGGCAGATGAACAACGTCGACTGCATCGGCTGCCATCAGCTCGGCCAGGAGGCGACGCGCACGATCCCGGCGGCGTTCGGTCCGTTCAAGTCGGGCGAGGAAGCCTGGATGCGCCGGACGCAGTCGGGACAGACCGGCGGCTTCATGACCAACCGACTCGCCGGCCAGTGGGGCGGCGTGCCGTACAAATATTTCGGCGACTGGACCGACCGCATCGCCAAGGGCGAACTGCCGAAGACCAAGCCCCCGCGGCCGGAGGGCGTCGAACGCAACCTCGTCGTCACCTCGTGGGAATGGGGCTCGGAGAAGACCTATCTCCACGACCTGATCTCGACCGACCGGCGGCATCCGACCGTCAACGCCTACGGCCCGCTCTACGGCTCGCCCGAATATTCGACCGACACCATCCCGATCCTCGACCCGAAGGCCAACAAGGTCACCTATTTCAAGCTGCCGGTGCGCGATCCGAGCATGCCGGAATCGCTCGGCCCGCCCTTCGACGGCAGCGCCGACGTCAAGCCCAACCAGCCCTCGGCCTACTGGGGCGACGAAAAGATCTGGAGCCAGCGCGCGAACAATCACAATTCGATGTTCGACGAGAAGGGCCGGCTGTGGCTCGCGGCCTCGATCCGCGGCCATGACAACCCGGCGTTCTGCAAGAAGGGCTCGGAGCATCCCTCGGCCAAGATCTTCCCGCTCGACAAGAGCCCGCGCCAGGCGGCGATGCTCGATCCGAAGACGATGAAGTACACCTTCGTCGATCTCTGCTTCGGCACGCATCACCCGCAGTTCGGCTACGATGCCGACGACACGCTGTGGTTCAGCGGCACCGGTCAGGTGGCCGGCTGGCTCGACACCAAGGTGTTCGACGAGACCGGGGACGCCGCCAAGGCGCAGGGCTGGATGCCGTTCGTCCTCGACATCAACGGCAACGGCAAGCTCGACGACTTTGTCGGGCCGAACGACGCGATCGATCCGGCCAAGGACAAGCGTATCGTGGCGGGCTCCGGCCCCTACGCGGTGATGCCGAATCCGAAGGACGGCTCGATCTGGTACACGATCGGCGTGTTCGCCGGCACGCCCGGGTTCCTGCGCTACGATCCCAAGACCAAGCTGTCGGAGATCTACTACATGCCGAAGCCGGGCTTCGGCATCCGTGGCGGCGACATCGACAGCAAGGGCGTCGTCTGGGGGTCGGGATCGAGCGGACACCTCGTCAGCTTCGATCGCAGCAAGTGCAAGGGCCCGCTCAACGGCCCGAAGGCGACCGGCAATCATTGCCCCGAAGGCTGGTCCTTCTACAAGTATCCGGGACCGGGCTTCGACGGCTTCCCCGACACCAGCGCCGAGGCGAGCTACTACACCTGGGTCGACCAGCACAACACGGTGGGCCTCGGCGACGACGTGCCGATCTCGACCGCGAACCTCAACGACGGCTTCGCCGCGCTCGTCAACGGCAAGATGGTCATGCTGCGCATCCCGTACCCGATGGGCTTCTACGCCAAGGGTCTCGACGGCCGCATCGACGATCCCAACGCCGGCTGGAAGGGCCGTGGCCTGTGGAGCACGAGCGGCGACCGCACCCCCTGGCTGATGGAGACCGGCAAGGGTTCGAAGCCGCGCGCGGTGCACATCCAGGTGCGCCCCGATCCGCTGGCGCACTAGCCGATCGGACACGCAACGAGAAGCCCGGCATCGCGACAGCCATGCCGGGCGTTTTTCTGCTCACGGTGTGGGATAAAACAGCGAAGCCGATTCCGCCGTCTCGCTGTCCGTTGACGCGGCGCGTCAGCCTTCGGCTCTCGCGCCCGACAGATCATGTCCTGCGGTGTGTCGTCACGCCTGCTGGATCGCCGACAGGAGCCAGTTGCCGCCGGGAGCGCGCATGAAGGTCCACAGTTCCGTCACCTCCTGCGGGCTCGCGCCACCCTCGACGAGGCGGCCGCTCGCGCGCTCGACCGTGCGGTCGACGAGCGAGAAGCGCATGGCGACCGTCGCGTAGTCGGCGCCGGCCTCGCGCCAGGCCTCGGCCAAGTCGCCCTGCAGCAGCCTGACGTCGGAAACCTGGTTGACGACGCCGCGGCTCGCGTTCTGCGAAAGCTCCTCGGAGAAATACGACAGCATCTCCGGCGTCACGCGCGAGCGCAGGGCGTCGAGATCCTCGGCCCCGTAGGCGCGCTGGACCTCGCCGAGCAGGCGCTCGAACGCGTCGTAGTCGGCGGCGGTGATGCCGACCGCATCGCGCGCGCCGCCGGCGGGGCCGGAGCCGCCGGGTCCGCCCGGCCCGCTCGCGCGCGCCTCGCGCATCACCGGGCCGCCGGCGAACGCCGGCTGGTTGCGGCTCTGGAACCAGGCCCAGACGAGCCGCGCGACGACGACCACGAGCGCGATCTGGATCAAGAGCCCGAGCAGCGAAGCAAACCCGCCGATTCCGCCCCAGAAGCCGTGGCCGAACAGCAGCCCGAACAGTCCGGCGCCGAGAAAGCCGGCGGCGAGTCCGCCGAACAGGCCTCCCCCGAACAAGCCGCCCGGCCGGCCGAAGACGCCGCCGCTCGCCGGCGTGCCGAGGGTGCGCGAGCCCGGCTGGGTCAGGGAGCGCTGGATCGGCGCCGCGCTCGGCGCCGTTCGCGTCGACGGCGGCATCGAGAACGTGCGCGCGCCGCGGCTGCCGAAGCTCGAGCCTCCGCCGGCCCGCGCGTCGGCCTCGCCGGCGACGAATGCGAGCGCGGCCACGACGGACAGAACCGCGGCGGACAGACGAAGGAAGCGAAGCATGGCGTTCTCCTGGCCCAATTGGACCCCTTGGCGTAGGGCTCATGTTGGTATGGAGGCGCCACATTATAAGGGGTGGGCGGCCTCCGATAGCCGGATCCGATCGGATGCCGGCTCCGGCGGACCGGCCACCACCGGCGCGGGGTCTCGCCCCACCGCGGGGCCCGGCGGCGCGCGCAGCGCCGCACCGCACGCGGGC
>CAZIGW010000259.1:0-8121 GCA_964538565.1 uncultured Hyphomicrobiales bacterium | reverse complement strand
TGAAGCGCTCTGGGTGGCCATTCACGCGGAAACGATCGCCGTCCCATTGGAGGTCATCGTCGTGCACCTCGATGTTAGGCGCGGCGATAATCTGCGCCTTCGCCCTGATCTTGCGCGCTGCGACCGCGGTCGCCGCGCCCGACACCGGGGTCGAGCGCGAGCCATAGGTGCCGAGGCCGTAGGGCGCGGTATCGGTGTTGCCTTCCTCGACCGTGATGTTGTCGGCCGGCAGGCCGAGCTCGGTGGCGATGATCTGCGCGTAGGTCGTCTCGTGCCCCTGCCCCTGCGACTTGGTGCCGAGGCGGGCAATCGCGCTGCCGGTCGGATGGACGCGGATCTCGGCCGAGTCGAACATCGCGATGCCGAGGATGTCGCAATTGCGCGACGGCCCGGCCCCGACGATCTCGGTGAAGAAGGAGACGCCGATGCCCATCAGTTCGCGCGTCTCGCCGCGCCGGAAGGCTTCCTGCTTCTCCTTCTGCTCGGCGCGAAGCGCCTTGTAGCCGACCGCGTCCATCGCCTTCTCGAGGGCGGCGTGATAGTCGCCCGAGTCGTATTCCCAGCCGAGCGCCGACCTATAGGGAAACTGCTCGCGGCGGACCAGATTTTTCATCCGGAACTCGGCCGGATCCATGCCGAGCTTCTGCGCCATGATGTCCATGGCGCGCTCGATGCAGTAGGCGGCTTCCGTGACGCGGAACGAGCAGCGGTAGGCGACCCCGCCCGGCGCCTTGTTGGAATAAACGCCGTCGACCGTGACGTGCGCGACCGGGAAGTCATAGGAGCCGGTGACGATGTTGAAGAAGCCGGCCGGCCATTTCGAGGGATCGGCGCAGGCGTCGAACGCGCCGTGGTCGGCGATCGTGTAGACGCGAAGCCCCGTCACCTTGCCGTCCCGCGTGGCGGCGATCTCGGTCTGCATGTGGTAGTCGCGCGCAAACGCCGTGGTCGAGAGATTCTCGATGCGGTCCTCGACCCATTTCACCGGTCGCCCGGTGACGATCGAGGCGACGATCGCGCAGATGTAGCCCGGATAGGCGCCGACCTTGTTGCCGAAGCCGCCACCGATGTCGGGCGCGATGACGTGGATCTTGTGCTCGGGGATCTTCGAGATCAGCGAGGCGACGGTGCGGATGACGTGCGGCGCCTGGAACGTGCCCCACACGGTCAATTCGCTCCTGATCTTGTCGAACGAGGCGACGCACTGGCAGGTCTCGAGCGGACTCGGGTGCACGCGCTGATAGGAGATCAGCTCCCTGATGCTGACGTCGGCCTTGCGGAAGGCGGCGTCGGTTCCCTCGCGGTCGCCCATCTGCCAGGTGAACACGTGGTTGTGGTGCTTGCGGACCCCGTGCGCGCCTTCGGTCTTGCCCTGCAGGTCCTCGCGCAGCACCGGTGCGTCGGGCGCCATCGCCTTGAACGGATCGACGACGACGGGCAGCGCCTCGTATTCCACCTCGACCAGGTCGGCGGCGTCGGCGGCGACATAGCGGTCCTCGGCGATGACGAAGGCGACCTCCTGGTTCTGATAGAGCACCTTCTCCTCGGCGAGCACCGCCGCGACGTCGCCGGCGAGCGTCGGCATGTAGTGCAGGCTGAGCGGCTTGAGATCGGCGGCGGTCAGCACCGCCAGCACGCCCGGCACGGCCTTCGCCTTCGACGTGTCGATCTTCTTGATGCGCGCGTGCGCGTGCGGCGAGCGCGTGAAGTCGCCATAGAGCAGGCCGGGCAGCTTCAGGTCGTCGACATAGTTGCCCTTGCCCTGCACGAAGCGGATGTCCTCGACGCGCTTGCGCTTGCAGCCCATGCCCTGGAGGCGTTCGGCGCGCTCGACGGAGGTTGGGGTCTGGTCGTTCATTCTGCGGCCTCCTGGAATGGCACGCCCTGCAACTTGGCGGCGGCGTATTGAATCGCCTTGACGATGTTCTGATAGCCGGTGCAGCGGCAGATGTTGCCCGAGATCCCGAAGCGGATTTCCTCCTCGGTCGGCGACGGGTTCTCCTGCAGCAGGCGGTACGCGCGCAGGATCATGCCGGGCGTGCAGAAGCCGCACTGCAGCCCGTGCATCTCGCGGAAGCCATCCTGCAGCGCGTGCAAGGTGCCGTCCGCCGCCGCCATGCCCTCGATGGTGCGGATCTCGGCGCCATCGGCCTGCACGGCGAACACGGTGCACGACTTGACCGACTTGCCGTCGAGATCGACCGTGCAGGCGCCGCAGTGGCTGGTGTCGCAGCCGACATGCGCGCCGGTCAAGCTGAGGTCTTCGCGCAGGAAGTGAATGAGCAATGTGCGCGGCTCGACCAACCCCTCGACCGCCTTGCCGTTCACCGTCACGGAGATATGTGTCTTCGGCATGATCCGCCTCCCTACGCCCTCGCCCGCGCTCTTGCCCTTGCGAGCGCTCGAGCGACCATGACGCCGGCCATCTTGGTGCGGTAATGCGCCGGCCCGCGGTTGTCGGAGGCCGGCGATGTGATCGCCTCGGCGGCAGCGACCGCGCGCTTCACCGTGTCGGGGTCGAGCGTCGAGCCGGTGACGATGCGGCCCGCCTCGTCGGCGAAGAGCGGGGTCTCGGCCACATTGGTGAGACCGATCGCGCAGCCGGTGACACGACCGCCGCCAAGCGTCAGGACCACCGCAGCGGCGGCGGTCGCGTAGTCGCCGACCTTGCGCTTGAGCTTCTCGTAGGCGAAGCCGTGGCCCTCGGGCGGCGCCGGGATGCGCACCGCGGTCAGGATTTCGCCCGGCTCGAGCGCGGTGAAATAGGCGCCCTGGTAGAACTCCCGCGCCGGAACGCGCCGCTCGCCACTGCGCCCGGCGACCTGGTAGCTCGCGCCAAGGCACATCATCACCGCGGGCATGTCGTTGCCAGGATCCCCGTTCGCCACGTTGCCGCCGAGCGTGCCGACGTAGCGCACCTGCGGATCGGCGATGGTGAGCGCAGTCTCGCGCAGGATCGGCAGCTTGCGGCCGAGCAGATCCGAGGCGATCACCTCGTGCTGGGTCGTCATCGCCCCGAGCACGATGTCCCCGCCCTCCTCGCGGATGCCGGCGAGGCCGGAGACACCCCGCAGATCAACAAGATGCGCCGGCGTCGCGAGACGCAGCTTCATCATCGGGATGAGGCTGTGGCCACCGGCCAGCGCGCGCGCGTCCTCGCCAAGATCGGCGAGCAGGCCAACGGCTTCCTGGATCGATTTCGGACGATGATAGGCGAAGGAGCCGGGTATCACGTGTCCCTCCCGGGCAGCCTGTTGCGGCCATGGCCGAAGCCGCGGCCGGAGGACGCCGCTTGCTTGTTGCTGTTGTGCGGGGAATCTGACGCCGCCGATCGCGCGCCGGCAAGGCCGACTTAACGAGGCGGGCGGCCGATGCACGAACGGCGCGCCGTTTTCACGAACCGCGGTGCGTCTTGCACGAACTGCGACAGGGCTGCTGACTTAATCGGGGGGCAGACTACGATTCCACCGCCTCGCCCCAGACTCGTTTCACCTCTCCGGCAGCCCCCCGGGCGGAGGGGCCGGAGCGCAGCCATCGCTGCGATCCAGGCGAGAGCTGTCTTGTTCCCGAGAGTCCGAGACCCCTTCACCCCGACCCTCTCCCGGCCGGGGAGAAGGAGTGCGCAGCGCTTGCGGCAGATTGCGCGTCCAACAATCGAACCCGCGACACAGGCTCGGCGTGAATCGTCTCGCGTCCGGCCGGCTTCGGCTCCGTTCGCGTCCCGATCCGCTTCTTCACAGAACCGACCCGGCTGCGGCTGACCGGCACGGTGGGATGGCCGGTGGCATCGAGCTCGATCAGCTCGCCGTCGCCCGAGCGGCGCAGGCCGGCGACCCGCGCGAGGTTGACGATGTGGCTGCGGTGCACGCGCATGAAGCGGGCAGCATCGAGCCGCGACTCCACGTCCCCGATCGCCAGCGGACAGAACAGTCTGGCGGTTCCGTCGAACACGTATGTGTAGTGCGCGTTGGCGTGGATCGCGACGACGTCCTCCACGGCGACATAATGCGTCGCGCCCTCGCGCTCGACCGGCAGGTGGCGGGCAAAGCGCCGCGGCGGGCTGCCGGCGCCGCCGAGCGGGCCGTAGCTCCCCTGCCCGACATCGGCCTCCGCCGCTTTCGTCTCGGCGCCGACCTGCTGCGCGGACTCCCGCTGCGCCGGCACGACGCTTGCGGCCTCTGTGTCCGACGCCTTGTGGTCCGGCACCAGGAACAGCAGAAACGCCCCCGAGACGCAGAACGCCACGATCGCCACCACGATCGCCAGGAGGTCGGTCGAGAGCGCCGGCGCACTCGAAACGGCATTGCCGTGCGGAAACACTTCCATCCCGGCCATCGCCGTGTAGTGCATGCCGGAAATCGCCAGCCCGAACGCCGTCGCCGACAGGATCAGCGGCGGGCGTCCGCCGCGGCCGGCGGCGAGCCACAGCGCGAGTCCCGAGGCGGCCGTCGCCACCATCCAGCTCGACGCCACGTAGGCCGGCAGATGCACCATGTGCGCGCTCGCGTGCAGCGCCGTCATGCCGATGTAGTGCATGGTGAAGATGCCGGTGCCCATCAGGCAGGCCGAGAGCCCGAGGCGAAGCGGCGTGAGCGGCCCGGCGCTCGCCGCGAAGACCCCGGCGCCCACCACCATGACGCAGACGAGAAACGAGAGCAGCGTCGGCAGCACGAGATAGTCGACCGGGAACGGCAGGCGCGCCGCCAGCATGCCGACGAAGTGCATCGCCCAGATGGCGACCGCGAGCGAGACCGCCGCGCCGGCGAGCAGGACCCGCCGCCGCACGCCTTCGGCCTCGCCGACCTGCACGCCCAGGCCGAGCCCCACGTAGGCCCCCTGGATCGCCAGCACGATCGAGAGACCGACCAGCCACGGTTCATGCGTCACCGGCATCGCGAGCGCTTTCCGTCCCGGCGGCCGGTCAAGGCCGGCCGCTTGATTTGGTTTTCGGAACTATAGCCGAGGTCGGAGGCGATGCCGAGGTGGCTTGGCGGCTCGCGGGAAGCGGAAGGCAACGTGGCCAGCCAAGGACGATCGCGAGCGGCAATCCCCTCACCGCCTCAATATCCCGCCCAGCGCGCCGCGTACGATGGCGCGGCCGACCGAGCCGCCGATCTTGCCGCCGAGCGACTTGCCGAGATCGGCCGCGATCTGCCCGGCGATGCGGTTCGTCACCGTGCGGGTGACCTCGCGCGTCACCGCCTGCGTGGTGGTGAGGCGCTCGCCGCGCTTGCGCGTCGTGCCGAAGAGTTCGCCGAGCACGCTGCCGATGCCGCCGAGCAGGCCGCCGGATGCCGCTCCACCGTTCGCCGCCTGCTGCTCGACGCGCTTCTGCAGCACCTCGTAGGCGGATTCCTCGTCGATCGCCTGGTCGTACTTGCCCTTCACCGGGCTGCGGTCGATCACCGCCTTGCGCTCCTCGGGCGTGATCGTTCCCATGCGCGCGGATGGCGGACGGATCATGACGCGCTCGACCATCGCGGGCGTGCCGTTGCCTTCGAGGAAGGAGACGAGGGCCTCGCCCTTGCCGAGCTCGGTGATCACCTTCTCGGTGTCGAGCTCGGGATTGGGGCGGAAGGTCTCGGCCGCCGCGCGCACGGATCTCTGGTCGCGCGGCGTGAAGGCGCGCAGCGCGTGCTGCACGCGGTTGCCGAGCTGGGCGAGCACCTTCTCGGGCACGTCGATCGGATTCTGCGTGACGAAGAACACGCCGACGCCCTTGGAGCGGATCAACCGCACCACCTGCTCGATCTTGTCCATCAGCGCCTTCGGGGCGTCGTCGAACAGGAGATGCGCCTCGTCGAAGAAGAACACGAGCTTCGGCTTTTCCGGGTCGCCGACCTCCGGCAGCTCCTCGAACAGTTCGGACAGGAGCCAGAGCAGGAAGGTGGCGTAGAGCCGTGGGTTCTCCATCAGCTTGTCGGCGGCGAGAATGTTGACATAGCCGCGGCCGTCGCGGTCGGTGCGCATGAAGTCCTTGAGCGCCAGCGCCGGCTCGCCGAAGAACTGGTTGCCGCCCTGGTTCTCCAGCACGAGCAGTTGCCGCTGGATGGCGCCGACCGTCGCCTTCGAGACGTTGCCGTATTGCGTCGTCAGCTCGGCGGCGTGCTCGGCGATGTAGGTGAGCATCGCGCGCAAGTCCTTGAGGTCGAGGATGAGCAGGCCCTGCTCGTCGGCGACGCGGAACGCGATGTTGAGCACGCCTTCCTGGGTCTCGTTGAGGTCCATCATGCGGGCGAGCAGCAGCGGTCCCATCTCGGAGACGGTCGTGCGCACCGGGTGACCCTCGGCGCCGAACAGGTCCCAGAAGATCGCCGGGAACTCGTCGGGCTGATAGGTGAAGCCGAGATCCTTGGCGCGCTTGACGAACGCGTCCCTCGCTTCGCCCGCGACCGCGATGCCGGAGAGGTCGCCCTTGATGTCGGCGGCGAACACCGGCACGCCGGCGCGCGAGAAGCCCTCGGCCAGCACCTGCAGGGTCACCGTCTTGCCGGTGCCGGTCGCGCCGGTGACGAGCCCGTGGCGATTGCCGAAGGCGAGCGTCAGCACCGCCGGCTTGCGGCCCTTGCCGACGAAGATGGTTCCTTCGCCGTCGATGTTCTGGCTTTCCGCCATGTCGGTCCGTCCGAATTCGGTTGATCGCCGGAGCTCATTGAATTCGGCCGCGGCGATTCCACGAAAGCCCGCGACCGGATCGGATGGATTCTAGGAAACCATGCCCGATTGCGTCTTGCGCGACGTCAAAACAGCGCACCGGCGCGGGCTTGGGGCCGCGGCAGCGCGATCGCGCCGCCCTCCTCGCCGGCGAGCGCGGGCGCGGCAGCGAGAAGCGCGGCGGTGAGGAACACGGTATTCGCGTCTCGTCGGGTCATGAGGTTTGTCTCCGTTTCTTGCTCCCGTCGCCTCGCCCGATGCCGCTCGGCGGTGCGGCCGCAGAGTTTGGCGAAGCTTGGTCGGGCACCGGCGCCGACCATGGTTCCACGGCGCCAACGCGTGCGGGATCCGTGCGCTCCAGCGACGCCGATCGGGTCTCGCGCGCCTTGATGAACATCGAATGGAGCGACGGCGCCGCGCGGCTCGCAATGATTTGACTTCGACTGCGGCACCGGAAGCGTCGGCGCGGCTTGTTTGATAAGTCTCTCATGCGGGGAGCGACGATGAGATGAGACACATCCTGGCGGCGACCGACGGTTCCGGCGGCGCGGAACGCGCGCTGGACGTCGCGGCCGATCTTGCGAAGCGGCTCGGCGCGGCGCTGTCGATCCTGACGGTCGGCGACGGCTTTTCGGGCGAGGACGCGCGGCGGCTGGCGCGGCTCGAAGGCGACATCGGCGAAGCGCTCGCGCTTCTTTCGAATCAAATCCTCGTCCGCGCCCGGGAGCGGGCGGAGCGCGGGGGCGTGAAAGAGATCGAAACCCACCTTGCCTGGGGCGATGCCGCCGAGGCCATCATGGAGGCGGTCGGACGCATGAAGGCCGACGCCATCGTGCTCGGACGCAGGGGCCGCGGCCGGCTCGTCGGACTGCTGCTCGGCAGCGTTTCGCAGAAGGTCGTGACGCTTGCGTCCTGCACGGTCATTGTCGTGCCGTGAGCGCGCAACCGCCTCAGTGCGATACCAGGCAGCAGATCGGGCTGTCGGCCAGGAGATCGCGCGTCATTCCGCCGAACACCCATTCGCCAAGGCGGCTGTGTCCATAGGCGCCGGCCACGACGAGATCCGCGCCCTCCTCCTGTGCGAGCCGCATCAGTCGCGCGGCGGCCGAACCGTCCTCGCGCAGCACGATGCCGGGGCCGCCCTTGACGTCATGCCGGGCAAGATAGCGCGCGACGTCGCCGATGCGCTCGCGCGCGGCTTCCTCCTCGCCCCGGTCGCAGATCTCGGCAACGATCACGCCGGCTGCCTCGCGCAGCAGCGGCAGCGCGTCGCGTACGGCGCGGCGCGCCTCGCGCGTGTCCTTCCAGCCGATCACCACCCGCTCGGCCGACAGCGCCCCGACGCCGTCGGGAACGACCAGGACCGGGCGTCCGACGCCGAGAATCGCGGCGCCAGGATCGAGCGAGACATAGGCGTCTCCGGGTCCTTTCGATCGCCCGATCACCACGAGGTCGGCGCTGCGCGCC
>CAZIGW010000258.1:0-34983 GCA_964538565.1 uncultured Hyphomicrobiales bacterium | reverse complement strand
TATCTCAACCTCGACAAGGTGATCAAGATCATCCGCACCGAGGACGAACCCAAGCCGGTGCTGATCAAGACCTTCAAGATCACCGAGGTGCAGGCGGATGCGATTCTCAACATGCGGCTGCGCAACCTGCGCAAGCTCGAGGAGATGGAGATCCGCAAGGAGGACAGGGAACTGCGCGCCGAGCGCAAGTCGCTGCAGGAACTGCTGCGCTCGGAGGCGGAACAGTGGAAGAAGATCGCCGCCGAGGTGAAGGAGCTGCGCACGGCGTTCGGGCCGAAGAGCGCGCTCGGCAAGCGCCGCACCACCTTCGCGGAAGCGCCGGAGCACGACGAGGCGGCGATCGAGGAGGCCATGGTGGTGCGCGAGCCCATCACGGTCGTGGTCTCGGAAAAAGGCTGGATCCGCGCGCTGCGCGGGAACGTGACCGATCTCTCGGGCGTGGCGTTCAAGAGCGACGACCGGCTCAAGTTCGCGTTTCCGGCGGAGACCACATCGAAATGCCTGCTGTTCGCCACCAACGGCCGCTTCTACGTGATCGAGGGCAGCAAGCTGCCGGGCGGCCGCGGCCACGGCGAGCCGGTGCGGCTGTTCATCGACCTCGAGCAGGAAGGCGATCTCGTCGCCGTGTTCCCCTACGTGGGCGGACGCAAGTTCCTGGTCGCGAGCCATCAAGGCAAGGGATTCATCGTCAACGAGGACGATTGCCTCGCCAACACCCGCAAGGGCAAGCAGGTGCTCAACGTGAAAGCGCCGGACGAGGCGAGGGCGATCACCGTGATCGACGGCGAGCTCGTCGCCAGCGTCGGCGAGAACCGCAAGATGGTCATCTTCCCGCTCGAGCAGTTGCCCGAGATGGCGCGCGGCAGCGGCGTGCGGCTGCAGCGCTACAAGGACGGCGGGCTGTGCGACGTGAAGACCTTCAAGGCCGCCGACGGGCTCACCTGGGTCGATTCGGCCGGCCGCGTGTTCACGCTCTCGCTGAAGGAGCTCGGCGATTGGCGCGGCAACCGTGCCGATGCCGGGCGCATCGTGCCGAAAGGGTTTCCGCGCTCGAACAAGTTCGGCGGAGGACCGGCGTGATCGGCAACACCAAGACGCGCTGGGGGTGGGCCGCCAAGGCGCTGCACTGGGTTGCGGCGGCCGTCATCCTGCTGCTTCTCGGCCACGGCTGGTGGATGACGCATCTGGCGCCGCGGCCCGACCGGCTCGCGCACTACAGCGGGCACGCGGCGCTCGGCTACGATCTCCTGGCGCTGACGGTGCTGCGGCTGCTGTGGCGCTGGACGCACCAGGTGCCGGTCCTGCCGGCGGACCTGAAGCGATGGGAACGATTTGCCGTGCATCTCGGACACGGCGGGCTCTATGTGTTGATGCTGGCGGCGAGCCTGAGCGGATGGGCGCTCGCCGGCACGTTCCGGGTGCCGATGAACCGCGACCTGCTGGGCGTCACGATTCCGCCGATCGCCACGGGTGGGGACCGCTCGCTGCACGAGCTGTTCGAACAGTCCCACACGATCCTGTCGTATCTGCTCGCGCTGTTCGTGCTTTTTCACATTGCGGGCGCGCTGCGCCACCACTTTGTCAAGCACAACGACGTGCTTCGTCGCATGACCTGGGGCGCGCCGGCGGCCGATCCACGATAGCGAGAAGCGCTGCGCGAGCGCGCCACGCTCCGCCTTGACCCTTGTGCGAACCCACGACGCCGGGCGGCCGCCGCGGTCCGCCGCGCCACAGGCGCGCGGACGTGCGCGCCCTGGAAACCTCAAGCAATGCAGACAGATGTCAAACAGAGAGCGGCGATAGGCCGGCTCGATCGTCTTGCGACGAATTTTTGAACACGCAACATTCACGACCACGGCATTTGGATGTGATGCACCGCGCCCCTAAGATTTGGCCGAATGTCTGGTTGCGACCGGGACCATGGGGACGTGGATGTTTGACACCGTTCGACGCCATCCTCTGCGCGTACTGTCGCGGGTCGCGCGCGATCCGCTCGACGCGGTCGCCATGGTGCAGGATGCAATTCTCTCCCGCCTCGAAGGCGAAAGCCCGGTCCGATACGAAGCCGACCCGGACTGGGAATCCGGATTCCGCCGGCAGCTCGGCGTCGCATCGGAAAGCGTCGAGCGGGAATTCTGGCCGCTGTGGAATCGCGCGGTCGCGTCGCTTCGTGACAGGGGCATCAAGGTGGGGCCGTTCAGCTTTCACGAATGGAACGACGGCGACGCCGGCTTCGTGCGCGCCATCTGGACACTGGCGCGTCATCTGCGCCCGACCATCGTGGTCGAAACCGGCGTCGCGCACGGCATGACGTCGCGGTTCATTCTCGAGGCGCTCGAATCCAACGGCGCGGGCCGCCTCTGGAGCGTGGACCTTCCGCCGTTCAATCCCGAGAGCCGCCGGCAGATCGGCATTGCGGTCGACGAGGATCGCTTGCGCGGCCGCTGGACCTATCTCGCCGGAACCAGCCGGCGACGGCTTCCCTCGCTGCTGGCGACGCTCGGACGGGTGGACCTGTTCATTCACGACAGTCTTCACAGCGACCACAATCTGACGTTCGAGCTCGAACTCGCCCGCAAGTATTTGGCGCCAGGCGGCGCCATCGTGGCGGACGACATCGACGTCAACCCGGCATTCAAACGGTTCACGGAGCAGAACCCGGATTTTCGAAGCTTCGTCTGCACGGCTGAACCGCTCAGCCCGGATCCGCGGCGCTTCAATCAGAAGGGCTTGTTTGGAATCCTGCACGCTCCCGAACGGGCGTTGCCCGGCTGAACGCTAGCGAAGGGGGCACCGCTTCGCGACGCCCCCGCCTTCCCCCGCGGGAAGCCAGAGCGCTCTCGAGCGGAGTGAGTATCGGTTCGCGTGAAGGAAACGCGTTTAGGCAAGAACCTCGAGCGCCGGCTTTCATCGCATCAACGCCGGACAGGCTCTAGTCCAGGCTCCCGTCGTCCGATGAAGCCCGGGGTTGCGGATCGGGCAAGCGATAGTCGCCGTGGTCCCGCTTGCGCTCGGCCTGTGCGACGAGCAGGAGCCACGAGCGCACCATCTCGAGGAACATCACCTCGATTTCCGGCTCCGAGGCGGATCTCGCGAGGTGCAGGCACCCGGCCGCGTTGCGCTTGTACTCGTCCAGGTCGGCCATCTGTCCCCGAATGCGATGCCACAGGTAGGCACGTCCCTCGCAAGACAATCCGAAACGTTCGTATGTAGTTCCCGCCATTCCGGATATTTCCGGAAAGTGCCCCGAGAAACATTGAAGAGTAGGATCGGAACTCGTTGGAGCCTCTGCCGGTTTTCTTGCAAAAAAATTCGAAGGAGTTGAGCGCCTCACGCGCAGAACGGAAGGCGTCGTGCAAGCGACAAGCATTATCGACAATTCGCCGGGCAATGTCGCGCGATGGCGTGCAGAACGACCTCGCTTGACCATCGAAATGTACGGCTGAACATGCCGGAGACCTGGACTTTACTCGCGGAAAAGACCAGGACCGAAGAAAAAGCCGAAGGCTCCCGCGAGATCGATCGGGGCGTTCCGCCTGGGAACGATTGTCGCTAGGGCTTTCCCGCGCCTGTTCGCGCGCCCGTGCAGGACGCCGCGCGCTCCTTCTGGTCCATCGCGTCGAGCAGGTGGAAAAAGCGGTCGGGCAGCGACTCCCAGGCCACGTCCGAATAGAAGGCGCCGAGGCTGCGTCCGAGCACGTCAATGACGTGGCGGGGGGTGGGGTGGACGGGTGGCTTTCGCACGCACGATGACACGGCAAGACCTCTGGGGCGGTCGGCCCGGCCTCGCCACGCAGTGTCGAGAACGGCCACTTCCCATTCTTGGCAAACCGCGGAAATGGATCCGGGTTCCTGAGCTTTCCGCCCCCCCCCCCGGCTGCTGGCGTGCAATTGCGAATTACTTGCAATAAGCTAAGATGTTGAGCGAGGCGCCCTGGGCGTCGGATCATCCGGGCGTCGAGGACGCGGGACGGTTGGAAATCGATCGCACGACGCAGGCCATTCGCGAGGTGCTTGCCGGCCGGCCGGTCGGCCGCGCCTCGTTCTTCCTGTTCGTGGGTCCGGCGGTGATCGCCTCGATCGCCTACATGGACCCGGGCAATTTCGCCACCAACATCCAGGCCGGCGCGAAATACGGCTACACGCTGCTGTGGGTCGTGCTGGTCGCCAACCTGATCGCGATGCTGTTTCAGGGCCTGTCGGCCAAGCTGGGCATCGTGACCAACCGCAATCTCGCCGAGATGTGCCGGGACGAATTTCCCCGGCCGGTCGTGTTCGTCATGTGGGGTGTGAGCGAGGTCGCCGCCATGGCGACCGATCTCGCCGAGTTTCTCGGCGGCGCCATCGGCCTCTCGCTTCTGTTCGGCATGCCGCTGATCGCCGGCATGACGGTCACCGCGATCGTGACCTACGGCATTCTGACCCTCGAGCGCGGCGGCTTCCGTCTGATGGAGATCGTCATCGGCGCGATGGTGGCGACCATCGGCCTTTGTTACCTCATCGAGATGTTCGTCGCGCCGATCGAATGGGCGCAGGCCGTGTGGCATGTCTTCACCCCGACCATACCGGACGCCGACGCGCTGACCATCTCGGTCGGAATCATCGGCGCGACGGTGATGCCGCACGCCGTCTATCTGCATTCGGGCCTGACGCAGGCGCGCGCACCGGCGCGCAACGACAAGGAGCGTGCGGCGCTGCTGCGCTTCTCGAACTGCGAAGTCATGGCCGCCCTGGCGGTCGCCGGGCTGGTCAACATGGCGATGGTCATGATGGCCTCGGCCGCATTCCACCAGGGCTACAGCGACGTGGCGGAAATCGAGACCGCATATCACACGCTGACGCCCTTGCTCGGCGCGGCCGCCGCCTCGGTGTTTCTCGTCTCGCTGATCGCCTCGGGCATCTCCAGTTCGGTCGTCGGCACCATGGCGGGGCAATTGATCATGCAGGGCTTCGTCGGATTCCGCATCCCGGTCTGGGTGCGCCGGCTCGTCACGATGCTTCCCGCCTTCGTCGCGGTCGGCATGGGGGTGAATGCGACGAGCGCGCTCGTCATCAGCCAGGTCGTGCTGAGCCTCGCCTTGCCGGTGCCGATGATCGCCCTGGTGATGTTCACGCGTCGGCGTGACATCATGGGACGCTTCGCCAACGGCCGATTGACGCAGACGGTCGCCGTGATCGGCGCCGCGGTCGTGCTGCTCCTCAACCTCGTGCTGGTGCTGCAGACGTTCGGGCTGCGGGTCCCGGGCCTCGGCCACTGAGAGCGCAGCGTGAACTATCGTTCGAACCGGACCCAGCCGTTCGGCATCAGCCGCTCCTGCGGCAGGAACCGGCCCTTGTAGTCCATCTTGCGCGAGCCGCGCACCCAGTAGCCGAGATAGACGTAGCTCAGGCCCATGCCGTGGGCACGGGCGATGTGGTCCAGGATCATGAAGGTGCCGAGGGAGCGCGCGTGTTCGGCCGGCTCGAAGAACGAATAGACCATCGAGAGGCCGTCGCCGAGCACGTCGGTGAGCGCAACCGCGAGCAGCTCGCCGCTGCCCCGTCCGGTGAAGCCGCTGTCGGGACCGCGCCGACGATATTCGACGATTCGCGTCTCCACGTGGCTGTCCTCGACCATCATGGCGTAGTCAAGCACGGTCATGTCCGCCATGCCGCCGTCATGATGGCGCGCGTCCAGATAGGCGCGGAAGACGGAATATTGTTCGGACGTCGGTGCGGTGACCCGCATGTCGCCGACGAGGTCGGCGTTGCGCGCCAGGATCCGCCGCATGTTGCGCGAGGGGTGGAAATCCGCGACCGGGATGCGTATCGAGACGCAGGCGCGGCAGCCCTCGCACGCCGGGCGGTACGCGATCGACTGGCTGCGGCGGAAGCCGCCGTGGGTGAGGAGATCGTTGAGCTCGGGCGCGCGCTCGCCGACGAGATGCGTGAACACCTTGCGCTCCTCCTGGCCCGGCAGATACGGGCAGGGCGACGGAGCGGTGAGGTAGAACTGCGGCGTGTCGCGCGAATGCTGAGTCACGGACCTGTCCCGGCGCCGGCGTTCGCCAGCCTGTTCTCAAGGATTGCGCGGCGGGTGGGCCGCGTCAAAGCCCTTTTTCGCCGCCGTCATGGATGTCCTCAGACGCGATCCTCGGCCCCGAAGTCGGCCGCGGTCCTGAGGACGTCGGCACGCTCGGGGCTGTTGATCACCACGGTCCCGAGCAGAATGTCGTGCAGCAGCCGCCCGCGCTCGTTGAAGAAGCCGACGACGAGGATGAGCGGCGTCAGGGTGGAGATCGTCAGCCAGAAGATGATCGCGTGCACGGCGCCGAGCACGAAATAGGCCGGCGAGCCGTACCAGGTGCGCATTTCGATGCCCATCACCCGCATGCCGATCGTCGCCGAGGCCGGGCTGCCGAAGCCGAAGCCGTAGTAGAGCAGGACCCAGATCACGGTCGCCGGACTGAGCAGCCAGAACAGCAGCCAGCCGAAGCCGAAGGTCACGAGGCCGAACAGGAAGATGAACAGCGCGGCGATCACGACGGGCGCCAGGATGAGCACCGCGTCGATCACGAAGGCGACCACGCGACGCGCGAGCACCCCGTCGAACAGCTCGGGATGGGTGACCGGATCGTAGGCATGCGGCTTCACCTCGATGGTGAAGCCGGCGCTTCTCGGCTCGCCGTCCGTCATGCGGGGCCTCCTTGGGCGCGATCATCGCCGCATCGCGACGCAGGGTTCCAACGGAAATGGAGAAAAATGCGGCGGTTCGCAAGGGGCGGGCGGGAGGAACGCCGACGCGGGTGCCAAGCCGGCGTGAACCCGGTACGCTCGCAAGCCCGCCTGCAAGAGGGGAAGGTAAAGTGACCGTTACGCCCGCCGACATCCACGCCGCTCGCCGGACGATTGCCGGCCAGGTCCTGCGCACGCCGATGTTGCCGGCTCCGAAGATCTCGGCCCTGACCGGCGCCGAGGTCTACGTCAAATACGAGAACCTCCAGGTCACCAATTCCTTCAAGGAGCGCGGCGCGGTGACGAAGCTCGCGTCGGTCTCGCGGCAGGAATGTCGCGGCGTGATCGCGATGTCGGCCGGAAATCACGCCCAGGCGGTCGCCTACCACGCGGCGCGGCTCGGCATTCCGGCCACTATCGTGATGCCGGTGACGACCCCCTACGTGAAGATCGCGGCGACGCAGGCCTACGGGGCCGAGGTGCTGCTCGAAGGCGAGACGGTCGCCGACTCGCAGGTCCGCGCCGAGACGATCGCGCGCGAGCGCGGGCTGACCTTCGTTCACCCCTATGACGATCCGCACGTGATCGCCGGGCAGGGCACCATCGCGCTCGAAATGCTGGAAGACGTGCCCGACCTCGACATGCTGGTGATCCCGATCGGGGGCGGCGGGCTGATCGCCGGCAACGCGATCGCGGCACGCGCCGCGAACCAGAATATCGGCATCATCGGCGTGGAGGCGGCGCTCTATCCCTCGATGCGCAACGCCGTCATGGGCGAGCATCGCCCGGTCGGCGGCGCGACGCTCGCCGAGGGCATCGCGGTCGCCAACGTCGGCCGGCTGGCGCTGCCGATCGTGCGCGCACTCGTCTCCGACATCGTATTGGTCGACGAGGAACATCTCGAACGCGCGGTGAACACCTATCTGACGTTGCAGAAGACGATGGCGGAGGGCGCGGGCGCCGCCGGTCTTGCCGCCATGCTGGCCGAGCCGGAGCGTTTTCGCGGCAGGAAGATCGGGCTCGTGCTGTGCGGCGGCAACATCGACGCGCGCATTCTCGCCTCCATCATGATGCGCGAGCTCGAACGCGAGAGCCGCATCGTGTCCTTCCGGCTGACCATCCCGGACCGCCCCGGCGTGCTCGGCCAGATCGCCACGCGGCTCGGCGAGCTCGGCGCCAACATTCTGGAGGTCGACCATCGCCGGCTGTTTCTCGACGTGCCGGCGAAAGGCGCGAAGCTCGACATCACGCTCGAGACGCGCGACGGCGTCCACGCCGAGGCGATCCTGCAGGCGCTGGCCGCCGACGGCTATCATCCCTCGCGCATCGAGACCGTGCGGGCGATGGAGTGAGGCGGAGCGTTTCTCGAAATCTCTCGTTCGAGACCGGCTACCGCATGTCCGGCCAGTAGCGGCTGATGTCGTTCGCAGGCGCTGTGCCCTCGGGCTCGGGCGCCGTTGCCGCCGGTCGCGCGCGCGGCAGCGGCACGGACGCCTCCGCATCGAGTTCCACCGTCTGTCGCGGGCGCGGCGGCGGCAGCGGAATGGGCTCGTTCCCCGGCGAAACGATCGTCGCCGGCCCGGCCGCTCCGGAACTCCCTTCGGCCGGACCGACATCCGGCGTCATATCCGCGCGGTCCCCGGTCGCCGCCGCATTTCCGGGGCGCTCTTCCGGGGCCTGAGCCGAGCCCGGCCATGGCGCGAGCGCGGCGAACGGGGGCGTCGGGACGGCGGCGGCCGGCTCGGCCGCTGTCACCGCAACCGGCGGCGCGGGACGTGACAGGGCAGCGGGCTCGGCGGGAGCCGCGTGGGCGGCCGGTCGGCCCTTGGCGAGAACGCCGACGAGACGCTGATCGATCTCGCGCTCCGGCGTCCCGGCGGTCTGCGGTGCGAAGCGGCTGCCGAGCGTCCAGGCAAGCACCCAGATCGCGAGCAGCACCACGAACGCCGCGGACGCGACGACGAGCGCGCGCGCCAGCCGCGAGGGCTCCTCGTACAGGGGGCCGTAACTCGAACGCATGATCCTGCGCGCCTTGAACTCGAAGCGCGATCGCCCGCAAGTCTACGCCACCCGGGGTCCGGATGGCCGCTCGCGAGGCCGCTTTCCACAGCTTACGGCTGTTCGCCTTCGGGGGACTGCCGGCTGGCCGTCGGATCAGCCGGCGGCCTTGAGTCTCGCCGCGACGCGCGGCGCGAAATAGGTCAGCACGCCGTCCGCCCCGGCCCGCTTGAAGGCGACAAGGCTCTCCACCATGGCCTTCTCGCCGTCGAGCCAGCCGTTGCCGGCGGCCGCCATGATCATCGCGTATTCGCCCGACACCTGGTAGCCGAAGGTCGGCACGCCGAACGTGTCCTTCACCCGGCGCAGGATGTCGAGATAGGGCAGGCCGGGCTTGACCATCACCATGTCGGCGCCTTCGGCGATGTCGAGTTCGACCTCGCGCAGCGCCTCGTCGGAATTGGCCGGATCCATCTGGTAGGTGCGCTTGTCGCCGGTCAAGGTCGCCGACGAGCCGACGGCATCGCGAAATGGACCGTAGAACGCCGAGGCGTATTTCGCCGCGTACGCCATGATCTGCACGTCGGTGAAGTTCGTGGCGTCGAGCGCCTGGCGGATGGCGCCCACGCGCCCGTCCATCATGTCGGAGGGGGCGATGATGTCGCAGCCGGCCTGCGCCTGCACCAGCGCCTGCCTGACGAGCACCGCGACGGTCTCGTCGTTGAGGATTTCCCCGTCGCGCAGCAGCCCGTCGTGCCCGTGGCTGGTGTAGGGATCGAGCGCGACGTCGCACAGGATGCCGATCTCCGGCACCTCCTTCTTGATCGCCTGGATGGCGCGGCACACGAGGTTGTCGGGATTGAGCGCCTCGCTGCCGTTCTGGTCGCGCAGGCCGGGATCGGTATAGGGAAACAGCGCGAGGCACGGAATCGAAAGCTCCGCCGCGCGCGCGGCTTCGCGTACGGCTTCGTCGACCGACAGCCGCTCGACCCCGGGCATCGAGGGAACCGGCACGCGCGCATGCCGGCCGTCCACCAGAAACAGCGGCCAGATCAGGTCGTCGGCGGTGAGCACGGTCTCGCGCACCATCCGCCGCGCCCATTCGGCCTTGCGGTTGCGCCGCGGGCGGACCGTGATCTTGAGCCGGGTGCCCTCCGCGGCCTCGGCCGGGGCTTCCGGTTCGACCGGTGCGAGGCGGGCGCGGGTTTCAATCGGGCGGCCGTACTTGATGGCCATGGTGCTGCTCCGGGGCGGGGAATGGTCTTCTTTCTAGCGATTTCGGGAAGCGCTTGCCACCCTCCTGTTGGCTGCCGAAGAGCTCGGGCCCCGCACCGATTGCCTCGGGCCCAAGGAAACGGGCACGATGGCGGCGGTGCGGCAGGCCCGCGCGGCAACAGGCAGGCAAACGAGGCCCGGAGGCACGATGCTCGACTATGCCATTGCTGAACGCCTTGCGGTCGTGACGGCCGCCGTGTTCACGGGCGGCGCGCTCTACGTCAGCGCGGCCGAGCAGCCGGCGCGGCTTCATCTCGACGACAAGGCGCTGCTCACCCAATGGAAGGCAAGCTACGGGCGCGGGTTTGCCGTGCAGGCCAGCCTGGCGTTCGCCTCGACGCTGTTCGGCCTGTTCGCCTTCTGGCGCAACGGCGACTGGCACTGGCTCGTCGGCGCCGGTCTCATCTTCGCGAACTGGCCTTATACGCTCCTCCTCATGCTGCCGATCAACAAGCGCCTGCAGGGGACGGAGACGACTGCCGCAACTCCGGAAACGCGCGAGTTGATCAAGACCTGGGGCGAACTCCACGTCATGCGGTGCCTGTTCGGTGTGTGCGCGACCGCGGCCTACCTCTGGTTTCTGCGGTAATGCCGGAACGCGCCGCGCCGGCGTACACGTCGATGTGAATGAAGGCGTCCCGCGCGCCTTGGAATTGTCACTCCGGCATCGCTAGCATTTGGCGTTCCGGGGATTGAAGCAGCCTCCCCGTCAGATGGACCTCCATCCAAGCGCTGCTCGCTCTCGTATTGCCGGGCGGGCAGGGGATGGACGGTTGGTGTTCCAAAAATTGCCATCTCCGTGCACCGGCGGCGACGCCGAGAGGGCACCTCTGCGCGCCTCACCGCGTGCACCGTCAAGAATCGCAAGACGTTCCGCAGGAATCACCGGCTCCACGGCCGGCGGGAATTCGGGGCGAGGGGGCATGTCACGCGATCGAAGGAGATGTTTCATGCTGCGTTCACTCTGTGTCTCGGCCGTTCTTCTCGCAGGATTGGCCACGAATGCCGGTGCCGAGGAAAGCTGGCAGCAACAAGTCGCGCGGAACCTCGGCAAGACCGGCAGCGAAATGCCCGGCGGGGTCTATCGCGTCGGCCTGCCGCGCACCGATCTCCGGGTGAGGCTCGACGGCGTCGCGTTGAAGCCGGGCTTCGCGCTCGGGTCCTGGCTTGCCTTCAAGGCGATAGGCCCGGCGGGCGACCAGGTGATGGCGATGGGCGACCTCGTGCTGACCGACGAGGAGATCAATCCGGTGGTGCAGAAGCTGACCGAGGCCGGCATCGAGATCACGGCGGTCCACAACCATCTGCTGCGCGCCTCGCCCGACACGATGTACGTGCACGTGCTCGGTCACGGCGCACCCGGCGCGCTCGCCGCCGCTTTCCACGCGGGGCTCGCCGCAAGCAAGACGCCGCTTACGGAAACCTCCGGCGCGGCGCCCGCGCCGGCCGCCCCGGCGCTTGACCTCGATACCGCGGGCATCGACCGCGCGCTCGGCCGCAAGGGCAAGGCCGCCGGCGGAATCTACCAGGTGAGCGTCGTGCGCGCGGAGCCGGTGACCGAGGGCGGCATGGAAATTCCCGCCGCCATGGGCTCGGCCATCGGCATCAATTTCCAGCCGACAGGCGGCGGCAAGGCGGCGATCACCGGCGACTTCGTGCTCGCGGCTGAGGAGGTCAACCCGGTGCTCAAGGCGCTGCGCGAGCACGGGATCGAGGTGACGGCCCTGCACAGCCACATGCTGACGGAAACGCCGCGGATGTTCTTCATGCATTTCTGGGCCAATGACGACGCGGTGAAGCTGGCCGACGGACTGCGCGCGGCTCTCGGCCACATGAAGGTCAGAAACTGATCCTCGTCGAGGATTGGAGGGAAGATCTCGGGACCTGATGCGTGGGCGGCCCATTTCCGCCCACACGTCGATCGGGTCGGCCGGCCCAGGCCCGCGAAAGACTCGCGTTGACGCCACGAATGTGGACAATAGGAGGGCCGCGGCCGCGCATCATAAGGGGAAACCCCACGCGCACCCGGCTTGGCGCCGAGCGAACCGGGAGGAGCAGCATGGCGTCGGTCGCGATCCGCGACGTCCGCAAGGCATTCGGCGCGCTCTACGTCATCCACGGCGTCGATATCGTCATCGACGACGGCGAGTTCGTCGTGCTGGTCGGACCGTCGGGCTGCGGCAAGTCGACCCTTCTGCGCATGATTGCCGGCCTCGAGAACATCTCGGCGGGCGAGATCCGCATCGGCGAGCGCGTGGTCAACGACCTGCCGCCGAAGGAGCGCGATGTTGCGATGGTGTTCCAGAACTACGCGCTCTATCCCCACATGACGGTGGCGGCCAACATGGGCTTCTCGCTCAGGCTGCGCGGCGCGCCCAGGGACGAGATCACCAAGCGCGTCAGCCGGGCCGCCGAGATTCTCGGCCTCGGGCATCTGCTCGATCGTTACCCGCGCCAGCTCTCCGGCGGCCAGCGCCAGCGCGTCGCGATGGGCCGCGCGATCGTGCGCGATCCGCAGGTCTTCCTGTTCGACGAGCCGCTCTCCAACCTCGACGCCAAGCTGCGCGTGCAGATGCGCACCGAGATCAAGGAACTGCATCAGCGGCTCAAGACGACGACCGTCTACGTCACGCATGACCAGATCGAGGCGATGACGATGGCGGACAAGATCGTGGTGATGCACGACGGCCTGGTCGAACAGATCGGCGCCCCGCTCGAACTCTACGATCGCCCCGAGAACCTGTTCGTCGCGGGATTCATCGGCTCGCCGGCGATGAACTTCCTGCCCGGTACGATCCGCGCCAACGGCAAGGCGCGTTTCGAAGGCCCGGGCGGCGTCGCGCTGCCGCTCGCGGCGGCGCGGGGTTCCGAAGACGGCCGGCCGGCCGTCTACGGCATTCGTCCCGAGCATTTCGCGCTCGCCGACGACGGGGCGGAGGCGACCGTGCAGGTGGTCGAGCCGACCGGCTCGGAGTTGCAGATCGTCGCGCGGCTCGGCGGCGAGGAGATCATCGCCGTCTTTCGCGAACGCCATCAGTTCAGGCCGGGCGACAGGATCCGGCTCAAACCCGATCCGCGGCTTGTGCATCTGTTCGACAAGACGACGGGCAAACGGCTCGCTGCGTAAACGAGCGACCAAGCACGAGGGAGGAAGACACATGTCGATGTTTACTCGCCGGACCCTCATCAAAGCCGCAACCGCGGCGGGCGCGGCCGGTGCCCTGACCGGCCCGGCGCTGCTCGAATGGGCGAAAGCCTGGGCGCAGTCCGCGCCATGGAAGCCGGAAAGCGGCGCGCAGCTCTCGATGCTGCGCTGGAAGTACTTCGTGCAGTCGGAGGACGACGCCTTCGTCGCGCTGATCGACGCGTTCACCAAGGCGACGGGCGTCAAGGTGACGATCTCGCGCGAATCCTACGAGGACGTGCAGCCGAAAGCCTCGGTCGCCGCCAACACCGGGGCGGGGCCCGACCTGTTCTGGGGTCTCTATTCGCTGCCGCATCTCTTCCCGCAGAAGTGTCTCGACGTCAGCGACGTCGCCGACTACCTCGGTAAGAAATACGGCGGCTGGGTGCCGAGCGCGGTCGCCTACGGCAAGAGCGGCAACAAGTGGATCGCGATTCCCGTCTGTTACAGCGGCAACCTCATCAACTATCGCATCTCGGCGCTGAAGAAGGCCGGCTTCTCCAAGTTCCCCGACAGGACCGACGCCTTCCTCGAGTACGCGAAGGCGACCAAGAAGAACAACACGCCCGGCGGGTTCGCGCTCGGCCATGCCTCGGGCGACGGCAATGCGTGGGTCTACTGGTGCCTGTGGGCGCACGGCGGCAACCTCGTCGACAAGGACGACAAGGTGATCCTCAACTCGCCGGAAACCGCGAAGGCGCTCGAATACGCCAAGCAGCTCTACGACAACATGATCCCCGGAACGGCCTCGTGGAACGACGCCTCCAACAACAAGGCGTTCCTCGCCGGCGAGGTTCACTGGACCGACAACGGCATCTCGATCTACGCCGCCGCCCAGAAGGACCCGACCAAGAAGGCGATCGCCGAGGACATGGACCACGCCTACTGGCCGATCGGGCCGGTCGGCAAGCCGACCGAGTTCCACCTCATGTATCCGATGCTTGCCATGAGCTACACGAAGTATCCGCAGGCGTGCAAGGCGCTGATGGCGTTCATGCTGGAGGCGGACAACTTCAACAAGTGGCTGGAAGGATCCGTCGGCTATCTGACGCATTGCCTCAACGCCTATGACAGCAACCCGATCTGGACGTCGGATCCCAAGCGCACGGTGTTCCGCGACGTGGCCAAGCGCACCTTGACGGCCGGCGGTCTCGGCTCGGTCGGCGAGAAGGCGGCGACCGCGATCGCCGACTTCCTGGTGCTGGACATGTTCGCCAACTACTGCACCGGCCGTGAGGACGTGAAGGGCGCGATCTCGGTCGCCGAGCGGCAGGCGAAACGGATCTACCGGTAAGGCGTGCGGGTTCCGGGCGCAGACCCCCGGCGCATCGCGGCGCGCACGTTGCGGTGCAGACCCGGGGGCGAGATTTGGACGAATGTCATTGCGAGGAACTCGCATGGCGAAGACGCACGCTTGCGCTTGATGTTCGAGAGTTCTTCGTTTCGCTCTCGGGGAGGACAGCCAATGGGCCTCGGATTGTCCGGGACGCGCGGGTCGAGAAAATGGCCGAGGTAGCGCTCGAAAGCAAAACGATGCCGACGACCGCCGCCGCGGCGGCCTGGCGGCGGCTCAGGACCGACCGCAACTGGCTCGGTTTCTGGTTCATGCTGCCGGCCGCCGCCTTCCTGATCCTGTTTCTCGCCTATCCGCTCGGCCTCGGCGTCTGGCTCTCGTTCACCGACGCGCGCATCGGCCGCTCGGGCGTCTTCGTCGGCCTCGAGAACTACGCGTGGCTGTGGGGCGACGACGTGTTCTGGCTCTCGGTGTTCAACACGCTGCTCTATACGGGCGTCGCCAGCACCATCAAGTTCGCGGTCGGACTCTATCTCGCGCTGCTGCTCAACGAGAACCTGCCGTTCAAGGCGGTGATCCGCGCGGTCATCCTCATCCCGTTCATCGTCCCGACCGTGCTCTCGGCGATCGCCTTCTGGTGGCTCTACGACGCGCAATTCTCGATCATCTCCTGGTCGCTGCGCCACCTCGGCCTGATCGACCACAACATCGATTTCCTCGGCGACCCGTGGAACGCGCGCTGGTCGGTGATCTTCGCCAACATCTGGCGCGGCGTGCCGTTCATCGCCATCACGCTGCTCGCCGGCCTGCAGACGGTCTCGCCGTCGCTCTACGAGGCGGCGACGATCGACGGCGCCACCCGCTGGCAGATCTTCCGCCACATCACCTATCCGCTGCTCACGCCCATCATCGCCGTGGTGAGGACCTTCTCGGTGCTCTTCACGTTCACCGACTTCCAGCTCATCTGGGCGATCACGCGCGGCGGCCCGGTCAACGCCACCCACCTGATGGCGACGCTCTCGTATCAGCGCGCCATCCTCAGCGGCTATCTCGGCGAGGGCGCCGCGATCTCGACCGCGATGATTCCGTTCCTGCTCGCCGCGATCCTGATCTCCTGGTTCGGGTTGCAGCGGCGCAAGTGGCAGCAGGGAGAGGCGAATGACTAGAGCAATTTCCGATCAGCTCGAACGAGCGCTCGCCGCGAGTTCGGCCCGCGGCGACTGCCTCGATGCGATCGAATCGGCGGTTCGATTTTTGCTCACGACCGGGGATCGCCGCCGTGGCTGAGGTCGTGGCAGGCGCCGGCAAGCCCGCACCGCGACGCGCCCCGGCCGCGGACTATTCGGAAGGCATGAGCTATCTGGCGTCGCTGCCGAAGCGGCTCGTGACGCTCTATCTTCCGCTCGGCATCATCATGCTGGTGCTTCTGTTCCCGTTCTATTGGATGGCGCTCACCGCCATCAAGCCGGACGAGCAACTGCTCGACATGGAGCGGGTCAGCCCGTTCTGGACCTGGACGCCGACCTTCAAGCACATCCATCGGCTGCTGTTCGAAACCTATTATCCGCGCTGGCTGTGGAACACCGTGCTCGTCGCGGTCGCCTCGACGATCATCGGCATGATCGCCAGCGTGCTCGCCGCCTACGCGATCGTCCGGCTGCGCTATCGCGGCGCGCAGTGGGTCGGCGGGCTCATTTTCCTCGCCTATCTGATCCCGCCCTCGATCCTGTTCATTCCGCTCTCCACCGTCGTGTTCCAGTACGGCCTGTTCGACACGCCGTTCGCGCTCATCCTCACCTATCCGACCATCCTCATTCCGTTCTCGACCTGGCTGCTGATGGGTTATTTCAAGACCATCCCGTTCGAGCTCGAGGAATGCGCGCTGATCGACGGCGCGAGCCGCTGGCAGATCCTGACCAGGATCGTGATTCCGCTGGCGGTGCCCGGCCTGATCTCCGCCTTCATCTTCTGCTTCACGCTGTGCTGGAACGAGTTCATCTACGCGCTCACGTTCATCTCCTCGACGCAGAACAAGACCGTTCCGGTGGCGATTGTGAACGAATTCGTCGACGGCGACATCTACCGCTGGGGGTCGCTGATGGCGGGTGCGCTCGTCGGCTCGCTGCCGCTCGTGATGCTCTACGCGTTCTTCGTCGAGCACTATGTTTCGGCGATGACGGGGGCCGTGAAGGAATGACGAGCAGATGGTCTTGCGGCAGGGTGGTCCCTTCTCTGGATTTGCGTCGAACCCGGCGCGCTCCCTCTCGCCCGTGGGAAGAGGGTTGGGGGGAGGGGGCCGAGACCCTCGACAGGACGACCGCCCCTCACCCGGATCGCTTCGCGATCCGACCTCTCCCCAAGGAGAGGTGACTCGAGCGTGCGGGAAGGCGGCATTCAACCGGGCCGGTCCCCGCAAGCCATGTCCACGGATTCCGACATCCTTTTCGCGCGCCGGGGCGCGGCCGGCGTCGTCACGCTGAACCGGCCGCAGGCGCTCAATGCCCTCACGGCCGGGATGGTGCGGGCGCTCGCGGCGCAGCTTGACGACTGGGCGCGCGATCCGGCGGTGAGCCGCGTCGTCGTCACCGCCGTGCCGGGCCGGGCGTTTTGCGCCGGCGGCGATCTGCGTGAGGTCCATGCGCTCGGCCGCGCCGGGCGGCAGGAGGAGGCGCTCGTCTTCTTCCGCGAGGAATACGCGCTCAACGCCTTCATCAAGCGCTACCCGAAGCCCTATGTGGCCGTCATCGACGGCATCGTGATGGGCGGCGGGGCGGG
The DNA here is from genome assembly GCA_964538565.1 of uncultured Hyphomicrobiales bacterium. GTDB lineage: Bacteria > Pseudomonadota > Alphaproteobacteria > Rhizobiales > Xanthobacteraceae > CAYVBN01. Next base: position 17,743 of record CAZIGW010000258.1, on the reverse strand, counting down.
AATCTCCATTCACGGCTCGCACCGCGTGGCGGGCGATGCGTTCGCGTTTGCCATGCCGGAGGTCGGCATCGGCTTCTTTCCCGATATCGGCGCGACCTGGTTCCTTTCGCACATGCCGGGCGAAACGGGCACGTATTGCGCCTTGACCGGGGCGCGGCTCGCGCCCGCCGACGCGGTCGCGACCGGCATCGCCACGCACCGGATCTCCTCCGTGCGCCTGCCCGATCTCGTCGAGGCGTTGTGCGGGACCATTCCGGTCGATGCGGTTCTCGCGGCCTTCGCGGAGCCGGCCGGCGAGGGGCCCATCGCCACGCGCCGCGCGCTGATCGACCGGCTGTTCGCAGCCGGCACCGTTGAGGCTATTCTGGCCGGGCTCGACGCGGCCGCGGCCGCGTCGGGGGAGGAGGCCGAATGGGCCGCCTCGACGGCCGACGCGATCCGTGGCAAAGCGCCGCTCAGCCTCAAGATCGCGCTGGCGCAGATGCGCGGCGGGCGCAACGGGTCCTTCGAGGAGTGCATGCAGGCGGAGTTCCGCATCGTCTCGCGCGTCGTCTACGGACACGACTTCTACGAAGGCGTGCGTGCGGCCATCATCGACAAGGACAACCGGCCCAAGTGGCGTCCGGCGAGCCTCGTCGAGGTGGGCGAGGCGGACGTCGCCCGCCATTTCGATCCGCTCGACCGCGAGCTCGTGCTGCCATGAGCGACCGTTCCGCCCGCGATCCTGTGCGCGAGCTCGAGCCGGTCCACGTCGACGAGGAGCGTTCGTCGAGCTGGACCGACCGGCTGCTTCTGTTCCTGCGCGTGATGGCCGGGATCTCGATGATCAAGGGCCTGTCGCACTGGGCGATCGTCTGCGGGTTCACGACGACTGCGGGCGGTCCGTTCGAGGCGCATCCGCTGCCATGGCAGACCGCCACCGTTTTTTTCGCGGTGATCGATCTCGTCGCGGCCGTCGGCCTGTGGCTCGCCGCGCCGTGGGGCGCCGTCGTGTGGCTCACCGCCTCGGTGTCGATGGTCGCGGTCCAGGCGTTCTTTCCGCAGATCTATGGCGGGCAGCTTGCCGTCGTGCTGGTCGAAGCCGTGCTGATCTGTGCGTACCTGCTGCTCGCCATTCTGGCGGCGCGCGAACAGCCACCGTGACGAACGTCGGCAGGGAGAGGAGCCATGACGCGGATCGGTTTCATCGGGCTGGGCAAGATGGGCCTGCCGATGGCCCGCAACCTGCTCAAGGCCGGTCACACGGTCGAGGGTTTCGACCTCGACGGCGCGGCGGTCGACCGGCTGGTCTCGGCGGGCGGTGCCTCGGTCGCCTCGGCGCGGCTCGCCGCCACGCGCGCCGACGCGATCATCACCATGCTGCCGAGCGGGCGCGAGGTGCGCGACGTCTACCTGGGCGACGACGGCGTCGTGGCCAACGCGCAATCCGCGGCGCTGCTGATCGATTGCTCGACCATCGACGTCGCGACCGCCCGTGGGGTCGCGACCGAGGCCGAACGGCGCGGCCTGGCGATGCTCGACGCGCCGGTCTCTGGCGGCGTCGCCGGCGCCGAGGCGGCCACGCTGACCTTCATGGTCGGCGGCCGCGAAAGCGCCTTCGTGCGGGCCGGCCCGATCCTCGCGGCGATGGGCCGGACGGTGGTGCACGCCGGCGATTCCGGCACCGGCCAGGCCGCCAAGATCTGCAACAACATGATCCTCGGCGCGTCGATGATCGCCGTGTGCGAGGCCTTCGTGCTGGCCGACAGGCTCGGCCTCGCCGCCGAAAAGCTGTTCGAGGTCGCCTCGACCTCGTCCGGGCAGTGCTGGTCGCTGACGAGCTACTGCCCGGTGCCGGGCCCGGTGCCCTCATCGCCCGCCAATCGGGGCTACAAGGCCGGATTCACCGCCGCCATGATGCTCAAGGACCTTCGGCTCGCGCAGGAGGCCGCCCGGCCATCGGGCGCACCGTTGGCGCTGGTGGCGGAGGCCGCGAACCTCTACGGCCGCTATGTCGAGGCCGGTCATGCCGGCGTCGATTTCTCCGGAATCATCCGGTTCTTGCGCGACAGAAAGTAGATCCGACGGTTAACGCGACAGTTCTTTTGCCGAAAGCAGTTCATCACAATATACCAAATGATACCATCATCGATGCAGAGATAAAGCGGCTCTGCCGGCGTCGGCCACAAAAATGAACGACAGGTAGTAATTTGGCACGGTATCGTCGCGCGCTTCTGTCGCTGAAAACAACTGAAATCGCTTGAGTTTGGGCCTCAATCAACTATTCACCGTCGCAAATAAACTCTATCTTTATTGTATTGTTTAAGCAGATCTTAGAGCGGTCCCCCTATTTTGACGCTTTGGGACGGGGAAACAGGGCCTCGTCTTTGAACGATAACATGAGTTCAAAGGGCGTCACCATGAAGACCGTGATGAAGACGGTTGAACCCGTCGAGCGCACCGCGCAGTACGACAGCATTCGACCGCAGTACCTGGAGGCCTTGACCCTCGTCGAGCGGCTTCACCGGCGGCTCCTGGACGTGATCAAGGACGAATTCGATCGTCGCGGCCGCGCCGACATCAACTCGGTGCAGGCGCTGCTGCTCTACAACATCGGCGACAAGGAACTCACCGCCGGCGAATTGCGCACGCGCGGCTACTACCTGGGCTCCAACGTCTCCTACAACCTCAAGAAGCTCGTCGAGATGGGCTTCCTCGACCATCAGCGCTCGCGGGTCGACCGCCGCTCGGTGCGCATCAAGCTGACCGACAAGGGCCGCGACGTGCGCGACATCGTCGACGCGCTCTATCAGAAGCACGTGCGCACGGTCGAACAGGTCGGCGGCATCAGTGCCGACGAGTTCGCGACCCTCAACAAGGCGCTGCACCGGCTCGAACGGTTCTGGACCGACCAGATCCTGTATCGACTCTGAGCGACACGATATGCATTGCCATCGGGCCCCGGATCGCGAGATCCGGGGCTTTTTCTTTTGCCGTCCGCGCGTTCTGGCTGCGCGCTGCCCGGCCTTTTCGCCGCGCACGGCGCCGCCTTGCGGCCGCTCACACTTCGCCATCGCGCCGTCACGAAGTCGCGATTTATGATTGCCTTCGCGGCGCCATCCGAGCAATTTGCCCCGCGGCGGGCGTCAGGGAACGGACTGGGCAAGGATTCATGACGGAACGACGGAATCGCAACGAACGCGGCGTCAGCCGCCGCGTCTTCCTTCGACGTCTGGCCGCGGGCGCGGCCGCAAGTGCGGCGCTGGCGCGCGCGGCGCGGGCGGACGACGATCAAATTCTCCAGGCCCTCATCGAACAGAATCAGAACGCCGGCTACGGGCAGGATTTCGACTCCGCTTCGCGCACCATCGTGATGCCCAAGGCGTCGCTGCCGACCTTGTCCTCCGCGACCGCGCAGGCGACCGAGGAAGCGATCGGACGCTACGACCGGATCGTGGCGGCCGGCGGATGGCCGGTCGTGCCGCCGGTCGAAGCCAGCCTGCGCCTCGGCAACCGCCATCCGAGCGTCAAGACGCTGCGCCAGCGCCTCGCCGTGGCGGGCGACATGGCGCGCGACACGACCCTCACCGACGTCTACGATTCCTATGTCGAGGCGGGCGTGCGCCGTTTCCAGGCGCGCCATGGCCTGTCGATCGACGGCATTCTGCGCGCCGAGACGTTCAAGGCGCTCAACGTGCCGGCCGACGTGCGGCTCAACCAGCTCCGGATCAACGCCACGCGTCTGCGCGGCCTCAGCGCCAACCTGCCGCCGCGCTACGTCGTGTGCAACCTTCCGGCTGCGCGTATCGAGGCGATCGAGAACGGCGTGGTGGTTTCACGCCATACTGCGGTCGTCGGCAAGATCGATCGGCCCTCGCCGGAGCTCCAGAGCAAGATCATCGAGATCAACTTCAATCCCTACTGGACGGTGCCGGTCTCGATCGTGCGCCGCGATCTCATTCCCAAGATGCAGGCCGAACCGAATTATCTGCGCGAGAACCGCATCCGCATCTTCGATTCGCACGGACGCGAGCTGCAGGCCGAGCAGATCAACTGGAATTCCGAGGAGGCGGTCAACTATCGCTTCAAGCAGGATCCCGGAGACTTCAACTCGCTCGGCACCATCCGCATCAATTTCCCCAATCCGTATTCGGTCTACATGCACGATACGCCGTTCAAGAACCTGTTCGGCGAGGACTTCCGCTTCGATTCGTCGGGCTGCGTGCGCGTGCAGAACGTGCGCGAGCTCGTCGACTGGCTGCTGTCGGAGACGCCGGGCTGGTCGCGGCAGGAGATCGACCGCGTCATCAAGTCGGGCGAGCGCAAGGACGCGCGGCTCGCCAAGCCGGTTCCGCTCTACTGGATCTATGTCACCGCCTGGGCGACGACCGACGGAGTCGTGCAGTTCCGCGAGGACATCTACAACCACGACGGCCTCGCCACGACGGCGGCGGCGACCCACGGCTAGCCCGGCCGCCGGCCGGGTCGCGTGACCGGCGTGGCGGGCAAGACGGCCTGCCGTCCACCGGGGCCGCCCGGCCGGGGTGGCGGCGCGTCGGGCCTGGTCGAGGCGCGCAAACCCTCCCAAGACCCCAGATGTTGAGGCTTCGGGCGGTGCTTGCGCCAAACTTGGCGCACCGAGGACGATGTGCTATCGCGACTGCTGTGCCGTACCGTCGGGCGAGGGGGAAGCCGGGGCGGCGCCGCACACGTGCGAGTCCGCGCTGCAGGCCCGAGCGGCCGCGGGCGACGACCCCGCCGGAACATCATCCCGGAGTACGAAATGGCGACCACCCCCAAGTCCGCAGGCCCCGCCGAGGCTGCCGCGCTTTTCACCGCCTCGCTCGCCGAATCCGATCCGGAGATCGCCGACGCGATCCGCCTCGAACTCGGTCGCCAGCGCAACGAAATCGAGCTGATCGCGTCGGAGAACATCGTCAGCCGCGCGGTGCTCGAGGCGCAGGGCTCGGTGCTCACCAACAAGTACGCCGAAGGCCTGCCGGGCAAGCGCTACTACGGCGGCTGCCAGTTCGTCGACGTCGCCGAGCGGCTCGCCATCGAGCGCATCACCCGGCTGTTCGGCTGCGCCTTCGCCAACGTGCAGCCGCATTCCGGCGCCTCCGCCAACGCGGCGGTGTTCATGGCGCTGATGAACCCCGGCGACACGTTCATGGGGCTCAATCTCGCCGCCGGCGGCCATCTCACGCACGGCATGAAGATCAACCTGTCGGGCAAGTGGTTCAACGCGGTGGCCTACGACGTGCGCCGCGACGACCACCGCATCGACCACGACGAGCTCGCCAGGAAGGCGCGCGAGTGCAAGCCGAAGGTGATCATCGCCGGCGGTTCGGCCTATCCGCGCATCATCGATTTCCGCCGCTTCCGTGAGATCGCCGACGAGGTCGGCGCCTACCTGATGGTCGACATGGCGCATTTCGCCGGCCTGGTGGCGGGCGGCGCGCACCCGAGCCCGTTCCCGCACGCGCATGTCGTGACGACCACGACGCACAAGACGCTGCGCGGCCCGCGCGGCGGGGTCATCCTCACCAACGACGAGGAACTGGCGAAGAAGATCAATTCGGCGGTGTTCCCGGGCCTGCAGGGCGGCCCGCTGATGCATGTCATCGCCGCCAAGGCGGTCGCCTTCGGCGAGGCGCTGCGGCCGTCGTTCAAGCTCTACGCCAAGAACGTCGTGGAAAACGCCAAGGCGCTTGCCGAAACCCTGAAATCGCGCGGGTTCGACATCGTCTCCGGCGGCACCGACACGCATCTGATGCTGGTCGACCTGCGGCCGAAGCGGCTGACCGGCAAGGTGGCCGAGGCGGCGCTCGGGCGTGCGCACATCACCTGCAACAAGAACGGCATCCCGTTCGATCCCGAAAAGCCGACGGTGACGTCCGGCATCCGCCTCGGCACGCCGGCGTGCACCACGCGCGGGTTCGGCGTCGCGGAATTCCGCCATGTGGGCGAGCTGATCGCGGAATTGCTCGATGTGCTGTCGCACAAGCGGGCGGAAGAGGACGCCGCGGTGGAAGCGGCGGTGCGCGAGAAGGTGCAGCGGCTGATCGATCGGTTTCCGATCTACAACGGCTGACAGGAGAACGGGGGGCCGGACATGCGCTGTCCGAGCTGCGGAAGTCTCGACACCCAGGTCAAGGACTCACGCCCGAGCGAGGATTCGGCGGCAATTCGGCGGCGACGGCTGTGCCTCGCCTGCGGCTTCCGCTTCACCACCTTCGAACGCGTGCAGCTGCGCGAACTCACGGTCATCAAGCGAAACGGCCGGCGGGTTCCCTTCGACCGCGACAAGCTCGCGCGCTCCGTGGAGATCGCGCTGCGCAAGCGCAACGTCGATCCCGAGCGGGTCGAGCAGACGGTGTCGAAGATCGTGCGCGATCTCGAGAGCCTCGGCGAGAACGAGGTGACCTCGGAGACCATCGGCGAGACCGTCATGGCGCACCTGCGCGACCTCGACGACGTCGCCTATGTGCGCTTCGCCTCGGTCTATCGGAATTTCCGCGAGGCGAAGGACTTCAAGGCCGTGCTCGGCGAGCTTTCGGGCGAGGAGGAGGGCGCGAAGTCCGCGATCTCCGACGTCGGCCGGAAATAGACACGTTGCCCCGAAGCGGCGGCGGCTGGTCGGCGCCATGCGCCGGTGCGGCCCCGCCGGCGCACGATTTCCCGCACCGGGCCGGCGATGTGGCGCCGAACCGATTTCACTCAGCCTGATCATACGCTAGCCTCGGTACGTCGGACGCCCAGCGGGATGACCCTCCCCGCGCATGACGGCGATGGTGGCGCAATGGCGCCGGTGCCGCAGGCGATCGGTCGGGATCACCGGGAATTCACGAGGGACGGCGGGGTTCGACCTTCAGGGGGAAACGAAGAACGCACCGAAAGACCGGGAGGAAAACATGGCTGTACGCCGCTCGATGGTGGCCTTGACCGCCGCCGCACTGTGCCTGCCCTGCAGCGCGTATGCGCAGACCAAGCTGATCCTCGCGTTGCCCACGACGCCGCCGAACATCATCCACACGCCCGCGCTGATCGCGAAGGAACTCGGGCTCTACAAGAAGGGCGGTGTCGACCTCGAGACCATTCAGCTCGAAGGCGGCGTCCTCACCTACCGGGCCACGGTCGCGGGCAGCGCCGACATCGCGCTGGCGGCCGGCGCGTTCTCGATCGTTGGTCGCGCCAAGGGCGCTCCGACCAAGCTCATCCTCGCCAACGCGCCGAAGATCGAAGCCTCGATGATGGTCGACAAGGACATCAAGACCCTCGCCGACCTGAAGGGCAAGCGCATCGGCATCCAGGAACCGGGCGGCTACGCGGACGTGCTCAGCCACGGCGTGCTGCGTGCCGCCAAGGTCGATCCGAAGGACGTCCACTTCGTCAGCATCGCGTCCGAGGACGTTCCGGCGCTCGTCGCCGGGCAGGTCGACACCGCCATCCTGCACGTCGAACAGGTGGTCGTGGCGCAATCGAAGGTGCCGAGCCTGCACCCGATTGCTCGCCTGTGGGAGATCCAGCCGAAGAATCTCAGCACCGTCATGGCGGTGACCGAGAAGACGATCGCCGAGAAGCGCGCGGCGCTCAGGACGTTCGTCAAGGCCAACATCGAGGCGACGCGGCTGATCTACACCGACAGGGCCAAGGTGCTGCCGATCATCATCAAGTACACCGAGCTGCCGAAGGACGTCGCCGAGCAGGCGCTCGACTTCATGATCAAGAACTGCATGTGGGACGCCAACCACGGCCTCGGCCCGACGCGCGTGAACTTCACCGCCGATCTGATGGAGAAGGTCGGCAACATCGAGAAGGGCAAGGTGCCGAAGTACGACGATCTGGTCGACCTGTCCTTCGCCAACGAGACGATCAAGGAACTCGGCGAGTGGAAAGGGCCGGTGTGCCCGTCCGAGCCGTGATGGAAATGCGGTGGTCGGCGGCCCGAGGCGCCAGGCCGGCGCCCGCCGCCGCCGTCTCCGATCGGGAGCAAGGGCCATGAGCGCTGCCAGCGAGTTTCAACACGACGCCGCGGCGCCCGTGGCCGAGCGGCCGGCCGTGAAGCCGGCGGCGCCGCCGCTGTGGCTGCGCCCGAACTTCTACCGCTACGGCTTTCTCGCGCTTCTCCTCGTCGCCTGGCAGCTGGTCGGGCCGCTCGTCAACCCGATCTTCTTCTCCTACCCGTCGAAGATCGCCGTCGCGTTCTACAGGCTGACGGTCGAGACGCACGAACTGCAGCACTACATGATCGAAAGCCTGCTGATCCTCCTCTACGGGCTTGGCATCGCGATCCTCGTCGGCATTCCGCTGGCCGTGCTGATGGCGCGCGTGCGTCCGGTCGACTGGGCGCTCGATCTGCCGATCAACGCCATGTACGCCACCCCGATGGTCGCGCTGGTGCCGCTGCTCGTTCTCTGGTTCGGCATCTACATGAAGGCGAAGATCATCGTGGTGTTTCTGTTCACGGTGTTTCCGATCCTGATCAACACCTACCAGGGTGTTCGCGAATGCGACAAGAACATGATCGAGGTCGCGCGCTCGTTCCGCTCGAGCGAATGGCGGATGTGGCAGGACGTGCTGCTGCCGTTCGCGCTGCCTTACATCGCGGCGGGAATCCGGCTCGCCATCGGCCGCGGCCTGGTCGGCATGGTGATCGCCGAGTTCTACACGACGATCAGCGGGCTCGGCTACATGATCACCCGCTACGCGCACATCTTCGACATGGACAAGACCTTCGTCCCGGTCATTCTCCTGATGTTCCTCGGCGTGTCGATGACCTCGGCGCTTAAATGGGTCGAGCGGCGGATCGCTCCCTGGAACCGGGTCGAGAAGTAAGGCGAGCCGGGGAGGCCGCGCGGCGTGGCGGGGGGCGCCGGTCCGCGACAGGATCAAACAGCCGTCCGGCGTATTGCGGAGCGGAGCCGGGAAGGCCAGTGTCTGCGCCTTCGCCAACCAGGATCCCGGAGTGGCTCCCTGATGTCCGCAGCCGCACCCACCACCATCGCCGACCGCGAGACCGACCAGCGGTTCATGGCGCTCGCCTTGAGCCTCGGCCGCCGGGCGCTCGGCAATGCCTGGCCCAATCCGGCCGTCGGCGCGGTGGTGGTGCGGTTCGAAGACGGCGTTCCGGTCATCGTCGGCCGCGGCTGGACGCAGCCGGGCGGCCGTCCGCACGCCGAACCGGAGGCGCTCGCGCGCGCCGGCGCCCGCGCACGCGGCGCGACCCTCTATGTGACGCTCGAGCCCTGCTCGCACCACGGCAAGACCCCTCCGTGCGCCGACGCCGTCGTGGCGGCAGGGATCAGTCGCGTGATCTCGGCCATGGAGGACCCCAATCCGCAGGTGGCGGGCCAGGGCCACGCGCGCCTGCGCGCGGCCGGCATCGCGGTCGAGACCGGGGTCGGCGCCGAGGAGGCCATGCGCGCCCACGCCGGCCACATGCGGCGGGTTCGCGACGGGCGTCCGCACGTGGTGCTCAAGCTCGCGGTCTCTGCCGACGAGAAGGTCGGGCTTGCCGGCCGGCGTCCGGCGCCGATCACCGGCGAAGCCGCGCGGGCGCGCGTCCACCTGATGCGCGCCATGCACGACGCGATCCTGATCGGCGTCGGCACGGCGCTCGCCGACGATCCGCTGCTTACCTGCCGGCTGCCCGGCATGGCGGCCCGCTCGCCGGTGCGGGTGGTGCTCGACACGCGGCTGCGACTGCGGGCGGATGCCCGGCTCGTCCGTTCGGCGCGGGAGACGCCGCTGTGGGTGATCGCCGCTCCCGAGGCGCCGGCCGAAGCCGAGCGCACGCTGCGCGCGCAAGGGGTCGAGGTGCTCAGGGGCGAGGCGCGCGGCGGCCGGGTCGAGCTCGCGGGGGCGCTGAGGCTTCTCGCCAACCGGGGCATCACGCGGGTTCTGCTGGAGGGCGGGCCGACGGTCGCCGCCGCCGCGGTCGCGGCCGATCTCGTCGACGAGGCCGTGATCTTCCGCTCGCCCGTTGTCATCGGTCCGACCGGCATCGACGCGCTCGACGGCCTGCCGCTCTCGGCCCTGACCGGGTCCGGCCGCCTGAAGAGCCGGGACCGCGAGACCGTCGGCCCCGACACCGTCGAACGGTTCGAGCGCGCTTGAGACCGGCCGGAACCAAGTACCGAGCGCGGCGTTACCGCTGTGGCCCGGACGGCGTCATCATCGCGTCATCAGGCGGCCACGTTTCTGGCGAAATCTGTCCAGAACGCGCCACATTCCTGACCGAAGTCGTTCGCATCGTGGCGCCGGGCTTTGTCGCTAGAGGGAGTGAGACATGCGTAGCCCCGTCAACTTTCGTAACGAGGCGGCACAATGCCTTCGCTTGGCCGAGCAGACGAAGGCGCCGCGGTATCGTGCTCTCCTGATGGACCTCGCCCAGGCCTGGGCCTTGCTCGAAGAGCAGGCGCGGGACATTCGTGACGTCGGCCTCGACTCGCACGTCCGGCACTCCGCCTTCGTGAACTGACGGCGCCACCCGGGGCGCGAGGCTGCTGCAGGGTCGCCGAGGCGGTGGCGGCGCCGCCGAGACGGCACCCTGTACCGGCGCGCTCGCTTCGGGCATAACTCGGGGGCTGCAAGGATCGGGACCCGGAATGGGGACCCGCGACACCGTCCGGCAGGCGCGGGTCAATGCCGTTGCGCGCCGACCGGCCGATGCTCATCGAAACCGAGCAGCGCATCCGTCCCGATGCGGCTCGCCGCCTGGGGCGGGCGAGGACCTGTTGCGGCTGCACGAGCGCGATGTTCACCGGGATTGTCACTGACGTCGGCGAGGTCGTCGCCGTGAGGCAGCAGGCGCAGGGCCTGCTTCATCATCTCAAGATCGCCTGCAGCTATCCACGCGCCTCGCTCCTCGACGGCGCTTCGATCGCCTGCAGCGGCGCCTGCCTGACCATCGTGGCGGCCGGAGAAGACGGTGGCCGCAGCTGGTTCGCGGCCGATGCGGCGGCCGAGACGCTCGCGGTGACCACCGTGGGCCGGTGGCGACACGGCACGCGCGTCAATCTCGAGCGCGCGCTGAAGATCGGGGACGAGCTCGGCGGCCATATCGTCACAGGTCATGTGGACGGCGTCGCCGAGCTGATCGTCCGCGAGGAGCTTCCCGATTCGGCGCGAATGATCTTCCGTATGCCGACCTCTCTTTCGCGCTTCGTCGCGGCAAAAGGGTCTGTCGCGGTCGACGGCGTGTCGCTGACGGTCAACGCGGTGAGCGGCGATACCTTCTCGGTGCTCGTCATCCCGCACACGCTCTGCGTGACCACGCTCGGCGCGTTGGCCCGGGGCGACCAGGTCAATCTGGAGGTCGACCTGATGGCCCGCTACGCGGCGCGACTGATCGCGACCCGATAGCGGTCATGCGCTCGCCGACCAGCATACGCTCGCGATTTCGACCCGCCGCGCCCTTGCTCCCGCCCCGAGCTCCTTGCTACTGACGCGGACCCAACCGAGACGAACCATGGCGAAACCGCGCAAGGCATCGGAGACGGAACCGCGAAACGAAGGATCGCTGCGCGGCGCGCGCATGCTCGTCGTCGAATCGCGCTTTTACGACGACATCGCGACTTTTCTGCTCACCGGAGCCCAGCGGGCGCTCGAACGCGCCGCGGTCGGCTTCGACGTCGTGACGGTTCCGGGCGCGCTCGAAATTCCGCAGGCGATTGCGCTTGCGCTCGACGCGGCACAAAAGGCGCGGCGTCCATATGCGGGCGTGGTGGCGCTCGGCTGCGTCATCCGCGGGGAAACGAGCCACTATGACATCGTCGCCGGTGAATCCGCGCGTGCCCTGATGGATCTGGCGATTGCTCGACGTGTCGGCATCGGCAACGGCATCCTCACGGTCGACACCGATGCGCAGGCGCTGGCGCGCGCCCATCCCGAACAGGGCGACAAGGGCGGCGCCGCCGCGGAAGCGGCGCTCGCGCTCGCGCGCCTTGCCCGCAGCCTCGCGCGGCCACGGGGCCGGCGATGAAGCGTCCGGCCGACAAGGACCGCAAGGCGAACCGGCGCGGCGCCGCGCGCCTCGCCGCCGTGCAGGCGCTCTACCAGATGGACGTCGCCGCCACCGGCCTCAACGAGATCCTCGCGCAATTCGAGAGTCATTGGCTCGGCCGCGAGGTGGAGGGCGAGCAATATCTTCCGGCCGAGGCGACCTTCTTCCGCGAGATCGTGACCGGCGTCGTCGCTGAACAGCGCCGGCTCGATCCGATGATCGACGCCGCGCTTGCGGCCGGGTGGCCGCTGAAGCGGGTCGAGACCGTCCTGCGGGCGGTGCTGCGCGCCGGCGCCTACGAGCTCGACCGCAGGCAGGACATTCCGGCGCGCGTGGTCGTCTCCGAATACGTCGACGTCGCCCACGCGTTCGTCGACCGGGAAGAGACCGGCATGGTCAACGCCGTGCTCGACCAGATCGCCCGCCAGCTGCGCGGCCCCGAGTTCGACCGCGCCGCCGGCTGAGCCGCATGCGGCATCGTCCGGAACATCGGCGGCGACGGAGAGTTTTCGTCCAGACGTATGTCATCGGCGTGGTTCGGCAGCCGTCGGCATTCGCGACGACAGCCTGCCGGTCGGCGACGGGGTCTGGGCCATGGGTGCAACGAGCTCTCCGCGCCGGACGGGCTTGCAGGCGAAGCCGTCCGTCCTACGATGCGGACCGCGTGGGGGAGGCGGCGCCAGGATCATGACCAGCCAGGATGAATCGTCGGCCGAGGATCGCCTGATCGCGCGCCATTTCCGGCCGCTTGCCACCCAGCCCGGCGCCTTCGGCCTGGTCGACGACGCGGCGGTGATCACGCCGCCGGCGGCCCACGACGTGGTGCTCAAGGCGGACGCCATCGTCGGCGGCATCCACTTCTTCCCCGACGATCCGCCCGACAGCGTCGCCCGCAAGGCGCTGCGGGTGAATCTCTCCGATCTCGCCGCCAAGGGCGCCAAGCCCGCTGGATTTCTGCTTTCGCTCGCCCTGCCCGAGGAGATCGACGACGGCTGGCTCGCGGCATTCGCGGCGGGACTCGGTGCGGATGCGGAGCGCTACGGTTGTCCGCTGCTCGGCGGCGATACCGACCGCACGCATGGTCCGGTCATGGTGTCGATCGCCGCGTTCGGCACGCTTCCACACGCCACCATGGTGATGCGCGGCGGCGCCAAGGCGGGCGACCGCATCGTGGTCACCGGTACCATCGGGGATGCCGCGCTCGGCGTGATGCTGCGGCGGGACCGCTCGCTGCAGCAGCCCTGGGGTCTCGACCGGCGGATGAGCGATCATCTGATCGACCGCTATCTCGTCCCCGAGCCGCGCAATGCCATCGCGGAAGCCTTGCGCCGCTACGCCTCCGCCGCCATGGATGTCTCCGACGGGCTGATGGGCGATCTTGCCAAGCTGTGCCGCGCCTCGGGCGTTTCCGCGGAGATCGAATCCGCCCTGGTGCCGGTGTCCGAAGCGGCGGCGCGGACGCTTGCGGCCGACCCCTCGTTGATCGAAACCGTTCTCACCGGTGGGGACGATTACGAGATCGTCGCCACCGTCTCGGCCGACCGGCTCGAGGCGTTGCGTCTCGAGGCTTCCGCCGCCGGCGTGCCGCTGACGGAAATCGGTCGCGTGGTCGCCGGAAAGGGAGAGGCGCGCTTCCTCGACCGCGACGGGCGCAGACTTGCGTTCAAGAAACTGTCGTTCAGTCATTTCTGAATGTCGGCCGCACCGGGCGCGCGCCGCATCGGGGCGGGAACGGGGGAGGGGCATGGAAGATCGAATTTTTGCGCAGTCGCGCGAGCGCGCCGCGGTGCGCCGTCCCGACGAGGCGCTGCACCGACGTTTCCCGACCTTCGCCGACCTTCGCCGGCACGCCCGGCGGCGGCTGCCGCGCTTCGGTTTCGAATACCTTGACGGCGGCGCCGGCACCGACGGCGGCATCGCCCGCAACGGTGCGGCGTTCGACGCGATCGAACTCGTGCCGCGCTATGGGGTCGACGCCGGTCCCGTGCCCATCGAGGTGGAACTGTTCGGCCGCCGCTACGCTGCGCCCATCGGGGTCGCCCCGATGGGCGGCACGAGCGTCGTCTGGCCGGGGGCGGAAATCTACATGGCGAGCGCCTGCCAGCGCGCCGGCATCCCCTACACCGGTTCGACGGTCGCGAGCGCCACGATCGAGCGTCTCGCCGAGGTCGCGCCCGACGTCTTCTGGTTTCAGCTCTATCGCCTGGCGCGGAACGATCACGCCGTCGCCTTCGACCTCGTCCGCCGCGCGGAAGCCGCCGGCGCGCACGTGCTGGTGCTGACGCTTGACGTGCCGGTGCGCACGACGCGTCCGCGCGAGGTGCGCAACCGGCTGGTGATCCCGTTCCGGCCGGACGCGCGCACCGTCTACGAGGTTGCGAAGTCACCGGGCTGGCTGCGGGCGCTCATGCGTCACGGCATTCCCCGTTTCGCCAGCCTCGCGCCCTATGTCGGCGAGCATCCGAGCGCCGACAAGTTGGCGCTGTTCGCGCGCAACGAGGTCGGCGGCGGCTTCACCTGGGAGGAGGTCGCGCGCTTCCGCGACCGCTGGCGCCGTCCCTTCGTGGTGAAGGGAATTCTGCATCCGCTCGATGCCGAGAAAGCGGTATCGCTCGGCGTCGACGGGATCCAGGTGTCGAACCACGGCGGCCGCCAGATCGAGGCCGCGCCGGCGCCGATCGACGTGCTGCCGGCGATCGCCGCCGCCGTCGGCGGGCGGGCGACCATCCTCTTGGACAGCGGCATCCGCTCCGGTCTCGACGTCGTGCGCGCGCTTTCGCTCGGCGCCGCCGGGACCTTCGCGGGCAAGGCCTTTCTCTATGCGCTCGGAGCGCTCGGGCCGGCCGGGCCGGAGTATGCCATCGACCTCCTGATGCAGGAGACGCGTGCGGCGGCGCGCCAGCTCGGGGCGCATTCGCTCGCCGAGCTGCGTGCGCTGACCATCCGCCATCCCGGCGCATTCCGGTTTTCCTGAGAGGCCAGGCGGAGTCCGGGCGCCCGCGCACCTGCCCCTGCGCCGCAACGGCCGCGCCTTCCCTGATCAGTTCAGGCCAAGGGCCGATGTTCCACGAGTTTCCAGCCTAGACAGCCGTTCGTGCGTTCACTAGTTGTTCTTCAGCCGCCATCTCAGCCACCTCCCGTGTATCCTTTACTCGGGCTTCAGGCTCGGTAGGCTAAAAAAGTGAGTCCCGCTCAATGGTTTCGCTGGTGTCTGAACGATTGGATGAGCCTTGGCGACGTCGGTTGCTGCTCCCGACCTATCAGATCGGGGAAGCGGCGGCATATGCGAAGATTTCTCCGCAGACTGTTGTGGCGTGGCACAAGACCGAAGCCGCCTTGCTCAGGAACCGCGAAGCCCGCACCGCTCTCTCATACCTCCAGTTGATCGAGGTTGCGGTGGTCGCCGCATTCCGGAAGGCTGGCGTTTCCATGAAGCGAATTCGGGCCGCACGGGCCTACGCCGCAAATGAACTGAAGAGCGAGTATCCGTTCGCGCAATACCGATTCAAAGAAAACGCGAAGCATCTCTACCTAGATTCCCAGCAGATCGACATCAAGCCTGGAACCGTGCTTCAGGCCGACCAGGGCGGTCAACTCGAATGGGAGTCCGTGATTGGAAGGCTTCGCGAGTTTGAATATGAGAACGAGGTTGCGCTTCGCTGGCACGTCGCGGGCGAAGGCTCCCCCATTGTCATTGACCCTAGAATTTCTTTTGGGGCGCCTGCAGTACACGGCACCCCAACCTGGATTATCCGCGGGCGCTTTGAGGCAGGCGAAAGTAATTCAGATATTGCCGAAGATTTTGGACTCAAGCCAGAAGAGGTCAGGAAGGCCCTGAAATTTGAAGAAGAGGTTGCGCTGGGGAGGGAGAAATCGTCGGTGCACTAACTTTCTATTTTGATCGCAACATTGGAAAGCGCCTTCCCGAGGCAATCAGGACGGCACGCCCTCCTTTTTCCGTAGAGTTTCACCACGACCCAAAGAACAAATTCAGGTTCAAGCAAGATACACCGGACGACGTTTGGCTCTCAAAGGTTGCGGCGGAGGGCTGGATAGTGTTCAGTCACGACCGCAAATTTCACACGCTGCTGCCTGAGCGATCGGCGATCAAGCAATACAACGCTGGGTGCTTTTATCTACCCGGAGCCAATGATTCTACCTGGGACAAGATGCGGTATTTCATGCGCTCTTTCGATGGAATCGAGAAGCGGGCTCTCACAACGCGCAAGCCATTTATTTTCGAGCTGTCGGCAGCGGGCAAATTTACGCAAATATCAATACCGTGAGTCTTCGTCACCTCAGTGAGTGTGTCAGTTGGGCGGGTGTATCAGATGGGCCACCCTGCGCCGGCCCGGGTGGCATCCGGGCCTGATCCAGCCCTTGAAGACCTCCCCTCAACGGCCTTGTCAGGGGAGCGAAACGCGTGTCGGTGGCGGCCGAGCAAGCCGCGTCGACGAGGCTTGATGGCGACCGGCTCGCCCGGCGCATCGCCGATCTGGCGGCGCCGGCCGTGATCTTTCCCGTCCTGCTGCCTGTCGGCGCCTTGCCCGGCTGGTACGCGCTGGGGTCCGCGGCCGCAGCAGGCCTGAACGGCGGCAGGCGCCTGCGGTCCGAGCCAAAGGTATGAAAAACCGACGAATCGCGTCGTTGCGTCGATGCCGCCTTTTTGGCAATGTCCGCGCCGACTCGGGGGCCGGCCCGTCGGCCGCCCCCAGCTTTTCCGTCCCGCCGGGCGGCCATGCCGGACCCGGTCAACTCCAGATAACCGGGGTCCCTTCCAATGACAGCTTTGTGGGTGATCATCGCCTGCGGCGCGCTTTCCATCGTCTATGCTCTCTGGGCGATCCAGTCAGTCATGGCGGCCGACGCGGGCAGCCCGAAGATGCAGGAGATATCGGCCGCGGTCCGCGAGGGCGCGCAGGCCTATCTCAAGCGCCAGTACACGACGATCGGTCTCGTGGGCGTCGTCATCTTCCTGCTCATCGGCTGGTATCTCGGCTGGCTGGTGGCGGCGGGCTTCGCGATCGGTGCGATCCTGTCGGGCGCCACGGGCTTCATCGGCATGAACGTGTCGGTGCGCGCCAACGTGCGCACCGCGCAGGCGGCGATCGGCTCGCTCGGGGGCGGCCTTGAACTCGCGTTCAAGTCGGGGGCCATCACCGGCATACTGGTCGCCGGTCTCGCGCTGCTCGGCGTCAGCGTCTATTTCGGCTTCCTCACCGGCACGCTGCAGAAGACGCCGAACGACCGCACGGTCGTGGACGCGCTGGTCGCGCTCGGCTTCGGGGCCTCGCTGATCTCGATCTTCGCCCGTCTCGGCGGCGGCATCTTCACCAAGGGGGCGGACGTCGGCGGCGATCTCGTCGGCAAGGTCGAGGCCGGAATTCCGGAAGACGATCCGCGCAACCCGGCGACCATCGCCGACAACGTCGGCGACAACGTCGGCGACTGCGCCGGCATGGCGGCCGACCTGTTCGAGACCTACGCGGTGACGACGGTCGCCACGATGGTGCTCGCCGCCATCTTCTTCAACGGCACGCCGCTGCTGTGGTGGATGATGCTGCTGCCGCTCGGCGTCGGCGCGTCGTGCATCGTCACCTCCATCATCGGCACCTTCTTCGTGAAGCTCGGCGCCAACCAGTCGATCATGGGCGCGCTCTACAAGGGTTTCGTCGCGACCGCGCTGCTCTCGCTTCTCGCCATCGCGCTCGTCATCCATCTGCTCATCGGTTTCGGGCCGCTGCCCGGCGTGCCCTA
>CAZIGW010000257.1:0-23810 GCA_964538565.1 uncultured Hyphomicrobiales bacterium | reverse complement strand
ATCGCAAGGAGCGTGCCAGAGGCTTCGCTGCCCGCTAAATGGCTGACTGTCGCTGCACATTTCCGCAGATCGTGGTTCGCGCCGGCAGGTCGGAACCGCTGTGAGCCCAAAAAGTGTCCAGTCGCCCAGTTTTTGGTCAGGCGCTCCGATGCGCCGCCGCATCGGGAGGCGGGAAGGCCGCACAGCGCGGGCGGCAGGAAGTGCATGCCGCGGCGATGACATTCCGCTGGCATCGATGGGGCGGGGGGCCCTTCCGGTCCTGGGCCGAAGCTGGCCGGATCCGGGCCGGCCGACGGGCCCCGGGGGTCGCGCCGCGCGATCGGACCTGCCCGACCGGGCAGTAGGCAAACCTGCTTCGCGTCCGCACATTGGGGCAAAGCAGGAGATGTCCATGCCCGATGTCGATTCGATTTCGTCCCTTCGCTCCTTTTCCGCCGCACTCTCGGGCCTCGTCGCCCGGGCGGCGCCTGCCGTGGTGGCGATCCATTCCCGGCGGTTCCGGACCAGCGGCATGGCCTGGCGGCCAGGTCTCGTGGTCACCGCCGAGGAATCGCTCGCGGACGACGATGCGTTCGAGGTGGTACTGCCGGGTGGCCGGAAGACGTCCGCCACGCTCGCCGGCCGCGATCCGACGACCGACCTCGCCTTGTTGCGCGCGGAGAATTCCGACGTCGCCGCGCCGTCGCCCGCTCCCGAGCCGCCGACGGCCGGTTCGCTCGCGGTCGTGGTCGGAGCCGAGGAGGGCGCGCCACGCGTGTCGCTCGGCGTGGTGGCCTATGCGGCAGGCGCGTGGCGCAGCTTGCGCGGCGGCGCCATCGACGCGCGCATCGAACTCGACGTCACGCTGCCACGGCGCAGCGAAGGCGGGCTCGTTCTCGACGCGGAGGGCCGCGCCATCGGCATGGCGGTGTTCGGGCCCCGGCGACGCGTGCTCGTCATTCCGGGGCGCACCATCGAGTCCGTGGCCACCCAGCTCGACGCGCGCGGCCGCATCCCCCGCGGCTATCTGGGGCTCGGCCTGCGGCCCGTCCGCCTCGACGATGCCGATATCGGCGCCATGGTGATGAACGTCGATCAGACCGGGCCCGGCGCGACCGCGGGCGTCCGGCAAGGCGACGTCATCGTCGCCTGGGATGGTCGCTCGTTGGGAGGGGTGCACGCGCTGCTGCGCGCGCTCGGCCCCGACAGTGTCGGAACGGCGGT
Source organism: uncultured Hyphomicrobiales bacterium (assembly GCA_964538565.1). GTDB lineage: Bacteria > Pseudomonadota > Alphaproteobacteria > Rhizobiales > Xanthobacteraceae > CAYVBN01. Next base: position 22,607 of record CAZIGW010000257.1, on the reverse strand, counting down.
GCGGCTGTCGCTGCGGCGTGCCGGCGAACCGATGGAGCTCACGGTGACCATCGGCGAGAGGCCGGAGCATTGAACAAGGGCGCCGAAACTGTCGTGATTGCGATCGGAGACTGCGAGCCGACGCTGGCCGACCGGCTCGCCGCTCTCCTGTCCGATGTTCCCGGTCTCCGGCTCGCCGAGCCGGGGGAGGCGTCGGACGCGGTCCTGGTTGCCTCGGCGGATTCGCCGGTCGAGGCCCGGCCGCTCGCACTGACCCAACGCGAGCTGGAGGTGCTGGCGCTCCTGGCCGAAGGCGCCTCCAACAAGGTGATTGCCCGTCGGCTCGGCATTTCGGTCAACACCGTGAAATTCCATGTGCGCTCGCTGTTCGACAAGCTCGATGCGATCGGCCGTACCGACGCGGTCGCACAGGCCGCGCGGCTCGGCGTGATTCAGCTGTAGGCATGGGTCCTTCACCGGCTCGTCGCGGCTCGGGACCGTCGAGTGCCTGAGGTCCATCGCCTGGGTGACGCCGGCCGGTCCCGAAGAATCCTGGGATCAATTTCCCCACCGGCCGCCAACCTCGTTGAAAAAACAGACAAATCAGCAACAGTCATAATTCGGCAACATTGTTGTACAAAAGCATCAGTTGCGTTAAGCGACGGTGCAGGTGCGACGCGGGCGGGGTTTGAAGCCGCGGCGGCCTGCGACGGGCACGGGGTTTCATGACAAGCGCCGATCAAGCCGCACTCGCGGACGCGACCGTATCCGGCACGCCGGCGCCCGGCCTGTTTCGCCGCATCATCGGTCCGGTCGCGGTCGGACTGGCGCTTCTCTCGTCGCTCGCCACCTTGCTGGTGATGGCCGGACTGACGTCGATCGCGCCCACCCATTACGTCGTCCTCAGCCTCCTGCTCACCAACGCCGCCACCGGCCTCCTGCTCGTCGCGATCATCGCCAACGAGGTCTGGAAGGTGATCCAGGCGCGCCGCCGCGGCCGCGCCGGCTCGCGGCTGCACGTGCGCATCGTCAGCCTGTTCTCCGTCATCGCCGCCGCACCCGCCATCCTGGTGTCGGTGGTGGCGAGCATCACGCTCGACCGCGGACTCGACCGCTTCTTCTCCACGCGTACGCACGCGGTGATCGAGAACTCGCTCATCGTGGCCGAAGCCTATGTGCGCGAGCACGCCCAGCTCATCCGGGGCGACGCCATGGCGCTGTCCTACGATCTCAACCGCGCCAAGCCCCTGTTCGACCAGGACCGCGAGCGCTTCCGGCAACTGCTCAACGCGCTCACCTCGTTCCGTGGCCTGCCGGCCGCCGTCATGATCCACGGCGACCAGTCGGTGATCGAGCAGTCCGAGATCAAGATGGACCAGGAGCTGCGCAAGCCGTCGAGCGCGGTGCTCGCCACCATCTCGGATGCGGAGCCGCAGATCGCGCTGATCCCGGACGCCAATTACGTCGCGGCCGTGATCAAGCTGCGCGACTATGACGACGCCTATCTCTACGTTGCCCGTCCGCTCGACCCTCGCGTCATGGCGCAACTGCGCGCGACCCAGACGAGCATCAGCGAGTATGCGGCGCTCGAGGCGCGCCGGCTCGGCGTGCAGGTCGCGTTCGCGCTGATGTATGCGGTGATTGCCCTCACGGTGCTGCTGTCGGCGGTGTGGATCGGTCTTAATTTCGCCAACCTGCTTGTGGCACCGATACGGCGGCTGATCGGGGCCGCCAACATCGTGTCGACCGGCAACCTTTACGTTCAGGTGCCGGTGCGCCGCTCGGAAGGCGACCTCGCGCAGTTGGGCGAGACCTTCAACAAGATGACGCAGGAACTCAGGACCCAGCGCGACGACATCGTGCGTGCGCGCGACCTGATCGACAGTCGCCGACGCTTCACCGAGGCGGTGCTGGCGGGGGCGAGCGCTGGCGTGATCGGCATCGACGCCGCGGCTCGCATCAGCATTCTCAATCGGTCGGCCGAGAAGCTCATCGGCCGAAGCGAGGCCGAAGCGCTCGGACGTCCCCTCGCCGAAGTCGTGCCCGAGCTCGCCGACATGCTGGAAGGCGCGCGCTCCGGCATGCAGCGGTTCGTGCAGGGCCAGGTCACCATCACGCGCAACGGCCGCGAGCGAAACCTGTCGGTGCGGGTCACGACCGAACAATCCGTCGACCCGACGCACGGTTATGTCGTCACGCTCGACGACATCACCGATCTGGTCGCGGCGCAGCGCACCTCGGCCTGGGCGGACGTCGCGCGGCGCATCGCCCATGAGATCAAGAACCCGCTCACGCCGATCCAGCTCTCGGCCGAACGGTTGCGCCGCAAATACGGCGCGGTCATCACCGAGGACCGCGCCGTCTTCGAACAGTGCACCGAGACCATCGTGCGGCAGGTCGACGACATCCGGCGGATGGTCGACGAATTTTCACGCTTCGCGCGCATGCCCAAGCCCGTCATCGCCGCCGACGACGTCGCCGACGTGGTGCGGCAGGTCGTTTTTCTCATGCGGGTGGGCAACGCCGACATCGACATCGACGTCGAGGTGGCGGAAGATCCGATGCCGGCCCGGTTCGACCGCCGGCTCATTTCGCAAGGACTGACGAACATCATCAAGAATGCGACCGAAGCCGTCGCGGCGGTGCCGCCGGCGACGCTCGGCCGTGGACGTATTCGCGTATCGGCTGCACGCGACGGCAGCGACATCGTCATCGACGTGGTGGATAACGGTGTCGGCCTGCCCAAAGAAAACCGCAGCCGTTTGCTGGAACCCTACGTGACGACCCGGGAAAAGGGGACAGGTCTCGGGCTCGCCATCGTGGGGAAAATCCTGGAAGACCACGGCGGGGGCATCGAATTGCGCGATGCCTCCGAAAAGATACCGGACGCGCGGGGCGCATGGGTGCGCATGCGGTTTGCGGCCGAGGCGGTGGCCCCGGCCGATCAACCTGTAGTGCAAGAGGCTGCAAACGAGCGATAACCATGGCGTCCGACATTCTCATCATCGACGACGAAGCGGATATCCGCGAACTCGTTGCCGGAATCCTGCAGGACGAAGGCTACGAGACCCGTACCGCGCGCGACAGCGACGAGGCCATCAACGCGGTTCAGAGCCGGCGGCCGAGCCTCGTCTTCCTCGACATCTGGCTGCAGGGCAGCCGGCTCGACGGGCTGCAGCTGCTCGACATCTTCAAACAAGAGCATCCGGAAATGCCGGTGGTGATGATTTCCGGGCACGGCAACATCGAAACCGCCGTCGCGGCCATCAAGCGCGGCGCCTACGACTTCATCGAGAAGCCGTTCAAGGCCGACCGGTTGATCCTCGTCGCCGATCGGGCGCTCGAGACGTCGCGCCTCAAGCGGGAAGTGAGGGAACTCAAGCAGTTCGCGCCGATCGCCGCGGCGCTCGTCGGCCATTCGCCGGCCATGAACCAGTTGCGCCAGACGATCGAGCGGGTCGCCCCAACCAACAGCCGGATTCTGATCGTCGGCCCCTCCGGCGCCGGCAAGGAACTCACCGCCCGCACCATCCACGCGCTGTCGCATCGCGCCAACGGACCGTTCGTCGTCATCAACGCGGCCGCCATCACCCCGGAGCGGATGGAAGTCGAGCTGTTCGGGGTCGAACAGATGAACGGCGCGCAGGGCCGCAAGGTCGGCGCGCTCGAGGAGGCGCACGGCGGTACGCTGTTCATCGATGAAATCGCCGACATGCCGCGCGAAACGCAGAACAAGATCCTGCGGGTGCTGGTCGATCAGACCTTCCAGCGGGTCGGCGGCAGCACCAAGGTCGCGGTCGACGTGCGGGTCGTCTCCTCGACCGGCCGCAATCTCGAAGCGGAGATTGCCGAAGGCCGGTTCCGCGAGGACCTCTATCACCGGCTCTCGGTCGTGCCGATCCGGGTGCCGCCGCTCGCGGAGCGACGCGAGGACATCCCGGAGCTCGTCAGCTACTTCATGGACCAGATCTCGCACGCCACCGGGCTGCCCAAGCGCGTGATCGGCGAGGATGCGCTCGCGGTGCTGCAGTCGCACGACTGGCCGGGCAACGTGCGGCAGCTGCGCAACAACGTCGAACGGCTGATGATCCTCGCCGGCGGAGAGGCGGATGCGGTCATCGACGCCAGCATGCTGCCGCCCGACGTCGGCTCGATGGTGCCGAGCATGCCGAATGCCAACGGCGGCGAGCACCTGATGGGCATGTCGCTGCGCGACGCACGCGAGGTGTTCGAGCGCGAATATCTGCGCGCGCAGATCAGCCGGTTCGGCGGCAATATTTCGCGCACCGCCGAGTTCGTCGGAATGGAGCGTTCCGCCCTGCATCGCAAGCTCAAAGCCCTCGGCATGGACTGAGGGCTTGCGATGTCCCGTATTGCCTACGTCAACGGCCGCTACGTGCCGCATCGCGACGCGATGGTGCACGTCGAGGACCGCGGCTACCAGTTCTCGGACGGCGTCTACGAGGTCTGCGAGGTGAGGGGCGGCCGGCTCGTCGACGAACGGCGGCATCTCGAACGGCTGCAGCGTTCGCTCGGCGAACTGCGCATCCGCGAGCCGATGCCGCTCGCCGCGCTCAGCGTCGTGCTGCACGAGACGGTGCGGCGCAATCGGGTGAACGACGGCATCGTCTACCTGCAGGTGACGCGCGGCGTCGCGCGGCGCGATCATGCGTTTCCGCCCCCGGACACGGCGCCGGGGGTCGTCGTCACCGCCCACAACATCGACGGCGCCCAGCGCGAGCGCGCGGCGGCCGCGGGCATCGACGTGATCACGCTGCCGGAGAACCGCTGGCCGCGGGTCGACATCAAGTCGGTGTCGTTGCTGCCCAACGTGCTCGCCAAGCAGGCGGCACGCGAGAAGGGCGCGCGCGAAGCCTGGTTCGTCGACCGCGAAGGATGCGTGACCGAGGGATCGTCGTCGAACGCCTGGATCGTCACGGAGACCGGCCGGCTGGTGACCCGTCCGGCCGAGCACGGCATCCTGCGCGGAATCTCACGGTCGGTCCTGCTCGATGCGATCGCGGCGCTGGGATACGCGCTCGAGGAGCGGCCGTTCACCGTGACGGAGGCCTATGCGGCGCGCGAGGCCTTCATCACCGCGGCGACGCAGACGGTGATGCCGGTGGTGCGCATCGACGGGCGGCCGATCGGAACGGGCCGCCCCGGGCCTGTCGCCATGCACCTGCGCGAGGTCTTCCACGGACACGCGGAATTTTCGTGAACGCCCCAGACGGGGTCGCACGCGACCCGGCGGCCGGCGTGCGTGAAACCCGTTATCCGGGCGACGGGCCGGCCCCCACCCGGCCTGATTGCGGGCGCGCCGATCGGCAACAGCAATCGGCCGGCGTGCGCGCCCGATCAACCCGGGGATGGCGTAAAGTCACCTGCGCTCCCGGGCGCATGCGTGAGCGAACCCCGCCGGCGCCATCCGCTCGGACCGGCAACGCAGGGGTGCGTCAAATTCCCAAGGTCCTTGAAATTTGCCGGCTTTGGGGCGGTTGTTGGGCTTGCACTGCTCAGGAACGTGCCATCTAATGGCCTGGCCCGGTCGCATTGCTCGAAGGGGCTGGCGGTGTGACAAAGAACGTCTCGCGGGTAGAGGGCCGCGAGCAAAAAATGGAACACGGCAATGGCAGCCGATCGCTCGCAAAATCTACAAGATACCTTCCTCAATTATGTACGTAAGAACAAAACGCCGCTGACCATATTCCTGGTGAACGGCGTTAAACTGCAGGGCGTCGTCACATGGTTCGATAATTTCTGCGTGCTGCTGCGACGGGACGGCCATTCCCAGCTCGTCTACAAGCACGCCATTTCGACGATCATGCCCGGGCACCCGATTCAAATGTTCGAGGGCGCCGAGGAGGCGCCCGCCGGGGAAAAGGTCTGATTGGAGCCGCGTCGGCGTGACAAGCGTGCCGATCGACCGGGCCCGGCCACGGGCACGGTGACGGGACGCGCGATCGTCATCGGACCATATCTGCGTCATCATGGGGCCTCCGCGGGCGCGCGCGGCGGGGAAGGCCGCGCGTCGGCCGCGCGTCTGGAAGAAGCGGTCGGACTCGCGCGCGCCATCGATCTCGACGTCGTCTCGTCCGGGGTGGTGCTGCTCGCCTCCTTGCGGCCCGCGACCTATATCGGCAAGGGCAAGGTCGACGAGATCGCCGGAGTGGTCAAAAGCCTGGAAGCCGGGCTCGTCGTCATGGACTGCGCGCTTTCGCCGGTCCAGCAGCGCAACCTCGAGCGCGCCTGGGGCGCCAAGGTGGTCGACCGCACCGGCCTGATCCTCGAGATCTTCGGCCGGCGCGCCCGCACCCGTGAAGGCGCCCTCCAGGTCGAGCTCGCGCATCTCACCTACCAGAAGAGCCGGCTGGTGCGGTCCTGGACGCATCTCGAGCGACAGCGCGGCGGGTTCGGATTCCTCGGCGGCCCGGGCGAGACGCAGCTCGAAGCCGACCGTCGCATGATCTCCGAGCGCATCGGCCGGATCGAGCGCGAGCTCGAAGGCGTCAAGCGGACGCGCGCGCTGCATCGGGAAAGCCGCCGGCGCGTTCCTTATCCGGTGGTCGCCCTCGTGGGTTACACCAACGCCGGCAAGTCGACCCTGTTCAACCGCATGACGCAGGCGAGCGTGCTCTCCGCCGACATGCTGTTCGCCACGCTCGATCCCACCCTGCGGGCGATCACCCTGCCGCATGGCGCCAGGATCATCCTGTCCGACACGGTCGGATTCATTTCCGACCTGCCGACGATGCTGGTCGCCGCGTTTCGCGCCACGCTCGAGGAGGTGATCGAAGCCGACCTCATCCTGCACGTGCGCGACGTCTCGCATGGGGACACCGACGCGCAGTCGCAGGACGTCGCGCAGGTGCTGCAGGAGCTCGGGATTGCCACGGAAGATCCGCGGCTCGTCGAGGTGTGGAACAAGATCGACCAGATCGATGCGCACGAGCGCACGCGGCTCGAAAATCTCGCCGAACGGCAGCCGTCGGAGCGGCGTCCCGCACTGGTTTCGGCGGTGACGGGCGAGGGGGTCGACCGGCTGATCGGGCTGATCGACGAGCGGCTGAGCGCGAAGCGCGTCACCTTGCATCTCACGCTCGATCCGGCCGACGGGGCCGGCGTGAGTTGGCTGCACCGCCACGCCGAGGTCATGGACAAGGCGCTGGCCGAGAACGGCAGTCTGGCGATGACGGTGCGGGTGGATGCGAGCAAGGCGGAGGCGGTGGCGGCGCGTTTCGGCCAGGCAGAGCGTGGGCGGCAGCCGCGCGCCAGGGCTCACGAGACGGGCGCGCGGCGATCGCGCTAGCGAGGATCGGCATGCCGGCCGGTCCGGCCGCTAATCTCCTCGGCCGGACTTTTCCGCGGCCTTGGCCGCATCCCACAGGGCATCCATCTCGGCGAGCGTGGCCTGCTCGGGCGAGCGGCCTTGCGCGGCGAGCGCGCGTTCGATGGCGGCGAAGCGCCGTTCGAACTTGAGGTTGGCGGCGCGCAGCGCCCCTTCGGGATCGACGTCGAGGTGGCGCGCGAGATTGACGGCGGCGAACAGGAGGTCGCCCAGCTCCTGGCGCGCCGCCACCTGATCGCCGCTCTCGATTTCGCGTTCGATCTCGACGGCTTCCTCGCGGATCTTGGCCAGCACGGCGTGCGGATCGTTCCAGTCGAAGCCGACCCGCCCGGCCTTCTGCTGCAGCTTGAGGGCGCGCGCCAGCGCCGGAAGGCTTGCCGGCACGCCGGCGAGCGCGCCGGTCGGTTCCTGGACCTCGCCACGGCGGGCTGCGCGGTCGGCCTTCTCCTGCGCCTTGATGCGCTCCCATGCACCTTCGACCGCGGCGGGCGAATGCGCGCGCTCGTCACCGAACACGTGCGGATGACGGCGCACCAGTTTTTCGGTGATGGCGAGCACGACGTCGCCGAAATCGAAGGCGCGCTGCTCCTCGGCCATACGGGCGTGGAAAACGACCTGCAGCAGGAGGTCTCCGAGCTCCTCGCGCAGGTCGTCGAGATCGCCGCGGGCGATCGCCTCGGCCACCTCGTGGGCCTCCTCGATCGTGTAGGGGGCGATCGTTTCGAACGTCTGTTCGAGATCCCATGGGCAGCCGGAGCCGGGCGTGCGCAGGGCCGCCATGATGGCGAGGAGCGTGTCGATCTTGCGTGCGGGTTTCACGGGTTGCGTCCGGCTGCGTGGCTCTCGCGCGCTTATCACGCGGCCGCCGGGGATGAAAGCGGGTCTCGCTGCCCTCGGGGCAGACAGCCGGGCCGGAAGCGTGGCACAAGCACAGTCCGCAGATACCGATTCGAAGCCGAGTCGGGAGCGGGCGGCGAGGGGCCGCTCCAGGGGAGGCATTTGCGGCCATGGGCACCATTCATGCGGCGCCGATATCCGATCTCGCGCTGTCGCTGGCGCGCGCCGGGGGCTTGCGTCAGTTCGTCGAGACCGGGACCTACGTCGGCCAGTCCCTGCCGTGGGCGGCGCGCAATTTCGAGCGGGTGTGGACGGTCGAGATCAGCGCCGACTACCAGCGGCAGGCGATGGCGAACGTCGGTCCGCTGCCGAACGTTCGGTTCGTGCTCGGGGATTCGGCGACCGAGCTCGCAAAGATCTGCCGCGAGCTGACGGACCCGGCGCTGTTCTGGCTCGATGCGCACGCGGGCGCCGGGTACTTCGGCGCCGAGGACAATTGTCCGCTGCTCGCCGAGCTCGAAGTGGTGCTGGCGGGTTCGCAACCCCATTGCATCCTGGTCGACGACGCGCGCGCATTCGTCGCCCCGCCGCCGCCGCCGTTCGACTACCGCAAGTGGCCGTCGCTCGACGAGGTCATGGCGGTGATCCTGAAGCGCGGCGGGTATCACGTCAGCGTCGTCACCGACGTGTTGATCGCGGTCCCGGCTGCGTTGCGGGAGCTTGTCGCGCAATACACCTTCGCGGTGCGGCCGCAGATTTGAAGCGTGGGGCGGCCGCACGGCCCGGCGGTCATTCCTCCTTGTAGCCGTATTCCGGCACGTTGCCGCTGGCGCCGTAGTATTTGTACGGCAGGAACTTGCCCGACATGGTGAGTTTCACCCGGTCTCCCTTGGGATTGGGCAGGCGCTCGAGCTGCAGGTCGAAGTCGATCGCCGACATGATCCCGTCGCCGAACTCCTCCTCGATCAGCGCCTTCCAGGCCGGGCCGTTGACCATGACGAGCTCGTAGAAGCGGTAGATCAGCGGATCCGTCGGCGGCATCTGGGAGCCGCGATACGGCACTTCGTTGAGCATCGCCTGTTCGGCATCGCCGAGCCCGAACAGTTCGGCGGCCTTGGCGGCCTGCGGCTTGGTGAGTTTCATCTGGCCGAGCAGCGCGCCGACGATCAGCACTTCGGAATAGCCGCCGATCTGGCCGCAGATGTACTTCCAGCTCCACCCCTTCTCGCGCTTGATGTCGAGGATCTTCTCGGTGAGGTCGGAACGCTTCATGGTCGTCTCCTGTCTGTTCCACACTTTCGGGTGATTCAAAAGGCGCTCGAATGAGCGCCCACCGCGCCTGCCATCGCCGGGCGCCCGTCGCAGCCGGCGACGAGCGCGGGTTCCGGCAGGCTCGGCCGCACGATCGGAACCTTGCGACGATCGAAGTCGACATGTTCCGAGCGGAAAGTGCGGCTGCGCGTGACGAGAAAGTCGACGATGTGGTTGCGAACCGGATAATAAAGCGGGTGCCGATGGATGTCGGTGCGCGCCCGGTCGGCGGGAAGCGGATTTTCGACGATTTCCGCAAGCACCGCGTCCGGCCCGTTGGTCATCATCACGATGCGGTCGGCGAGATAGATCGCTTCATCGACGTCGTGCGTGATCATGAACACGGTCTGACCGGTCTCCACGCAGACGCGCCGCACCTCGTCCTGCAGCGTGCCGCGGGTGAGCGCATCGAGGGCAGAAAACGGCTCATCCATCAGCATGATCTTCGGCTCGATCGCGAGCGCGCGGGCGATGCCGACCCGCTGCTTCATTCCGCCGGAGAGCTCGGCCGGCCGCTTGTGCTCGGCGCCGCTGAGGCCGACGAGTTCGATGAACCGCGTGGCGTGCGCGTGAACCTGCGCTCTCGACCATGATCGCCACTTGGACGCGACCGCATAGGCGACGTTTCCGAGCACCGTGCGCCAGGGCAAGAGCGCGTGGCTCTGGAAGATCACCGCCCGATCGAGGCTCGGCCCTTCGATCGCCTGCCCATCCACGATGACGACGCCGGCCGAGGGGGTATCGAGACCCGCCATGATGTTGAGCACCGTGGTCTTGCCGCAGCCGGAATGCCCGATGATGCAGACGAACTCGCCGCGTCGCATGGCGAGCCAGAGGTCTTCGAACACGACGGACGTGCCGCCTGCCGACGCCGGATAGCGCCGCGCAATGCCCTCGAGAGAGATGAACCGGTCGGCCACGCCGCTACTCCGCGAAGGTCACGAGGCGAACGAGGCGCGCGAGAATCTGATCGAGCAGCATCCCGACGACGCCGATCACCAGAATCGCGGTGATGACGTTGGCGATCGACAGGTTGTTCCACTCGTTCCACACGAAGTAGCCGATGCCGGTACCGCCCACGAGCATCTCGGCCGCGACGATCACCAGCCAGGCGATGCCGATCGAGATCCGCATGCCGGTCAGGATGGTCGGTGCGGCCGCGGGCAGCACGATCGTCAAGGCGCGGCGCCAGGCGTCGACTTCGAGCGTGCGCGCAACGTTGAGCCATTCCTTGCGCACGGCCGCCACGCCGAACGCGGTATTGATGAGCATCGGCCAGACGGAGCAGATGAAGATCACGAAGATCGCCGACAGGCTCGAGTCCTTGATGGTGTAGAGGGCAAGCGGCATCCAGGCGAGCGGCGAGATCGGCTTCAGAATCTGGATGAACGGATTGAGCGCGCGGCTCATCAGCCTCGACGTCCCGATCAGGAAGCCGACCGGCAGGCCGACGAGCACCGCCAGAAGATAGCCGGCGGCGACGCGGGCAACCGAATAGCCGAGCTGGATCCCGAGGCCCTTGTCGTTGGGCCCGTTGTCATAGAAAGGGTGACGGAGGTGCTCGAAGAGCTTGGCGCCGACGTCGATCGGGCCCGGCATGGCTGACCGGCCCTGTGTCGCCGTCGCCCCCATGAGCCTGGCGTACTCCGGGTCCATCGGCGGTGCCTTACTCGAGCCGCGAACGGCCACATGCCAGGCCAGCGCGAAGGCCAGAAACAGGGCGATCGACAGGCCGGCAGCGCGCAAGGTCGGTGACGCGACCATCGGCTAGACCCGTTTGATCGTGAAGCTGTTGACGTATTCGTTCGGCTTCGCCGGATCGAACGTCTTGCCCATCACGCTGAACGGCTTGTATGCGCGCGGCGGCGGCGAAAGACCCATCTCGGCCATCACTTTGGCGGTATCGGTGGCGAGGAAGACCTGCTCGGCGACCGCCTTGTAGTCGACCTCGCCCTTGATCTGGCCCCAGCGCTTCATCTGCGTCAGCATCCAGACGGCGAAGGATTGCCAAGGGAAGGGATCGAAATCGACGCGTTTCGGATCCTTCTTGATCTGGCCGAGGCCATCCGCATAGGTACCGGTCAACACCTGTTCGAGCACGACGGACGGCGCGTTGAGATAGCTCGCCGGCGCGATCGCGTCCGCGATCTGCTTGCGATTCTCCGCCTTGGAGGCAAACGCGGTGGCGTCGACGATCGCACGCGTGAGGGCGGCAAAACTGTTCGGCGCCCGCGCGATGAACTCGCGGCTCACCGCGAAGCTGCAGCACGGATGGCCGTCCCAGATCTCCTTCGACAGCAGGTGCAGGAACCCGACGCCGTCGTAGACCGCGCGCTGGCAAATATTGTCCGGCGCCAGGAACCCGTCGATATTGTCGGCCCGCAGGTTGGCGACCATTTCTGGCGGCGGGACCGAGCGCAATTGCACGTCGGCATCGGGGTCGACGCCGTGCTCAGCCAGGTAATAGCGCAGCAGATAATTGTGCATCGAATAGTCGAAGGGGATTGCGAATTTGAACCCCTTCCATTGCCTCGGATCGCGCTTGTCCTTGTGCTTCATCGCAAGCGTAATGCCCTGGCCGTTGATGTTTTCGATGGCGGGCACGGTGAACGGAATCGGCTGCGAGCCGAGGCCGAGCGAGATGGCGATCGGCATCGGCGCCAACATGTGTGCGGCGTCGTATTCCTTGTTGAGCGTCTTGTCGCGGATCACGGCCCAGCCGGCGGTCTTCACGACATCGACGTTGAGGCCATGCTTGGCGTAGAAGCCCATCGGTTGGGCCATGATGATCGGCGTCGCGCACGTGATCGGAATGAATCCGACCTTGAGGTCCTTCTTTTCCGGCGGCCCGCCCGCGGCGAACGCCTCGGCCGCCTGTTTGATCGGGAAGAACTGGCCGAGCGCGGCGAGCGCCGTCGATGCGCCGGCGGCACGCAGGAAGGCGCGGCGGGTGGCGTCGTGCGGAAAGACCGCGCGCATCAGCGCGGAGGCGACGATGGTCTGATACCGCGTCTCCTCCGACGCGAGCGCTTCTTGGACGCGCGCGTTGGGTTCGCGGTCATGCTCGGCCTCGCTCAGGTGACGGCCGCAGCTGCAGGCGCCGGCTTGGCGAGTCGGATCGAATGGATTGTCGAAAATGCCCATGGTCGCCACCTCTGATTGACACGCCCGCTGATGCAGGTTTTGTGCCGAGATCGATCCTCCTCACGGCGCGTCCTGCGCGAACAGACATCCGGCCGCGGTCTCCTCGGCGATGCGACGCCGCGCCAACATGTGGGCACGCGGATCGTTCACCGCATCGACCGCGATCAGGCGCCCGCCGCGTCGGTACTCGACCGAAAAATGACCACCGGCGCGGTCGCCGACGGCCGTGGCCTGGTCGTAGTCGTCGAGCAGGCCGGCGATCTGCAGCTTGTATTCGTATTGGTCCGACCAGAACCACGGGACCGGGTCGTAGACGTCGGCCTCGCCGACGATCGCCGCTGCCGCGGTCTTGGCTTGCTCGATGGCGTTCTGCACACATTCGAGGCGCAGGCGGCGTCCGTAGCGGCGGCTCGGAAATCGCGTGCAGTCGCCGATCGCGTAAACGCCGGACGCGGCCGTGCGGGCGAATTCATCGACCAGGATGCCGTCGGCGCAGGCGATGCCGGATGAACGCGCGAGTTCGTCATTGGCCTGCGCCCCGATCGCCAAAAGAACGACGTCGGCCCCGAGCGTCGTGCCGTCGGCGAGGCGAAGCGCCTCGATGCTTGCGCCGCCCTCCAATGCCGCCAGGCGCGCGTCGAGGCGAATGTCGACGCCGCGACTGCGGTGAAGACCGTCGAAGAAGCCGGAGACGTCGGGCGCAGTGACGCGCTTGAGCACGCGGTCCTCAGACTCGATCACGACGACGTCTCGCCCCTCGGCGCGCATCACCGCGGCCGTCTCGAGGCCGATGTAGCCCGCGCCGACGACGACGACGCGTCGGGCATGATCGAGCGCGGGGCGCAGTCGCTGAACGTCTGCAATCGTGCGCAGCGTGAAGATGCCGGCGAGTGCGATGCCGGGCAGCGACGGACGCCGTGCGCACGTGCCGGTCGCAAACACGAGCGTGCGATAGGGCAACGTGCGGCCGTCGACGAGCGTCACGGTGCGATCGCGCAAGTCAATGGCGCCCGCCGCGGTTCCGAGCAAGAGCGTCACGTCATGATCCTGCCAGAAGGCGTCCGAGCGCAGGAACAGGCTGTCCGGCGGCGGTCGTTCCATGAGAAACTTTTTCGACAGCGGCGGTCGCTGATACGGCGGAAAGGGTTCCTCGCCGACGATCGTGATGGGGCCGGAAAAGCGTCTTTGACGCAGGCTGATCGCAAGCTGGGCCGCCGCCTGGCCGGCCCCGATCACGACGACGTCGCCGGCCGTTCCGTCCGCGCTCATGGCCGAACCCGTATGCCGAACGGACCGGGTGCCGGCCGCGGCGGGCACCCGCGCGCAGCTTCGGACTCACGCGGCGACCGCCGCCGGCGTCCACTGATAGGGCAGTCCCGTCTCGATCGGCAGCGCCGGGTCGCGCGACCATTCGTTCCAAGATCCGAAGTAGAGAGTAACATCTTTGATGCCCGCTTCTTTCAGGGCCACCAGCGTATTCGAAGCGCGGGCGCCCTTGAAGCAATAGAGCACCACCGGCGTGTCGGATGTGATGCCGACGGTCGCGCATTCGGCGAGAATTTCCTCGCGGGATTTGAACATCGGGCCAGCGGGCGAGGGCTTCATCATGCGGTACCATTCGATCCAAACGGCGCCCGGGATGCGTCCCTTGCGCGGACAGAAATCCTTGCCGTAGGGCGAGGAACTGTCGCCGATCCATTCGTCGACGTCGCGCGTGTCGAGCTTGACGATGGTCTTGTCGGCGACCTTCGTCTTCATCGTCTGCAGGTCGACGAGCATGCCGGCACCCGAAGCGTTGATCGGGAACGTGGCAGGACGCGGCGTCGGCACGTCCCGGGTGGTCGGCAGGCTTGCGGCCGTCCAGGCCGCATAGCCGCCGTGAAGGATTTTGACCTTGGGATAGCCGAGATAGCTCAGCAGCACGTAGCCGCGGCAGGACTGACCGAAACCGGTGTTCATCGACTGTTCGTAGACGACCGCGATTTCCTTGCCCGAGAGTCCGGCAGCACCGAAGATTTCCGCGAATTTGCTTCGCATGGCGGCGACGCCTTCGGGCGTCGAGGTCGCGAGATACGTGAAGATATCGTGAATGTTCACCGCGCCGGGCAAATGGCCGGCCGCGTACGTCTTTGGATCGCGCGTGTCGATCACGACGACCGGCGCGCGCGTCATCATGTCGGAGAGTTCGACCGCGGTAACGAGGACTTTCTCACTCATGTGTCGCTCCTCTGCTTGTCGAATGCGGTCCCGGCAAGGTGATGTGACCAGTGCGTCGGTCTGCGATCAGTGGGCCATGTCGGCGAGCATCTTCTTGAGCTGTTTGGTGGCGGGCGTGACGATGGCGACGAAATAGGCCTCGCGCAGGCGGCGCTGCGCCGCGGCGGTTGCGACGTAGCCGCGCGCCCCGCAATGAAGCATCGCCGCGTGAGCGGCAGCGAGCGAGATCTCGCTGACGAGGAGGCGAGCCCCGATCACCGCGCGCCAATAATCGCGGTCGGATTCGAACGGTCTTGCTGCGAGCTGCGCCACGGTGCGCTCGGCCGTATCGAGTTGCTCAGCGAGGTGTTCGGGCTGGACGTCGAGGTATTTATTGACGTGGCCGAGAGGACCCTTCACCTGCTGCATCAGCGCAATGCAGTCGCGGATCAATCCGAAGCCCATGCCGGCTTGCAGCAGCACGAAGCCCGCACGAATGCGGGCGAGGTAGCCCTCGACAGGATCGGCGATGAGGAGAGAGTCCGGGATGAACACCTCGCGCATCTGCACCGCAAAGGTGCGCGTGCCGTCGAGCGCGACGAACCTCGTGTTGGCTGCCAGCGACAGTCCCTCGGATGCGCATGGAACGACTGCCATGACGTGACGTTTGGGATCGTCGACCTCAAAGATCGCGCCAAAATGATGGTCCGCGCCGAGATTGGAGACGAAGGGCAGGAGGCCTCTGACGACGTAGCCGCCCTCGGCCCGCCGGCCCTTGAGGCGGATCGCCTCGATTCCGAAGAACGTCTTCATCGGATTCGACAGCGCGGTGCCACCGAGCGCCTCGCCGCTCGCCACGCGGCGGCCGAGAGTGTCCTTCAGCGTCTCGTTGTCGGATGCGTAGATGTACCAAGCGAGCGCGTCTTGGCACCACATGCAGAACGCGGTCGACAGGCAGTGTTCGCCGGCTGCCGCCATCGCGTCGATGGCGCTCACGAGATCGACTCCGTCGCCGTCGTCGCCCGGCAGGTGTTGGGCGTATGCGCCGGCGCAACCGAAGGCGCGTATCACGCTTTCGGGATAGTAGCCTTCGGCGTCGATCCTCTGCACCAGCGCCGGGAGTTCGCGCGCGGCGATCTGGCGAACCGCCCTGACGACGTCCGTTCCGGTGACGGCCGGTTTTCCCGCCTCGACCGGCATTGTCTCAAGCATGTGCAGCACCCCGATGGATGAACGTTGGTGGAGACGTCGACAACTGCGCGTCAAGGCCGGTCAGGCCAGTCCGACCTCGAGACTAACGGGACGAGAGAAGGTGTTCGCCACCGGCGACCACGCCCGCGCATGCGCGATAAGCGCCGCAAGCTCCTCGCGCGGGCGATCGGCCTCGAACGTGACCTTGGCGCGCACGTCCGTGAAACCGACCGGTTTCTCCGACAGGTCACCGGTGCCCCAAACCGCGGTGATGTTGAGATCGCCTTCGAGTTCGATCTCCAGTTTGTAGACAGTGATGCCGCGCGCGACCGCATTGGCGTGAATGCCGACCGCAAGGCACGAGCCGAGCGCAGCCAGCGCCGCCTCTGACGGGTTCGGCGCGGTGTCGTCGCCGAGCAGACCCGGCGGCTCGTCGACCACGTAGGCCGGCAGGTCGCGGATGAAGTTGAGATGGCGAAAGCGACCTTCCGCGACCGTCTTGCACTTGAGGGTCTTGATGACGGTCGGGTCCGCCTTGCCCTTGGCGATCAGTTCGGCGAGCCCGTTCTTGTCGATGGGCGCCAAGCACCCGGTCGCTGCAATGGGAAGGTCGGAGGCGAGACAGCCGGTAACGGCAGTTTTCGCGACGGCTTGGTTCATGGGCGCATCCTCGTGTGTGCAGAAATGAAACAGACCGGTCTGTTTTATGCAGAAGGCGTGCCAGCCCGGCCGGTGGCGAAAAAGCTCGAAGAAACGGAGGCGGTCCCAGGAACGCGACGGAGCAGGGAGCCGAAAGCGCCTAAGGATCCGGCAATTGGCCTCAACAGTTGGTCGCTTGCTCGGCAACACAGACCGGTCGGTTCACTCTGTCGTTGCGAGTCAGCGCGACGGCGGGTTAAGGGTCGCACATGGACTCGGTCGAACCTGTTGCGGCCCCGGACGTCGGCGACCCTGAACCGCCGCTTTCCTCTCCGCGGGATCGCCTGATCGAAGCGGCATCACGCCTCTTCTGTCGCTATGGCGTGAACTCGGTCGGGGTCGATGCCATCGTACAGTCCGCCGCGACCGCCAAGACCACGCTCTACAAGGTGTTCGGCTCGAAGAATGGGCTGGTCGAAGCCGTGCTTGAGCGTGAGGGCGAAGCTTGGCGCAGGTGGTTTCTCGCCGAAATCGACGGCCCGGGCGGTTCGGCGCGCGACCGACTCGCCCGCGTCGCGCCGACCCTCAAGGTCTGGTTCGACCGCGAGGATTACTATGGCTGTCCGTTTATCAATGCGGTGGCCGAAAGCGACAAGGCCGACGATCGCATGCGCACGCTTGCGATCGCCCACAAGCGCGTGGTGCTCGCGCGTCTCTCGGCCCTGTGCGCGGAAGCGGGTCTGCGCGACCCCGACATGGTGGCGCGCACGATCGGCCTCGTCATGGACGGGGCGGTCGTCGCCGCGCTCGTCACGCGCGATCCGTCGGTCGCCGATACGGCCAGCCGCGCCTGCAGGGCGATTCTGGCAGATGCGGTGGGTTGCGGGCCGTCGGTATAGACCGGGCCGCACCAGGGCCTGCCGTGGCCAGAAATGTCATGGGGCCGCCCCGCGCAGCGCGCGCACATCCGCGAGGCTCAGCGCGCGCGCGGCCTGGCCGTCGAAATAGACAAAGCGCAGGCGGCGGCGGTGCGCCACCATGGCGGCGGGCAGCGGGTCGTAGCGGAAGGATGCGCCGCCGAGGTGCGGCATGAGCGCGCCGACGTCGGTGACGAGATCGGTCTCGACCCGCAGCAGCACGAGCCGTGCGCCATCGGCCGACGTGGCTTCGAACGGCACCTGGGCGAGCCGTAGAAAGCTCGTCGGGTCCGGAGCGTCGGCGAAAGCCGCGACGAAGGCGCGCTCGACAAGGTCGAGGTCAGGCTCGCCGTGATCGTGATCCCCGTGCGGATGGTCGCCGGGGCCGAGATGCGGCGTCTGCCATTGGACGACGCTCTGGTGGCCGTTCGTGCGGTTGTGGCCGAACCCGCCGCGGCCGCCGCCGTCCTGATGCGCGTGGGGACGATCGTGATCGTGCCCGCGATGCATGGGCGTGCCTCAATAGCTGACCGGCTTGTCGATGATGGTCCTGTGCGCGCCGAGCTTGCCGTGCGCGACGAGCGAGCCCAGCGCCTCGACCACGACCCGCAGGCCAAACAGCGCGGTGATGTCGGACGTGTCATAGGGAGGCGAGACCTCCACGACCTCGAGCCCGCAAATTCCCTCCGCGGTGACGAGGCCGAGCAGTTTCAGGGCCTCGCGCGGCAGGAAACCGCCGGGTTCGGGCCAGCCGGTGCCGGGCACGAAGCCGCAGTCGACCGAATCGACGTCGAACGAGACGTAGACGGCGTCGACACCCTTCCAGGCGAGCTCGAGCGCGATCTCGGCGGTCTTTTCCAGGCCGAGCGTCTCGATGTCCGCGATGGTGAGCACGTTGGTGCCGCGCTTGCGCGCCTCCTGCACGCCGAAGCGCGGCACCTGCCAGCCGCCGATGCCCAGCTGCACCAGGTTGGTGGCCGGCACGTTGGGCAGGTTGGTCGCCCAGTACCAGGGCGTGGTGTGCATGCGTTCGTCGAGATCCTTCTCCTGGATGTCGATGTGACGATCGAAATGGATGATGCCGATCTTCTTCGACGTGCATTGGGCGATCCCGCGCACGCACGGAAAGCCGATCGAATGATCGCCGCCGAGCATGAGCGGCAGGGCGCCCGAGGAGGCGACATGCGCGACCCCGCGGGTGATCTGGTCGAAGCTCTTTTCCAGATTGCCCGGGATCGTGAACACGTCGCCGGCGTCGCACAGCGTCATCTGCTCGCGCAGGTCGACGCCGAGTTCGTAGTTGTAGGGCGTGTAGAGCGCCGAGATGCGGCGGATGCCCTGAGGTCCGAAACGGGTGCCGGGCCGGTAGGTCGTGCCGGAATCGAACGGAATGCCGATGACGGCGGCGTCGTATCTGCCGACGTCGCGCACGTTCTCGACATAGGGCGCCTTGAGGAACGTGTTGATGCCGGCGAAGTGCGGAAGCTCGCCGCGCGCGAACGTCGGGATCGTCCTGTCGGTCAGGCACTCGGCGCCGGGCAGGCCCATGTCGAGCGCCCATTGCTGCTCCTTGCGCCAGCCCGTCTCCGACAGCCGGCCTTCGGCGTCGAGCGCCTTCCAGCCCTGGGTCCCGTGCCTGTCGAAATCCGGATGATGACGGCGGACGCGAAACGGCGGCGCATGCAGTCCGGCCTTGCGCGAGCGGCGGGTGAAGATCGGCATCAGGGCGCTCCTTGTGCTTGTTGTGTGCCGTCGACGAACGGATGAAGCTGCGGGATCAGGGCGGCGACGAGATGGATCTTTCCGGAGATGACGCCGCGGCGCGACGTCATCTGGTCGGCGATCTGCTGCAGCTTGTGCGCCGGTCCCTGCACCAGCACCACTTCCATGGTCTGATTGTGCATCAGGTGAACGTGCAGCGAGCTGATCACCTCGTCGATATAGCGCACCTGCAGGTCGGCCAGCTGCTTCTGCAGGCCGGGAATCGAATTGTTGTAGAACAGGGCGATCACGCCGACCATCACGTCGTCGCCGACGTGATTTTTGTGCTCCACGAGGAACTGGTGCAGCATGTCGTTGACGGCATGCGAGCGCGTGGGAAATCCGCGCGCCGCCACCATGCGGTCGAGATCGCACAGCAATTCCTCGGGCAAAGAGATGCTGATCCGGCTGACCGGCCGGCTTCTCGGCCGGGTCTGCGCGAGCACGGACATGGCTGGCTCCTAGAACAGGTGGCTGTAGCGCTCGACTTCCCACTTGCTGACGGTGAGGTGGTACGCCTCCCATTCCTCCGTCTTGTATTTGATGAACTCGTCGCGCAGCTCCCGTCCGAGCGTTTCCTCCATCAGCGGGTCGGCCGCGAAGGCGGCGACCGCCTCCTGCAGGGTCTGCGGCAGGAAATCGATGTTGCGCTTGCGACGATCGGCCTCGGAGATCGTGTAGAGATTGTCCTCGTTCGGCTCGCCCGGATTGATCTTGTCGCGGATTCCTTCGAGACCGGCGGCGAGCGCAAGCGCGGCCGCGAGATACGGGTTGACCGCGCCGTCGGCGTTGCGCGATTCGCAGCGGCCGCCGCCCGCCGGCACGCGCACGGAATTTGTGCGGTTGTTGGAGCCGTAGGAGTTGAACACCGGCGCCCAGGAGAAATAGCTCATCGCGCCCTGGCGCACCAACCGCTTGTAGCTGTTGACGGTCGGCGCGAACGCGGCGCACAACGCGCGGCCGTGGCGCAGCAGGCCGCCGATGAAGTAATAGCCCATTTCGCTCAGGCCGAGCCCGCGCGGATCGTCCTGCGGCGGGCGCGCGAAGACATTGCGGCCGCTTGAAAGATCGTAGAGCGACATGTTGAAGTGCGCGCCGTTGCCGGTCTTGTCGGCGAACGGCTTGGGCATCATGGTGGCGAGGAGGCCTTCTTCCTTGGCGTAGTGCTTGGCCATGTAGCGGAAGAAGGTGAACCGGTCGCACGTCGTCAGCGCGTCGGCGAACTTGAAGTCGAACTCGTACTGGCCGTTGGCGTCCTCGTGGTCGAAGGAATAGAGGTCCCAGCCGAGATCGTTGATGCAGGTCGCGACCTTGTCGAGCCAGCGGAAGTTGTCGAGGAACGGACGCAGGTCGTAGCAGGGCTTGGTGAGCCTGTCGTCCGGATCGGGCACGCTCAGCGTGCCGTTGCCGTCGTGGCGGAGGACATAGACCTCGCACTCGATGCCGAGATTGAAGCCAAGGCCCAGCCCGGCCGCCTGCGCCAGCACATTCTTCAGGGCCACACGTGTGTTGAGCGGATAGGGCTCGCCCCGGAACGTGTTGTCCGCCGGCATCCAGGCGAGCTTCGGCTCCCACGGCAACTGGATGACGTGGTCGAGATCGGGAACCGAGGCAATTTCGTCGTCGTTCGGTGCCTGTCCGAGACCATCGAGCGCGTAGCCGGTGTAACGCTCCGATCCGTGCGCCATGTGGTGAAGATGGTCGAGCGGCACCACCTTGGCCTTGGGAACGCCGTGGATGTCCACATAGGCGCCGATGCAATACTTCACGCCCCTGGCGCGGAGTTCCTCCTGCGTCTGTTTGATTCTTGCGTCCGTGTACATCGCGCGCGCACCTCTGGTGTTGACTACGGTGGGAGTCAAAGGGCTGGCTGGAAGAACGAGTGGTCGAGCGGCGGCGTCTCGCGCAGGCCGCGCAGGATCAGCGCGCTCAGGTCCTCGACCATCCAGTCGAACCACAGGCGGCCGTGTTCCGCCGTGGCGCGGCTCGGCATGCCGGTGACGCCGTTGCGGCTCGTGCGGTTGACCGGGTGCGCGAACACCAGACCTTGCGTCCGGTCCGGATCGTCGGCCTCGGCGAGGCGGTCGGGACGTACCAGATCGGGGGCGATGGCCAGCATCAGCGAGGTCTCGGCGGCGTTCGCGTGCCAGTCCTGCGCGTCGGCGAAATGGATGGCACGCACGCGCGGGCTCACCGTTGCCGTGTTGAAAACCCCGACCATGAGGTCGTCATGTTCGGCGCGCAGCAGTTCCAGCGCACAGCGCAGCGGCGCCGCGTTGGTCACATGGGCATTGACGACGAACAGCCGGCGGACGCCCGAGTGGTAGGCACCGTCGCCGATCTGCTTGACGAGGTCGATCAGGGTCGCCGGCTGCAGCGGGATCGTGCCGGGCCAGCGCCGGCTGTGGCCGAGCGAACAGCCGTAGGGCAAGGTCGGCAGCATCGGAACGCGGGTTCGCTCGGCAACCGTCCGGCACAGACGGTCGGCGAGCACGGCGTCCATGCCGCAGCCCATGTGCGGACCGTGCTGCTCGGTCGCGCCGACCGGCAGGATCGCCGCCTGGGCGGACGCGGCGAGATCCTGCGGCAGCTCTGCCCATGTCCGCTGCGACCACTGCATGGCTATTCCACGTTGTCCGAGACGTCGGTCAGACGCGTGACCATCCGATAGGTGTCGGCGTCCTCATCGTCGTGCGGTCGGCCCTGGTGGATCAGCTCCTCGAGCCGCGCCCTGGTGGCGAGGAATTGCGGAGAGATCGTCTGCGCGGCATGACGCGGACGGGGCACCGGCACCTCGATCAACTCCTGCACCCGGCCCGGATGCGCGGAGAGCACGAGGATGCGGTCGGCGAGAAAGATCGCCTCGTCGAGGTCGTGGGTGATGAACACGATGGTGATGTCGATCTTGCGCCAGATCTCCATCAGGTGGACCTGCATGCGCGCGCGGGTCTGTGCGTCGAGCGCACCGAAAGGCTCGTCCATCAGCAGGATGCGCGGCTGGTTGGCGAGCGCCCGGACGATGGCGACGCGCTGCTTCATGCCGCCGGACAACTGATGCGGATAACAGTCGGCGAACTTCTCGAGGCCGATCAACTGCAGCCATTGCAACGCCTGCTGCTCGGCCTCGTGCCGGCTGCGGCCGTTGACCTCGAGGCCGAACATCACGTTCTTCTTGACGGTCAGCCAGGGGAAGAGCGTGTAGCCCTGGAACACCATGCCGCGGTCGCTGCCGGGTTCGCACACCGGCGTCCCCTGCAGCAGGACTTCGCCCGACGTATGCTCCT
>CAZIGW010000256.1:0-38886 GCA_964538565.1 uncultured Hyphomicrobiales bacterium | reverse complement strand
ATGACGCAGACCATCATCGAGGTGGCGAAGCCGCTCGGCATCGCGGTGCACGACCACATCATCGTCGGCCGCGAGGGACACGCGAGCCTGAAGGGGCTGCGGTTGATCTGACGGAGCAGAAATCTTCCGCCGCGACTTCGTCGGCTTGACGCATCGCCGGCGCTCGCGACCGGCCAACGGATGCCTTCGACTCACGGGCGTGAGCCGGCCCGGGACGTCCTGTCGTCGACATAGCGGATGCTGAGCGGCAGCCCGGCGATCGCGGCGCTGAACGTCTGCGAGAACGGCATCGGCGAACAGCGTTCGAATGCATCGCGGATCGAACGCAGATAGAGCCGTCTCGTATCGGCGCTCATGCCCCGCGTCGCATAGGTTACGAACGGCGGCCCGATGATCTCGCCCGTTCGCTTGAAGCTGACGCGCACGGTCATCTGCGAGCCGCCGTGCGCCTGATCGAGCGCGGGAGAGCGCCAGCACATCCGCAGCGCCTCGACGAGGTCCCTGGTCGAATTGATCGGCGTATCCCGCGAACGTTTCGACGGCGTCTCGGGTTCGCGGCTGTTGACGGTCAGTCGCCGGTTCTGCGGCAGCGTTTCCGGGACGCAAGCGCCGGGGCCGCAGCCCGGCGGCAGCCTGACGGTCGCACGGCTGTCGTCCGGATAGGGGTCGGGCCTTGGCGCCAACGGAACGTCGCCGGGGCCGATCCGGTACATCGGAACGCCGCGCGCGGCCGGACCGGGCCCGACCTCCGCGCCCCCCGGTCCGACGCCGCCCGGCGTGTAGCCGGTAGCGGGCGCGCCGGGCGCGATCGGGGTCCCGCCCGGGCCCGGCGTGATGGTCATCTGCGCAACCGCAGACGCATTCAGTTCGATGAAAAATGCAAGTGCCACCGGCACCAGAAGACGCGACATCGTTGCGTTCCTCGCTCCCGGAGAAGCTAAGCGCGGATGTCGGACAGTCAATTGCCCGCGATCGCGAGCGGAGCGACCGAAGATCGGCACGCGTCGCACGACGAGGTGCTCTTCCGGGCGTCGTCGCGGCATGCGAGCATGAGCCGGCTCCGCGAATGTCCTTCCGAGGGCGCCGACCTGCGCGGCGGACCGGCCGCACGCGAGCGTGTCGGCGTGGTGCGGTAGCGCGGTACACAAGATCGGAACCCAATTGCGGTTATATGGAGTTGATCTGTCGGGTCGGTGGGTCCGGAACCGGAAGCGAACAGGGCGCGCATGACATCCCGTTTCACCAGATCGATGAAAACGCAGGCTTTGCGATCCGCGCGCCTGGCGGCCGCGGGACTCGCCGCGCTCGTCGCGGCCGACGGCGACGCGGCGGCGAGGAGTACCCGGGGCGAACGTGCGGTCCAATCGATCGAGACGCGTGCCGTCGGCGAGCCCGTCATGGCGATCATCTCGCTGCGCGCGCAGCGGATCACCGTCTATGACTCCAAGGGCTGGATCCTGCGCGCGCCGGTGTCGAGCGGCCAGCGCGGACGCGAGACGCCCGCCGGCGTCTTCAGCGTCATTCAGAAAGACGCCGAGCATTACTCGAATCTCTATGACGACGCCTACATGCCGAACATGCAGCGCCTGACGTGGTCGGGGATCGCGATCCACGGCGGGCCCATGCCGGGCTATCCGGCCTCCCACGGCTGCGTGCGCATGCCGTACGGCTTCGCCGCGCGTCTGTTCGACCAGACGCACCTCGGCATGCGGGTGATCGTGGCGCCGGGCGACGCGGCGCCAGTCGAGGTCGCCCATCCGCTGCTGTTCCGGTCGAACCCCGGCGCGGAGGCGGTGGCGAGGGCGCGCGCCGCCGAGGCGGAGGCGGCCGCCCGCAAGGCCGACGAGGCGCGGCTTGCCGCCGTGGCGGCCTCGCGTGACGCCGCACGCGCGATGGTGCCGCTGCGCCGGGCGGAAAATCTGCAGCGTCGGGTCGAGGCGCAACGCGTGGCGGCGGAGAAGGCGGTCGAGACCGCGGCCTCGGACGAAGCAAGGAAGCAGGCCGAGGACGCCAGGGCCAAGGCGGAAGCCGCGCTCGCAGACCTGCAGGCGCAAGCGGCCTCCGCCAAGGCCGAGTTGCAGCCGAAGCTCGATGCCGTGGCACCGGCGCGCGAGGCCGCCGCCGCGGCGGAAAGCGCCCGCGCGACGGCCGCCGATGCGGCGAGCGCGGCGGCCCGCGCGCTCGAGCCGGTCTCCGTGTTCATCAGCCGCAAGACGCAGCATCTCTACGTCCGTCGGGCGTTCCAGCCGATCTTCGATGCTCCGATCACGATTCGCGATCCCGACCGCCCGATCGGCACGCATGTCTTCACCGCGATGGAACGGGCCGGCGATGGTCCCGACCTGCGATGGAGCGTCGTCACGCTGGAAGGCGGAGACCGGCACGAGAGCGCCCTCGAGTTACCTGTGCGCAGGCACGCACGCGGGGCGGATGATGCGGAGCCCATGCCGGTGGCGAGTTCCGCCAGCGCAAGGGCGGCGCTCGACCGAATCGTCATTCCGCAGGACGTCATGGACCGCATTGCCGCGATGGGGTCGCCTCGTTCTTCGCTGATCATTTCGGACGAGGACTTGAGCACCGAGACCGGCAAGGGCACGGATTTCATCGTCATCCTGAACGATCAGCCCCAGGGCGGGATCGCCATGCGGCGGCGCAGCCCTGAGACGGAAGCGCGTTTCGACCCGCCACGCCGCCGCCTGCCGCCGCCGTTTCCGTTCGGCGGACCGAATTACGGCGGGACGTACTTCGGCGTGCCGTTTTATGGCGGGACGGTTGAGCGCGGGCCCTATTTCCGCTGGTGATACGACCTCTGCCGTTCGACGAGACGTCGCGGTGAGAAAATCATCGCGCGAGACGTCGCACGCGGAAGGGCCGCGAAAACGGACCGAAGCGCGGCTGGCCCCGGCTATTGCATCATCTGCCCGATCTTCTCGGCGACGGCGTGCGGCAGCTTCAAGGTCTCGCGCACGATCGCGTCCATCTCCTCGCCGCTGGCGCCGTCGACCATCAGGTGGCGTTTCTCGCACGCCGCGATGAAGTCCGGGTCCTTGAGCATCTCCTGAAAGGCCGATCGCAGCGCCGCGAGCCGCTCCGGCGGCACGCCGGGCGTCGTGATGATGGAGCGGCCGATTTCGCCGGTGCTGGCTGCCGCGCGCAGGACTTCGCGGCCCTCGTCGGAGAGCGCGAGTTCCGGAAGCGTCGGCACGTTCGGCAGGAGCTTGTGCCGCTTCAACGCCGCCTGGTACAGGATCGTCGCTTCGCCTCCGGACACCCAGCCCGGATGACTCACCAGGATGCCTGGAAGCCCGTAGGCGCCGACGATGTCCACCTCGCCCCGCTCCATCGCCAGCAGAATGTCGTTCGTGCCGCGATAGCCGCGCACCAGCCTGAATTTCGCGCCCGCGTAGGTGTTGAGGGCGGTCGGGAACAGGACGGTCGTGGATCCGCCGCCGGAGGCGCCGACGCTGTACTGTTTCGCGCGCACGTCGTCGAACGACTTGATGCCGGCCTTCGGCAGCGCCGCGCCGGTGTCGATGTTGGTCACGACGCGGCCGATGTAGTGCATGCTGGCGACGTCGATCTTGGCATTGGTGTTCGTCAAGCTGTCGAGCGCCAGCGTCTGGGCGAGGCTGCCGAGCACCGTGCCGTCCTTGGGGGCGACGTCCTGCATGAACTTTGCCGCCACGAAACTTCCCGCGCCCGGCATGTTCTGCGGGATGATGGTCGGATTGCCGGGCAGGTGCCGCGGCAAGAACTCGGCGACGAGCCGGCCGTAGATGTCGTAGCCGCCACCGGCGCCGTATCCGATCAGCATGCGCAACGTCTTGCCACGATAGAAATCCGCAACGGAGTCGGCGCGCGCCGGCGCGGCCGAAACGAGCAGGGCCGCCGCGAGCAGCGCCGTCCCGGCCCTTACGATCGTGATCATGGTTTCCTCCCGCAGGATCGTTGGTTTTTTGATTGTCTACGCGCAGACCGGGCGCGACCGAGAGACGTTGTGGTCGCATGCGACAGGCTGACCGATGTCTCCGCGTCATCAAAAAATGAAACGGAAGAAGTGATCGACGCGGCCGCGCGCGTCGATCACCGCGTGCTCATCCGGTGCCCCGCGCGCGGCGGGGCCGTCCCGTGCCTCAGCCGGCCGCCGCGCGAAGTTTCTGGCATTCGGCCTTGAACACGTGGTCGAGGCACCACTCGGCAAGTTCGATGCCGGTGGGGAACCAGAGGCTCCCGGCATCCTTCATGTGCCGGATGATTCCGCGCAGCGCGAGCGTGCGGCCGGGCCGGCCGATGATGTAGGGATGCATCGTGAACGGGATGTACTTCGGACGCTCGGGGCTGCTCTCGGAGTAGAGCTCGTCGAAATAGGCCTTCCAGGTGTCGAGCCCGAGATACGGGTTGCCGTATTCGCCGAAACGGTGACCGAACAGCGTGCCGTCGCCGAACGGCTGACGCGGCAGCTCGACCAGCAACTTGCCGTTCTTCTCCCAGAGATAGGGCAGTTCGTCGTGGAAGCTGTTGGTGTTGAACACGAAGCCGTTGTCGATCAGCAGCTCGACGGTGTTGGTGCTCTGGGTGCACGAGCGCCATCCGTAGCAGCGTCGCCCCGTACGCTGCTGGATCATGGCGATCGTCTTCTTCATCACCTGGTCTTCCTGATCGCGCGGCAGATAGCGGGCGATCTCGTGATGGTAACCATGGCCGTCCACCACGTGGCCGTGGTCCAGGATGGCCTGCACGGCCTCCGGAAAGCGCTCCGCGATCGCCCCGCAGGTGAGGAACGTTGCCTTGATGTTCTCTTCCTTCAGAATCCGCAGCAGCCGATAGATGGCGTGACGGGGGCCGTATTCGCCCTGGCTCCACATCTCGTAGTTGAGAATGCCGTTCTTGTCCGGCTTGACATCCTCGCCGCCCTGGAAATCGAAGGTGAGAAAGACGGCCGCACGCTCTCCGTGTGGCCAGCGGATGAGCTCGTCGTAGTGATATTCCTTGATCATGGCATCATCCCCCATGGGCTCCGGCGGATTTTGCATCCGCCATGACGTCGATGCGCCATGCTAAGGCCGGCCGCTCCGATCCTGGTAGCCAAGTTCTTGGAACAACTGTTGTTCCCGAACCGCCCTGCGCCAAGCGGGCCGTCCGGCGCGCGATCGGTCGAGCCGCGCCCCGATCGGCGGCGCGAGAGCCGAAAGGCCGGCGCGCCGCAAGTCGGCACGCCCGTGCCCGAGCGCCTGCGCAGCCGCCGCCGCTTGACCAAGGGGCTGAACCGATCTGATTCTGACGGCTCACGGAACCGGCCCCCATGGGAAAAGAAATGTCGTTTACGGCCGCGCTGCGAGACCTGAACAAGCTCAACACGTTCGTGCGGGTCGCGCAGTGCCGGAGCTTCACCAGGGCGGCCGCGGAATTGCGGACGAGGCCCTCGGTCATCAGCAAGCGGATGAAGGAGCTCGAGGAATCGCTCGGATTCAACCTGCTCAATCGCTCGACCCACGGGCTGGTGCTGACCGAAGCCGGCGAGGGCCTGTTCCAGCAATGCCTCGCAATGCTGTCGAAGCTCGACGACTACGTCACCGAACGGCGAAACATCGAGACCGGGCCCTTCGGCACGTTGCGGGTGCAGGCGACGAGCGACTACGCGCGTTTCATCCTGGCGCCGTTGACGACCAGATTCGTCCAGAACCGCCCGGGCGTCCGGGTTCACCTCTCGGTGGTGCCGGAGAATTTCATCCCTTCGGAGGACGGCTACGACGTCGTCGTCAGCAGCCAGAAGCCGTCGCTCCCCGGCGTCGTGGCTCATGATCTCGGCGAGATCCCTCATGTGATCTGCGGCTCGCCCGACTACTTCCGGCAGTTCGGGCGGCCGAAGACACCGCAGGACCTTCGCGAGCACAATTGTCTCGTCGATCTCTATTCGGGTCCGAAGAGCTGGCCGTTTCGAAACGCCTCCCGCCCGCTGCTCGTCGAGGTAAAAGGATCGCTGTCGTCCAACAGCAATGCTGTGCTCATCCGCATGGCGCTCGACGGCTGCGGGATCACCCGGGTCCCGCTTCACGCGGTGAGGACGGAAATCAAGGAGAGGAGGCTCGAAGTGATCTTCAAGAACGCTTCGCTCTCTCCCGAGCGCATCTGCGCCTACTACGCGAAGGTGAAGCGTCTGCCGGCCAAGACGGCCGATTTCATCGGGTTCCTGGAGACATCGCTCCGCCGCCGCTCCGGCGAGTGACGCGTTCGCGGTTGGCAGGCGCGGCCGCGAAGCCCGGTCACAGCGGCTTCAGCTCGCCCAGTATCGTCGGAATGAGCTCCGATACGGTCGGATGAATGTGCATGGCGCGCTGCAGGAGCATGCAGGGCGCCCTGGCGTACATCACGTCGAGGATGCAGTGGATCGCCTCGTCGCCGCCAGGCCCGACAATCGCGGCGCCGAGGATTTCGTGTGTTTCCGCGTCGACCAGGATCTTCATGAAGCCGTCGGTCTCGCCCTTCTCGACCGCGCGCGCCACCCGGGTCATCGGCCGGGTTCCGACCAGGGCGGGCCGGCCGCGCTTGCGCACCTGCGCCTCCGTCAGTCCGGCGCGTCCGAGCGGCGGATCGATGTAGAGTGCGTAGGCATCGATTCGATCGCTGATCCGGCGCGGCTCGTGATCGAGGACGTTCGCAGCGACGATCTCGAAGTCGTTGTAGGCGGTGTGCGTGAATGCGCCGCGCCCGTTGCAGTCTCCGAGCGCCCAGATGCCCGGCACGTTGGTGCGAAGCTGATCGTCGACCGCAATGTAGCCGCGCGCGTCCGTTCGCACGCCGGCCTTCTCGAGCCCGAGGTCGTCGGTATTCGGCCGGCGGCCGGTGGCGACCAGCACATGCGTCCCGCGCACCTGCGGCGCACCTTCGGCGCAATCGAGGCGGGCGACGATCCCGTCTTTCTGCCTCTCGATCGCGACGCATGTGGCGCCGAGCCGGACATCGATGTCTTCCTTGCGCAGGATGTCGAACACGGCGGCCGAGACGTCCTCGTCCTCGCGCTGAATCAGCCGCGGCGCCATCTCGATCACCGTAACGGCGCTGCCGAAGCGGCGAAAGATCTGGGCGAATTCGAGCCCGACGTAGCTGCCGCCGACGATCAGCAGATGCGGCGGCAGAAAATCGATCTCGAGCATCGACACGTTGGTCAGGTAATCGACTTGGTCGAGCCCGGGCATCGGCGGCACGGCGGCGCGGCCGCCGACGTCGAGAAAAATCCGTTCGGCCGTCAGCACATCGGTCCCGGTCTGCACCTCGCGCGGCGACAGCAGGCGGGCGTGGTCGTGAATGAGCGTGCAGTTCTCGGTGCCCTTCAGCCAATCGAGAAGGTTCGTCTGCTGCCGCTTGACGACGGCGTCGACGCGTTCCTTCACCCGCTTCATGTCGACCTTCACGGGCGCGTCGATCATCACGCCGTAATCGCCGGCGCGGCGCGCCACATGGGCGGCGTAGGCGCTTGCCACGAGCGTCTTGGTGGGCGTGCAGCCCACGTTCACGCAGGTGCCGCCGACCAGCTTTCTTTCCACCGCGGCGACCCGCATGCCGGATCGGGCAAGACGTTCAGCCAGATAGGCGCCGGCCGTGCCCATGCCGATCACGATTGCGTCATAAGCAGGCATGAGGACCCTCCGAACCGCTGCGCCGATCGACATCTTGGCCGATGGGCCGCCGAGGTCCCGGCCGCCGGAAACGACCGATTTGCACCGCTTCGGCAAGCCCGCCTTAACCATCCACCTCTAGGATCGCGGCCCTGTTCCACAGGCGGGTCAATCGATGCCGATCAACCGCGAGCGAGTGCGCTACAGCATCGTCATCCCGGTGTTCAACGAGGAAGCGGTCCTCCCGGTTCTGTTGCGCCGGATCGACCTTCTGCTCGACCGGCTCGACGCCCCGGCGGAGGCGATTTTCGTCGATGACGGCAGCACCGACTGCTCGCCGATCGTGCTGCAGGCACAGGCCAAGCGCGATCCGCGCTGCCGCTACATCGGCCTCTCGCGCAATTTCGGCCACCAGGTGGCGATCACCGCCGGGATGGATGTGGCCGCGGGCGCGGCGATCGTCGTCATGGATGCCGACCTGCAGGACCCACCCGAGATCGTCGATCAGATGATCGCGAAATGGAAGGAGGGTTACGAGGTCGTCTACGCGCGCAGGCTGTCGCGCGCCGGAGAGAGCCGGTTCAAGCGCACCACCGCCCATCTGTTCTATCGCCTGCTCGGACGAATGTCGTCGGTCGCCATTCCGGCGGACGTCGGCGACTTCCGCCTGATCGATCGCAAGGTGCTCAACGCCCTGCGCGAGATGCCCGAGCAGGACCGCTTTGTCCGCGGCATGATCGCATGGCTCGGCTTCCGGCAGACGGAAGTGACCTTTCACCGCCTCGAACGCGCCGCTGGCGAAACGAAATATCCGCTGTGGAAGATGGTGCGCCTCGCCGTGAACGCGGCGCTCGGATTTTCCGACGCGCCGCTGCGGCTCGCAATCTGGTGCGGACTGGCGGTCTCGAGTCTCGCGCTAGTCTACGGCGCCTACATTCTGGTGCTGAGGCTGATCGACAGCGATCTCGTCGCCGGGTGGTCCTCGACGGTCGTGATCATCTCGTTCCTGTGCGGCATCAACATGCTGATGACGGGAATCATGGGACTCTACGTCGGGCGCATCCACGCGGAAGTGAAGCGCCGTCCGCTCTACGTCGTGTCGAAGACCGTGGGGTTCGAGGAGGAGCCGGTTTCGAGCGAACGGCTCGCGATTCACGCCGTCTTCGAGTGAGGCCATGCCCGAGCTGTTCGACGCCTACGGGACGAGCTATGGCGCGGCCGTCCAGTCCTCGATCGATTTCGCGGGCCTGCCGCACAGTTTCTTCATGCAGGCGAAGGCGGAACTCCTGCGCGCGCTGATCGGCGAGCGCCTGCGCGGCCGCGACAAGCCCGCGATGCTCGATGTCGGTTGCGGCGTCGGCACGTTCCATCCCTATGTGCGTGGCCTGGTGCGCCGGCTGCACGGCGTCGACGTTTCGGGGGAGAGCATCGCGCGGGCGCGTTCCGCCAATCCGGGCGTGGAATACGATGTCTTCGACGGCAAGACGTTTCCGTGCGCAGACGCCGGCTTCGACCTGGTGACGGCCATCTGCGTGCTGCACCATGTCCCGCCCGCCGGCTGGGGCGAATTCGTGCGCGAGATGCGGCGTGCCGCCAAGCCCGGCGGTCTTGTCTGCATCATCGAACACAATCCGTTCAATCCGCTGACGCGGCTTGCCGTGGCGCGCTGCGAGTTCGATCGCGACGCCGTCCTGCTGCCGGCGACGCAAGCGCGCCGACTGCTGGCGCAGGCCGGGGTGCGTGACGTCGAGGCGCGCCATTTCCTGCTGATGCCGTGGGCGACGGATCTCTCGCGGCGCATCGAATCCGCATTCCGTCGCGTGCCGCTCGGAGCGCAATACGTCGCCTTCGGGAACGCTTAGAGCGCGATCGGCAAGAGGGGAAACCGGTTCCGCGCAGGATGGCGCTGCCCTCGACGGCCGGCGCTTGATCTTGTCGGCGAACCGATTCGACTTCGCCGGATCGTGCGCGAGGTCCTGCGTATTCAATGCGCAATGTCGCGGCGCTTGTGCACCACCGCGACGTCGTCCGCATAGGCGCGCTCCCAGCCGGGCAGACGGTCGAGCAAGGCAACCGCCGGGGTCTTGGGTGTGAGCAGCGTGCTGCGGATGTGATACTCGTCCAGCAGCTTCTCGAAATCCGGCAGGTCGCTCAACATCATGGCGCGATACCAGCGGTTGATGAACTGCGCCCCGTACAGCTCTCCCCGGCCGTCGATGAAGGTGGGAATGCCGACAAAGATCAGATAGCCGCCGAACGTATAGTCGTTGAACACCGGCTCGGACCGCGGCAGGTCCGTCGCCTCGACGGCGGCTTTCGGGGTGATGAGCGGATTCGGCGCAAGGTGCCGCGCAAAGCCCAGGCCGGTCGCAAGGATCATCAGCAGAGCGGCGAGCGGAACGGCGACGCGCGGAACCCGGCCGGCGGCTGAGACCGCATCCCTCTCGTGCGCGCGGAACCCCGGTCCGAGCGGGCGCGCCAGATAGAGGGGCGCCAGCATCGCCAGCAGATCGACGTTGCGCGACTGGGAGAGCGAGAGGTGCAGCAGGCCGAGCACCACGAGCGTGCGCACCACCGGCAGCCTGACGCCGCGCGTCAGGGCGAAGATCGCGAGCAGCAACAGGATCTCGAAGGCGCCGAGGTGCGAGAAATCGCGCGGCCGCCATTCCTGGATGGTGTTGAGCGCGTCGCCGAGCCCGTAGGTCGTCAGCGGAACCAGCATGGATCCCGGCCCGTAGGGCGTGAGGCAGGAGACCACGATGGCGAGTGCCGCGAACGGCAGCCATTGCCGAAGCACGCGGGCCCAGCCGGCCGCGTCGCGTTCGCGCAGCAGCGTCTCGAGAACGGCCGGCCCGATCAACCCGATGGCGAGAATGACGCTGCCGTGCAGGTTGGCCCAGACCAGAAGCAGCGGAAGCGCCCGGTAGGGCGGGCCGCTCCGCTCGTCCATCGCGCGAACCAGCGCGGCCGTCCAGGCCACCATGATGGGCAGCACGAGAGTGTGTGGGCGGGCGAGCATGTGCGGCGCGGCGAGCACGAACGCCACCATGGCGGCGAGCACGGCCGGCACCGCCGGCCATTCGCGCAGCAGAAAGCGCGTCAGCAGGCCGAAGGCGGCCGCGATCGCCGCCGCCGCCAAGGCAAAGACGCCCGGCCAGCCGGACACCGCGAACGTGGCCGCATAGATCAGTTCCGAGAGCCACTCGAATGCGATCCAGTGCGCGCCGTGCATCGTGAACGAGAACGGGTCGACCTTGGGAACGGCTCCGTGCGCGGCGATCCAGCGCCCAACGGCGATATGCCAATAGGTGTCGGGGTCGTTGAGCAGCCCTTTGCCGACGCCGAGAAGCAGCACGTAGATCCCCGCCGCCACCAGCAACGGGATGGCTGCCAATGAGCGCGGCCGACGTTCCGTATGGCTGAAAGGCCCTTCCATCCGGGCGAACGTAGAGACAGCGTCTTAACTCTTGTTTACGCGGTCACTTGCCCGGTGCGATTGCCGTGGAGCCGGTGCCGTCGCGTCATGGCTGACGGGTGAGGCGCAGCGGATTGACGCTTTCGGGAACGCGCTGCCAGGTCGCCGAGTCGGCCTCCTCAAATCGCCACGTCAGCCCGCGGGCCGACTTGAGCAGCAACTC
The DNA here is from genome assembly GCA_964538565.1 of uncultured Hyphomicrobiales bacterium. Lineage (GTDB taxonomy): Bacteria > Pseudomonadota > Alphaproteobacteria > Rhizobiales > Xanthobacteraceae > CAYVBN01. The sequence continues at coordinate 27,632 of CAZIGW010000256.1, read as the reverse complement.
GCCGCGGTCCATCGCCCAGGTGAAGGGTCCGAAACGGGTGATGGATTCGTCGCACCCGGGCTTGAGCTCGAGCAGAAGGTCGTTCCCGCGCGCCGTGTTCTTCAGAGTGAGCTTGCAGATGGTCTTGCCGGCCTCGCGCGCGAGCGACCACGTCCCCAGCATCTGGTCGGCGGTCTGCTCGGGTGGCCCGGCCGCATCGGCCGGCGTCTGCATGAAGTAGATTCCCTCGCCCGGCTGCTCGGCCTCGTACATGCCGCTCTCGACTTCGGTGAATTCGAGCACCGCCTTGCCTTGCCGGTCGAGCAGCCGCAGCGCGTCGTTCGTGCCGATGCCCCACGCGATCACGTCCTTCATGCGGGGAAAATTGGCCGCGCAGGGCTGGTCGAGCTCGAGCTTCAATCCGCCGCGCACGTTCTCGTCCTTGAACGTGACGGTGCAGGTCCGGTCGCGGTCGGCGTTGGAGATCTCCCAGGTGCCGAGCACCGCCCGTACCGCCTCGTTCGACGGCGATTGCGCCGATGCGGGGGCACTTGTCGCGGCAAGGACCAGCAACGCGAGTAGACCAGGAAAGGTGCGGCTTTGACGGCGGGCGAACATGGCGGAAAGGCTAGCACGCGACCGCGCGCAGGTCATGACGCTTGTTCAGGCGCTGCGCGCCGCTGGCCACGGGGTTTCGGTCACGGGGGTCAGCGGCGGTTCTCCCCGGCCCCAGGCGAGAAGATTGTCGACCACGAGCTGATCCATCTTCCGGCGCGTGTAGACGGATGCCGAGCCGAGATGCGGAAACACCACCACGTTGTCCAGGGCGAGCAGTTCGGGCGGCACGTGCGGCTCCTTGAGGACCACGTCGAGACCGGCCGAGAGGATCTTGCCATCGCGCAACGCCTCGATCAGCGCGCCCTCGTCGACGACCGATCCGCGCGCCATGTTGATGAGGATGCCGTTCGGCCCGAGCGCGTCCAGGACCTCGGCGTTGATCATGTTCTGCGTCGCGGCGCCGCCCGGCACGATGAGCATCAGGACATCGACGTCGCGCGCCATTTCGATGAGCCGCGGGTAATAGCGATAGGCGACGTCCGGCTGCGGCCGGCGCGCGTGGTAGGCGATCGGCACCGCGAAGGCTTCCAGCCGGCGGGCGATCGCCCGGCCGATGCGCCCCATTCCGACGATGCCGACGGTGCGGTCGCGCAGCGTCGCCTTGCTCAGCGGGTAGGGACGCTCGCGCCACTTTCCGGCGCGGACATAGCGCTCCGCCTGGCAGAATTCGCGCACCGTGCAGAGAAGAAGCCCGATCGCGGTGTCGGCGACCTCTTCGTTGAGCACGTCCGGCGTGTTGGTGACCGTGATGCCGTGCGCGCCGGCCCACTTGGCGTCGACGTGATCGTAGCCGACCCCGAAGGTGGAGACGATTTCCAGCCGCGGAAAACGCGACATCAGTTGCGCATCGACCTTCTCGGTCGTGGCGCTGACCGCGATCGCGCGCAGACGGTCGGCGAGAGCGGAGAGCAGGGTGTCGCGATCCTTTGCCTCGGCCAGCTTGTGCAGCGTGAACGGTTGCGACAGGCCTTCGACAAACACCGGCCTCGCCGGTCCGATCAAAAGCACGTCCGCCTTTTCGCCAGCCATTTTCGTCCTCGCCATCGGGGTGATTGCCGCGACGACCGCGTGCGGCCGCCATACTTTAGAGCATGATCGCGGAAAGGGGAGACGGTATTCGGGCGAAGATCGCACCTTGGAGGCAATCCGCGGCCACCTCCTGGAATGGGCGGCGGCCCAAGGATGTAGACGAACGCAATCGCGGCGGCTTACGCTCCGGGGAGACCCGGAGAGGGAATCCGATGAGCTATGTCAAGCACGTGCTGCTGCCCGACGAGCGGGTGAGGTTCTCGACCAACGTTCATTGGATCAAATACACGCCGGGCCTCGCGCTGCTCGTACTCGCGCTGCTCGTCTCGGTCGGGGCCGAACGTGTCGAGACGGACTGGCTGCGCCTTGCGGCGATGGGGTTCGCCGTCCTCGTGTTCGCGGCCGCGGCCGTCCTGCTGTTCCTCGTGTGGTTCGAGCGCTGGACCACGGAGATCGCCGTCACCAACCGGCGCATCATCTGGAAGACGGGCTTCATCCGCCGCGACAGCGTGGAGATGAATCTCGACAAGGTCGAGAGCGTGAAGGTCGACCAGTCGATCCTCGGCCGCATGCTCGGCTACGGCGACATCGAGATTCGCGGCACCGGCGAGGGGCATGAGCGCTTCAGGACGATCGCCGCGGCGATCGAGTTCCGCAGCCACGTGACCGCCGAATAGGCCGCCGCGTTCACATCATCAGCCCGACCGGCCGCTCGATGAAGTCCTTGAAGGCCGCGAGCAGCTGGGCGCCGAGCGCGCCGTCGACCACGCGGTGATCGCACGAGAGCGTGACGCTCATGCGGGTTGCGAAGCGAATCCCCTCGGGGCTCTCCACCGGCCGCCGCTCGCCCGCCCCGACCGCGAGAATGGTCGCGTGCGGCGGGTTGATCACGGCGGCGAACTCGCGCACGCCGTACATCCCGAGATTGGAGATCGCCGTCGAGCCGCCCTGATATTCGTTCGGCTTGAGCCGGCGGGCGCGTGCGCGCGCGGCGAGATCCCTCATCTCGTTCGAGATCTCGATCAGGCTCTTGCGCTCGGCGCCGCGCACGATCGGCGTGATCAGGCCGCCCTCGAGCGCGACCGCCACGCCGATGTCCGATTGCGCGAAACGCAGGATGCGATCCTCGGCCCACACGGCGTTGGCGGCGGGCACCCGCTGCAGCGCCATCGCCAGCGCCTTGATCACAAAATCGTTGAGCGAGAGCCTGAAGGCGGGGCTGCCGTCCTCGCCCGTGGTGGCGACCGCGTTCGTGTCCTCGCGCACCTCGATCAGCCGGTCGATCGTCACGTCCGCCGTCAGGTAGAAGTGCGGGATCGTCTGCTTGGCCTCGACGAGGCGCGTCGCGATGGTGCGGCGCATGGTGTCGAGCGGCACCTCCTGATAGCTGCCCGGCTCGTAGAGCGCCTTGATGCGGTCGGCCCCGGCGCGCGCGCCGGGGCTCGCCGGCGCGTGGGCGATTCTCTGTCCGCCGCTCTGAATCGCGGCTTCGACGTCGCGCGCGGTGACGCGGCCATGCGGCCCGGAGGCCGCGATGCCGGAGAGGTCGATGCCGGCTTCCGCGGCGAGCCTGCGGGCGAGCGGCGTGACGGCCGCGCCGCCGGGAAGCCGCGCCGGGCCGTAGTTGCGCTCCGGCGTCTGCACGGCACGAAACGGATCGAGCGGGATGGCGCGGGGCGCAGCGGGCGCCGGAGGCGCGATCGGACGGGCGATCGCCTCGCGCGGCGGAGTCGGGTTCTGGGCCCGCGGTGTCGCCGGGACGGCAGCCGCGACAGCCGACTTGGCCTCCGCGCCGGAAATCACCGCCACGACCGCGCCGACCGGCGCGACTTCGCCCGGACCGACGCGGATCTCGGCGAGAATGCCGGCCGTCGTCGAGGGCACTTCCATCGACACCTTGTCGGTTTCGATCTCGAACAGGTTGTCGCCGGGCTTCACGGCGTCGCCCGCCGACTTGAACCACTTGGTGATCTTGCCCTCGGCCACCGTTTCGCCGAGCTGCGGCATCAGGATATCCACGTTCTTCGCTCCCCCTCACCCCGTGCCCTGCCGAACTCGGGTATGCCCGGGTTCGGCAATCCAATACGTTTGCCGAAGTCGGAAACATCCGACTTCGGCTGGGCGCGGACCTCTCTCCAATCGGGAGAGGTGAAGACTGACGGGCGTTTGACCCTGGGTTCGGCTCAAGGTGCCCCTCACCAGCTCACCGACACGTATTGGGTTTCGAGAAATTCCATCATGCCCTCGTGCGCGCCTTCGCGGCCGAGCCCGGACTGCTTGGTGCCGCCGAACGGCGCCGCCGGATCGGACACGAGTCCGCGGTTGAGCCCGATCATGCCGAAGTCGAGCCGCTCCGACACCTGCAGGCCGCGGCTCAGGTCCCTCGTGTACACATAGGCGACGAGGCCATACTCGGTGTCGTTGGCGCGCCGGATCACCTCGTCGTCCGACTTGAATGTCTGGATCGCGGCGACCGGGCCGAAGATCTCCTCGTTGAGCATGTCGGCGTTGTCCGGCACACCGTCGAGCACCGTCGCCGGATAGAAGTAGCCCTTGCCGCTCGGCACCTTGCCGCCGGTGAGCACCCGGGCGCCCTTGCTGACCGCGTCCGCGACGAGGCTCGCCACCTTGTCGCGGCCCTCGGCGTTGACGAGCGGGCCGAGGGCGACGCCGTCCTCGAGGCCGTTGCCCATCTTCAGGGACGCCATGCGCTCGGTGAGCTTCTGGGCGAAGGCGTCGTGCACCTTCTCGTGCACGTAGAAGCGGTTGGCGGCGGTGCAGGCCTCGCCCATGTTGCGCATCTTGGCGATCATCGCGCCCTCGATCGCGGCGTCGATATCGGCGTCCTCGAAGACGATGAACGGCGCATTGCCGCCGAGCTCCATGGCGGGCTTCACCACGTTGTCGGCCGCCTCGTGCAGCAGCTTGCGTCCCACTTCGGTCGAACCCGTGAAGGAGACGACGCGCACGCGCGGGTCGTGCAGCATGGCGCTGACCACCGGCCCGGAGCGGCGCGACGGGATCACGTTGACGACGCCGGCCGGGACGCCGGCTTCCTCGAGCAGCGGCATGAGCGCCAGCATGGTCAGCGGCGTCTCGGAGGCGGGCTTGAGAACGACCGGGCAGCCGGCGGCGAGCGCCGGCCCGATCTTGCGCGTCGCCATCGCGGCCGGGAAGTTCCAGGGCGTCACCAGCACGGCGACCCCGGCCGGCTTGTGCTGTACGAAGATGCGGGCGCCGGAGGCCGGCGCGCGCGACACGCCGCCGATGTTGCGCACCGCTTCTTCCGCGTACCAGCGGAAGAACTCGGCCGCATAGGCGACCTCCCCGCGCGAGTCGGCGAGCGCCTTGCCGTTCTCGAGCGTGATCAGGCGGGCGAGCCGCTCGCTCTGCTGCATGATGAGGTCGTAGGCCTTGCGCAGGATCTCGGCGCGCTCGCGCGGCTTCCTCGCCGCCCAGCCGTCGAAGGCGGCGGATGCCGCGTCGACCGCCGCCCTGGCGTCCTCGACGGTTGCGCTCGCAACCGAGGTGATCGTGTTCTCGGTCGCCGGGTCGATGACGTCGAAGCGACTGCTGTCAGAGGCCTTGCGCCAGTGGCCGCCGATCCACAGGTCGGTCGGAACATTCGCGAGCAGGTTGTCGTACATCGCACTCGTCCTATGCACTGTGTTCAATGGTCGGCCGAACGGGCCACCGAAACGAAAACGTTGCTCGTGGCGCAAACGATCGGCGCGCCGCGTTGTTCACCTCTCCCCGTCGGGTCAGGGCGGAAGAGGCCACCGGAAAGGGATGTTCCCCCCTCACCCCAACCCTCTCCCCACCGAGGAGAGGGAGCAGCGCCGTGCACGCGGCGCTTCATCGTCTCCCAACAACACTCGTCCCGCATCAGCGATGCAGCAAGGTCGCTGCACCGTGTCCCGGCCGACCGCCTCAGCTCCCGAGCGCGCGCCGGATGGTGTCGACGACGCGCGCCGGCGTCGGCAGGACCATGTCCTCCAGCGTGTCGGCGGCCGGCAGCGGAATATGCGGCGTGGTGATCCGCACCGGCGGCCCGTCGAGATCATAGAACGCCTCGTCGGCGACGATCGAGACGATCTCCGCCCCCCAGCCGCACAGGCGCGGGTTCTCCTCGACGGTGAACAGCCGGTGCGTGCGCGCGACCGAGCCGAGGATCGTCTGCGTGTCGAGCGGCACCAGCGAGCGCACGTCGATCACCTCGCAATCGATGCCGTGCGCCGACTTGAGCGTCTCGGCCGCCTCGAGCGCGCGCGGCACCATCAGGGCGAGCGCCAGGACGGTGGCGTCCTTGCCCGGCCTCAGGATCCTGGCGGTGCCGAGCTTGTCGACGATCTCGCCGTCCGGCACCTCGCCCTTCGTCGGATAGAGGGACTTGTGCTCGAAGAAGATCACCGGATCGGGATCGCGCACCGACGCCGCGAGAAGCCCGACGACGTCGCGCGGGCTCGACGGCGCCACAACCTTGAGGCCCGGGATCATCATGCACCAGTTCTCGACGCTCTGGCTGTGCTGCGCGCCGAAGCGCGAGCCGGCGCCGTTGCCGGTGCGCACGACGAGCGGGCACTTGAGCTGCCCGTTCGACATGTAGCGGCTCTTCGGGAACTCGTTGGCGATGTAGTCGAAACACACCGCGATGAAGTCCGAGAACATGATCTCGGCGATCGGCTTTAGGCCGGTCATCGCCGCCCCCATGGCGGCGCCGAGGATCGCCTGTTCGGAGATCGGCGTGTCGCGCACGCGCCTCGGCCCGAACTGCTCGAGCAGGCCGACCGTCGCCTTGAACACGCCGCCCGCCTTGGCGACGTCCTCGCCGAAGAAGATCACGTCGGGATCGCGCGCCATCTCCTGCGCGATGCCGCGTGCGACCGCGTCGCGGTAGGTCAGTTCCGCCATGCCCAGCCCCCGTCGGCGTAGACGTCCGTGAACAGAATGTCCTTGGGCGGCACCGGAGCCGCCTTGCACTTCTCGGTCGCGGCATCGACCATCTGCCGGACGTCGGCCTCGATGCCGGCGATCACCTTGTCGGCCACGCCGAACTGCTTGAGGCGCTCGCGGTAGATCTTGATCGGATCGTGCTTCTTCCAGCGCTCGAGCTCGCCCTCCGGGCGGTACTTCGCCGGGTCGGCGCGCGAATGACCGCTGTGGCGGTAGGTCATGCATTCGATCAGCGAGGGACCCTTGCCGGCGCGGGCGCGCTCGTAGGCGGCGCTCGCCGTGCGATAGACGATGTCGGCATCGTTGCCGTCGATCACCACGCGTTCGAGGCCGTAGGCGCCGGCGCGGTCGGCGGCCGGGTGCTCGACCGCCGTCACCTCGCCGATCGCGGTATATTCCATGTAGAGATTGTTCTCGCAGACGAAGACGACGGGCAGCTTCCAGATCGCCGCGAAGTTCAGCGCCTCGTGGAAGGCGCCGATGTTGGTCGTGCCGTCGCCGAAGAAGCACACCGAGACGTCCTTCTGCCCCTTGTATTGCGCGCGCAGCGCCGCCCCGCAGGCGATCGGCAGATGGGCGCCGATGATGGCGTAGGAGCCCATCACGCCGTGCTCGGTGGAGGTCAGGTGCATCGAGCCGCCCTTGCCGCGCATCAGGCCGTTGTCGCGCTGCATCAATTCGCCGAGCACCTGCTCGAACGGCACGCCGCGCGCCAGCGTGTGCGCGTGGCCGCGGTAGGTGCAGAAGCTGAGATCGCCGGGACGCATCGCGGCGGCGAATCCGGCCGCGATCGCCTCCTGGCCGAGCGAGAGGTGGCTCGTGCCCTTGACCAGGTTCTGCAGGAAAAGATCGAACGCGCGCTGCTCGGCCTCGCGGATTTCGAATTGCATGCGATAGAGGCGCAGCCGCAATTCCTCGCCGATGTCGTCGTTCACGCCTTGGCGGCGTGGCGTCGATGTCGGCGCGCGGCTTGGTTTCCTCGCCATGGTTGGGACCCCGACTTGGTGGACAAAGCGGAAAGACGTTCGGCCGTATGCAGGCGTCCGCCCTTGTTCTTGTCAATCCGGATCGACGCCACACGGTCGCGACCGGCCGCGGCTCTGGCGAGCCGTCGCGCGGCAGAATAGCAAAGGGCATGAGCGCCCTGCACCCGAAAAGTTTCTGTTCCGTGGACCGGCCGAACCGTCTAGGTTGCGGCCGCTGGTGGGGCGATCTGCAGGCGGCCGGGGGCGCCGCCTGTTTCGGAAGCGGGCCAGGGCCGGTCATGGGGGCGGTGGGCAGGGGACCACCGCGCGCCGTCCTGCGCCTCATGAGGCGACATGCAGTCGGATTTGGGATCTTCGCACGCATGAGAAGCCGCGCGGCCATCTTCGGGCTCGTTCTCATCCTCTCCATCGGGCTTTTGACCGGGATCGTGTTCACCGTCGACCCGGCGCTCGACCTGCGGTTCGCCGCCCTGTTCTACGACCCGGCACGCCACGGCTTCCTGTCGGCGGAATCCCCGTTCATCTCGGAATTTCGTCAGCTCAACACCTGGCTCGTGGTGGCCGTGAGCGTCGTCGCGGTGGCGAGCCTTCTGGTCAGGCTGCTGCGCCCCCACCGGCCGAGCCTGCTTCCCGCCCGCACGGTCATCTTCCTGCTCGTGACCCTTGCGCTCGGTCCCGGTTTGCTGGTGAACGGCGTGCTCAAGGAGCACTGGGCACGTCCGCGGCCGGGCGCAGTCATGCAATTCGGCGGCACCGAGGCCTTCATGCCGTGGTGGGATCCGCGCGGCACGTGCGGCGGCAACTGCTCGTTCGTCTCCGGCGAAGTGTCGTCGGCGTTCTGGATGCTGGCGCCGGCGGCGGTCGTGCCGCCGCCCTGGCGCGGACTCGCCATGACCGGCGCCATCGCTTTCGGCGTGATGGTCGGGCTGCTGCGCGCGGCCGTCGGCGGGCACTTCCTCACCGACATCATCTTCGCCGGCGTGTTCACCTCGTTGATCATCTGGGTGGTGCACGGATTGATGTTCCGCTGGCCGCGCGGCTTTTTCTCCCGCTTCGGCGAGCCGTCGTTGTCCGCCGGACGCGAGCCCAAATCGGCGGAATAGAATCCCACGGACTCCCGAGCGCGCCCGAAATGGCCCTCAACGACGGCCGCGCACGCGCTCGCGATGCAGCAGATAGAGGCCGGACGCCACCACGATCGCCGCGCCCGCGAGCGTCCAGCGGTCCGGGACGTCGGCAAACACCAGGAAGCCGAGCGTCGTCGCCCACAAGAGCTGCGTATAGATGAAGGGCGAGAGCACGGAGGCCGGGGCGAGCTTGTGGGCGCGGATGACGAGATAGTGCCCGAAGCTGCCGAGCACGCCGATGACGATCATGAGACACACGTGCACCGGCTCGCGCGGCGCCGTCCACACGAACGGCAGGATCGGGGTCATCGCCAGCGCGCCGACGAGATTCGAATAGAACAGCGTCGTGTCGCTTGAATCGGCGCGCGCCAGCACCGGGGTCGCGACGAGATAGAGCGCGTAGCAGGCCGCCGCGGAGAGCGAGAGCAGGGCGGCCGGATGAATGGCGCCGGAGCCGGGTCTCGTCACCACCAGCACGCCGAGAAATCCCACGGCGATCGCCGCCCATCGGCGCGGGCCGACCCACTCGCCCAGCACCGGCCCGGAGAGGATCGCCACCAGGAACGGGGTCGAGAACATGATGGCGAGCGCCTGGTCGAGACGCAGATACCGCACGGCAAGAAAGTTGAACGCGGTCGAGCCGAGCAGCAGCACGCCGCGCGTCGCCTGCAGGCCCGGCCGGGCGGTCCGCAGCAGGCCGGGTCGCGTCAGCGGGTTGGAGACGATGAGGGTGAGGAGGAAGGCGCTCGCGTAGCGCGCCCACACCACCTCGAACACGTCCATGTGACGGCTCAGCAGTTTGGCCGAGGCGTCGACCAGGGCAAAGCAGACCGTCGTCCCGCACATGAGGGCGATGCCGGTCAGGCGTGCGCGCCGCGCCTTGGCGGTCAGGTGAGGGCGCGCCGAATGATCGGCATCCATGCGGGGTCGGGCGAATCCTTGTCCGCGGCAATCTAGCGGAAGGCGCGAGCGGCGGCGAGGCGCGATGACGCGGGGCGGGGCTGCGCGGGCGGCAAGGCGCGCGGGTGCCGCGGCGTCAGGATTCGCGTTCGAGCGCGCTCTCGTGCCAGCGGCGCAGGGCGAGCCGCGAGAGAAGGGACAGCACCGCGAAGATCGCGATGCCGGCGAGCGAGAGAAGCACGAGCGCGGCGAACATGCGCGGGATATCGAGGCGATAGCCGGCCTCCGCGATCCGGTAGGCGAGGCCCGAACCGGCGCCTCCCGATCCGGCGGCGATTTCCGCGACCACCGCGCCGATGAGCGAGAGACCGCCCGCGATCCTCAGGCCGCCGAACACGTGCGGCAGCGCCGACGGCAGCTTGAGGCGGGCGAGCGTCTGCAGGCGCGACGCGCCATAGAGTTCGAACAGACTCGCGAGATTGTGATCGACCGAACGCAGCCCAAGCGTGGTGTTGGCGAGCACCGGAAAGAACGCGACGATCCAGGCACAGGCGAGCACGGCGGCCTGCTGCGGCAGATAGACGAGCAGGAGCGGCGCCACCGCGACGACTGGCGTCACCTGCAGGATGACCGCGTAGGGATAGAGCGAATATTCGATCAGCCGCGACTGGTTGAACAGGACCGCGAGGCCGATCCCGCCGACGGCGGCGAGCAAGAAGCCCTCGAACGTGGTGCGCAGCGTGACGAGCAGCGAGGAGAGGAGCAGCGCGCGGTCGGCCACGAGCGCCTGCGCGACGAGGCCCGGTCCGGGCAGCACATAGGGCGGAATCCGGTTCAGCCGCACCACGAGATCCCAGGCGACGACGCCGATCGCGAGCGCGAGGAGCGGCAGCGCGAGGCGCAGGATACGCTCGCCGCGCCGCTCGGCCGCCGGTGTCGGGCCGCGCCCGCTCATCGATGCTCTCCGCTGGCGAAATTTTCGCCGGCCATCGCGCGCGCGAGCGCGCCGGACACGCGCCGGCAATAGCCCGCGTACTCGGCCGAGGTGCGGAAGTCTTCGCCGCGCGGGAAGGGCGCGTCGATCTCGATCTCGGCGAAGACCCGGCCCGGGCGCGGCGTCATCACCACGATGCGGCTCGAGAGATAGACCGATTCGAACACCGAATGGGTGACGAAGACGACGGTCTTGCCGAGCGCCTGCCACACCTCGAGCAGGTCGTTGTTGAGCTTGAAGCGCGTGATCTCGTCGAGCGCCGCGAACGGCTCGTCCATCAGCAGGAGTTCGGGGCGGGTGACGAGCGCGCGGGCGATCGACACGCGCATCTTCATGCCGCCGGAGAGTTCGCGCGGAAAGGCCTCGGCAAAGCCGGCGAGCCCGACGCGCCGCAGCGCGTCGGCGATGCGCGGATCGGCCTCGGCCGGGTCGGCGCGCTGCAGGCGCAGCGGCAGCGCGACGTTCGCCTTCACGCTCGCCCACGGCATCAGGGTCGGCTCCTGGAACACGAAGCCGATGTTGCGTCTCGCCTCCCGGCCCGGGCCGGCGTCGTTCCACGCGATCGTGCCGCCCGTCGGCTCTCCGAGGCCGGCGATGAGCCGCAGCGCCGTCGACTTGCCGCACCCCGAGGGGCCGAGCAGCGAGAGGAACTCGCCTTCGCGCACGTCGAGATCGAGCCCGGAGAGAGCCGCGGTGCCGCTGGCGAACGACTTGGCGACGCGGCGCAGCGCGACGATCGGGCGAGCAGGCGAATCGCTGGAAGACATCATGCGGGAAGTGCCGCGTGCGGAGGTCACGGCTTCGGTCCGAACTCGAGTCCGACCTTCCGGTTGACGAACCGCAGCGTGTAGGCCTTGCGGTAATCGAGCGACGGCTTCACCACGCCGGCCCGCACCATCTTGCCGAAGAAATCGGCCACGCGCGCGTCGGTCATCGCCCCGATCCCGAGTTTCGCGGCGTCGCCCGAGGCGACGATGCCGTACCGCTTCATCGCCTCGACCGAATAGGCGAGCAGCTCGTCGGTCATCTCCGGGTTCTGCTTCTTGATGAGCGCATTGCCGGCGCGGTTGTCGCCGAAGAGATAGCGATACCAGCCGATGATCGAGGCGTCGACGAAACGCTGGACGACGTCCGGCTTCCTCTCGACGAGATCGCGCCGCGTCTCGATCAGCGTCGAATAGGCGCTGAAGCCGTGGTCGGCGAGCAGAAAGACGACCGGCTTGAATCCGGCGCGCTTCTCGATCGCGTAGGGCTCGGAGGTGACGTAGCCCTGCATCGCGCTGTTCTGGTCGGTGAGGAACGGCTGCGGATTGGACGTGTAGGGCCGCACCTGCGCGTCCTTGAAGCCGTATTCGGCCTTGAGCCACTGGAAATAGGACGCGATACCTTCCTTGGATATGAACAGCGTCAGCCGCTTGAGATCGTCGAACCTGGCGACGCCGGGATGCGCGATCAGCACCTGCGGATCCTTCTGGAACATCGCGGCCACTGCGACGGTCGGGATTTTCTGCTCGACCGCGTCGAACGACTGCAGCGTGTTCGCGCTCATGAAGAAGTCGAGCTTGCCGACGGCGAGCAGGAGGCGGTTGTTCACCTGCGGGCCGCCCGGCACGATGGTGACGTCGAGCCCGTACTTGCGGTAGGTGCCGTCGGCGAGCGCCTGGTAGAAGCCTCCGTGCTCGGCTTCCGCCACCCAGTTGGTGCCGAAGGAGACCTTGTCGAGCGATTGGGCGCCGGCCGCCGTCGCCAGAGGGGCCGCGGGCGCCAGCACGCCGGCGAGGGCGAGGACGACGGTGCGGGAAAGCCTTGCGAACGTCATCGATTCATCCTCTTGATCGCGTCGCCCGGGACAATAGGCGACCAAGGTCCCGGTGGCGAGACGTCGGCGGCAATGTCGGCGGGAACGAAACGGAACGGTGAACCCCATGCTTCCCAAGCGCGACTGGACCGAGATGACCTGGCAAGACCTTGCGGGCGCCGATACACGGCGCTGGATCGCGGTGTTGCCAGTGGCGGCGGTCGAGCAGCACGGGCCGCACCTGCCGCTCGGCGTCGACGCGTTCATCGCCGGCGCGTATCTCGAGCGCGTGCGCGGTCTGCTGCCCGCCGATCTGCCGGTCTCCTTCCTGCCGCTGCAATTCATCGGCCAGTCCGACGAGCACCTGGCGTTCCCCGGCACGCTGTCGTTCTCGGCCGCGACCGTGATCGGCGCCTGGACCGAGATCGGCGAGAGCCTTCATCGCGCCGGCCTCGCCAAGCTGGTGATCGTGACGAGTCACGGCGGAAACGTGCAGGCCATGGAGATCGTGGCGCGCGACCTGCGGGCGCGGCTCGGCATGCTGGTCGTCACCTGCGGCTGGCACCGGTTCGGCTATCCCGAGGGGCCCTTGAGCTTGCAGGAGCGCCGCCATGGCATCCATGCGGGCGCCATCGAGACATCCCTGATGCTGGCGGCGCGTCCCGACACGGTGCGCCTCGACAAGGCGGAAGCCGCGGAGCCGTCGAGCATCGCCATGGAACGGGATTTCAAGTGGCTGCACACCTATCGGCCGGCCGGCTTCGGGTGGATGACGCAGGATCTGCATCCGTCAGGAGCCGTCGGCGACGCGACTCTCGCGAGCGCGCAGGTCGGCGAAGCCGCGCTCGCGCATGGCGCACGCGCCTTCGCGGAGCTGCTCGCCGAGGTCGACCGCTTCGACCTGTCGCGTCTGCGGGAGGGGCCGCTCGACTAGCGTTCCGGCGCCGAGCCGGGCTGCTGGACTCCAGGCGTAATGTTATAGTATTACATTCGCGCTGCCGGGATCGCGCAGGCCGGCCGCCGCGCCAGCAAGCATGAATCCCGGGACCCACGCGCCGGAGTTCGCTGCCATGACCCATCATCACCACGGTCCGGGCGAGGCCCATCCGTCGCCCTGCATTTCGCCGTCGCTGCTGCGCATGTCCGCCGCGGAGCGGCTCGCGATCGTCGCCGCCACCGCGCTTGCGCTGTGGCTCGCGGTGCTGTGGGCCGTCTCGTGAGAGGTCAGGAGGGGAACATGCGGGCGACCGAGCCGCCGGCATCCACTTGCCCGGCGTGCGTTCGCGGAAGGCGGCGATGAACGCGCAGGTGCGCTTTCGCGATCTCACCCTCGGCTACGACCGGCATCCCGCCGTGCATCATCTCGACGGCACGGTCGTGGACGGCGCGCTCATGGCGGTCGTCGGGCCCAACGGGGCCGGCAAGTCGACGCTGTTCAAAGGCATCGTGGGCGTGCTTGCGCCGCTTGCGGGCCAGGTTGATCTGTGCGGACTTGCTCCGAGCGAGATCGCCTATCTGCCGCAGGTCGCCGACGTCGACCGTTCGTTCCCGATCCACGTCTACGATCTGGTCGCGATGGGATTGTGGCGGGAGACCGGGCTGTTCGGCGGCATCGGCCGCGAGGGTCGGCGCAAGATCCACGAGGCCATCGCGGCGGTCGGCCTCACCGGGTTCGAGGAGCGCCCGATCGGAACGCTGTCGGGCGGGCAGATGCAGCGCGCGCTGTTCGCGCGCCTGCTCCTGCAGGACGCGCGGCTGATCGTGCTCGACGAGCCGTTCAACGCCATCGACTCCAAGACCGCCGCCGACCTGCTCGACCTGGTGCGCCGCTGGCACGCCGAACGCCGCACCGTGATCGCGGCGCTGCATGATCTCGACCTGGTGAAGGCCAATTTCCCCGAAGTCCTTCTGCTCGCGCGCGAGCCGGTCGCCTGGGGACCGGCCGCCGAGGTTCTCACGCCGCAAAATCTGCTCAAGGCCCGCCGCATGTGCGAGGCGTTCGACGAGGAGGCGGCCGAATGCGCGCACGAAGCGGCCTGAACCATGATCTCGAAAGGTGGACATCGAGCCGGCCATGATCCGCGAATTCCTGCTTGCGCCCTTTCTCGACTACGAGTTCATGCGCCGCGCCCTCGTCGGAACGTTCGCGCTCGCCCTGGGGGCCGGCCCCGTCGGCGTCATCCTGATGCTGCGGCGGATGAGCCTGATGGGCGATGCGATGGCGCACGCGATCCTGCCCGGCGCGGCAATCGGATTCCTGATCGCCGGTCTCGACCTGTTCGCGATGGCAGCCGGCGGGCTCGTCGCCGGGATGGCGGTGGCGCTGCTCGCCGGCCTGGTGGCACGCACGACCGAAATCAAGGAAGACGCCTCGCTCGCCGCCTTCTTCCTCGTGTCGCTCGCGCTCGGCGTCACCATCGTGTCGGCCCGCGGCAGCAACGTCGATCTGCTGCACTTCCTGTTCGGCAACGTGCTGGCGCTCGACGAGCGGACGCTGATGCTCATCGCCGCCATCTCGACGGTCTCGCTTGCGGTGCTGGCGGTCATCTGGCGTCCGCTCATCGTCGAATGCATCGACCCGGGCTTCCTGCGCTCGGTCAGCCGCGCCGGCGCCCCGGCGCACATTCTCTTCCTGATGCTGGTCGTGATGAATCTGGTCGGGGGATTCCTGGCGCTCGGCACGCTGCTCGCCGTCGGCCTGATGATGCTGCCGGCCGCGGTCGGCCGCTTCTGGGCGCGCGACGTGAGCGCGATGATTCTCGTCGCCGTCGCGTGCGGCGTGTTCTCCGGCTGCGCCGGGCTGCTCGTGTCCTTTCACACGCGCATCGCCGCCGGCCCGGCGATCATCCTGGTCGCGGGCGCGCTCTACGTCGGCTCGGTGCTGGTCGGCCGCGTCGGCGGGCTCGCGCGCCACCTTCGGCCACGCCGCCATCTCGAAGCCTGAACGGCCTCACCCGGTTGCGGAGATCGGCATGATCGCGTTCTTGCGTAGTTGGCTCGCCCTCGTCCTGCTGGCTGTCTTCGGCGCCGCGCCGGCGCACGCCGAGACGCTCCCGGTCGTCGCCACCTTCTCGATCCTCGCCGATCTCGTGAAGAACGTGGGCGGCGAGCGCGTCGTGGTGACGAGCCTCGTCGGCCCGGACGGCGACGCGCACGTCTACGCGCCGTCTCCGGGCGACGCCAGGGCGCTCACGGACGCGAAGGTCGTCTTCGTCAACGGCCTCGGCTTCGAAGGCTGGATCGCCCGCCTCGTCCAGGCTTCCGGCACCAGGGCGCCGGTCGTCGTCGCGAGCCGGGGGGTCACGGCGCACGTCGAATCCGGCGATGGGCCGCGCGGACCCGATCCCCACGCCTGGCAGTCGGTCGCAAACGCCGAGATCTATGTCGCCAACATCCGCGACGCGCTCGTCGCCGCCGATCCGGCCGGCAAGACGAGCTACGAGCGCAATGCAGCGGCCTACCTTGCGACGCTCTCGGCGCTCGACCGGGAGGTGCGTGAGACGATCGCCAGCATCCCGCCGGAGCACCGCAAGATCATCACGACGCACGACGCCTTCGGCTATTTCGGCGCAGCCTATGGGGTGGACTTCATCGCGCCGGAAGGCGTCTCGACCGATTCCGAGCCTTCGGCCGGCGACATTGCACGCATCATCGCGCAGATCCGGCGACAGAAGATCCCGGCGGTGTTTCTCGAGAACGTGACCGATCCACGGCTGCTCGAACGCATCGCCGCGGAATCGGGCGCGCGCGTCGGCGGCACCCTCTATTCGGACGCGTTGACCGGGCCCGACGGCGACGCGCCGACCTACGTGGCGATGATGCGCCACAACGTGAAGGCGCTTGCCGCGGCGCTCGCCCGCTGATCGGCGACAAACGCCGTCCTTGGCCTGGGCGGCCGGGTTCGGCTAGAGTTCTTCCATGTCAGGGCATCATCACGACCACCCACACGATCATGCGCACGCGCATCGCGGCTCGGAGCTTTCCGAGATGCAGGTCCGGGTGCGCGCGCTCGAAACGATCCTCAGCGAAAAAGGATACGTCGATCCGGCCGCGCTCGACGTGGTGATCGAGACCTATGAGACCAGGATCGGCCCGCACATCGGCGCACGCGTCGTGGCCCGCGCCTGGATCGATCCGGCGTTCCGGCGCCATCTGCTCGAGGACGCGAGCGCGGCCATTGCCACGCTCGGGCTCTCCGGCCACGGCGGGGATCACCTGATCGCGGTCGAGAACACCGAGCGCGTGCACAACATGGTCGTGTGCACCCTGTGCTCCTGCTATCCGTGGGCGGTGCTCGGGCTGCCGCCGGTCTGGTACAAGTCGTCGGCCTATCGTTCGCGCGCGGTGATCGATCCGCGCGGCGTACTGCGTGACTTCGGCGTGGTGCTGCCGCCGGAGCGGGAGATCCGGGTGTGGGACTCGACCGCGGAAACGCGCTTCATCGTCCTGCCGATGCGCCCGGCCGGAACCGAGGGCTGGAGCGAGGAGAGGCTCGCACAGCTCGTCACGCGCGACTCCATGGTGGGCACCGGCTTGGCGAGGGAGCCGGAGGAAGTCCCTGCATGAACGGCGTGCACGACATGGGCGGGATGCACGGGTTCGGCCCGGTCGAGCCGGAAGCGAACGAGCCGGTGTTTCACGCCGACTGGGAGGCGCGCGCCTTCGCGCTCACGCGGGCGATGGCCTACACGGGCGCCTGGAACATCGACGAGTCGCGGGTTTCGCGCGAGGTCCTGCCGCCGCACGTGTATCTCGGCAGCAGCTACTACGCGCGCTGGACGCTCGGGCTCGAGATCCTGCTGCGCGAGCACGGCCTGGTCGACGCGGATGAACTCGCCGCCGGCCATGCCCTGCGTCCGGGCAAGCCGGTGCGCCGCATCCTCACCGCCACGGAGGCCGCCCGGGTGCAGCCACGCGGCTCCTATGCGCGCGCCGCGAGCGCGCCGGCACGCTACCGGGCGGGCGAGCGCGTGCGGGCCCGCAACATCAACCCGGCGACCCACACGCGCCTGCCGCGTTACGTGCGCGGCCACGTCGGCGTCGTTGAAACCGTGCGCGGCTGTCACGTCTATCCCGACACCAACGCGATCGGGGCGGGCGAGAACCCGCAGTGGCTCTACTGCGTGCGTTTCGACGGGCGCGAATTGTGGGGCGCGGACGCCGACCCGACCGTGACGGTCTCGGTCGAGGCGTGGGAGCCCTATCTGGAGCCGGCGTGAGATGCAGCCGATCGATCTCGCCGCCGCCCGCCGGGCGACCGACGCCGTGCCGGGCATCCCGCGCGAGGCCGAAGGTCCGGTCTTTCGCGAGCCCTGGGAGGCGCAGGCCTTCGCCATGGCGGTCGCCCTGCAGGAGCGCGGCCTGTTCACCTGGAGCGAATGGGCCGAGGCGCTGGGAGCGCAGATCAGGCGCGCGCAGGCGGCGGGCGATCCCGACACGGGCGAGACGTACTATCGGCATTGGCTCGCCGCGCTCGAAACCATGGTGGCGGAGAAGGGCGTGACGCGGCCCGAGACGCTCGCCCGCTATCGCGCGGCCTGGCATCGCGCCGCCGAGCGCACGCCGCACGGCACGCCGATCGAACTGACCCCTCAGGATTTCGGCTGAGCGTCCGGCCGGCGCGCCTGCGTCACCCGCGCGGAGCGGTCGGACGATGCGATGTGCTCGGGACGCACGCCGAGCCCGATCAGCCGCGCCGGCAGACGCTGCAGGAACGGGAACATCTTGATCAGCCGGAACGGAAGCGGCGGCGAGACCTTGTCGTCGCGGCCGAGCACGCTGGAGATCACGCGGTTCTGAATCAGCACCTGCACGCGCTGCGTCAGCCGGGCGGGGAATTCGCGGCGCTGCTGGACCCGCTGCAGCAGGGATGCGTCGACCGGGCCCGTGCGCAGCGGCTCGGAGAGAATGTTGGCGGCTGCCACCGCATCCTGCACGGCGAGATTGACCCCGACGCCGCCGATCGGCGACATCGCGTGGGCGGCGTCGCCGATGCACAGCAGTCCCGGGCGATGCCAACGCTTGAGCCGGTCGACGCGCACGCTCAAGAGCTTGATCTGCTCCCAGTCGGCGAGTTCCGCGGCGCGCTCGCGCAGGAACGGCACGACGCGCCCGATTTCCTCGCGCAGCGCCGCGAGGCCACGGCCGCGCACCTCGTCGGCCGATCCCTTGGCGATCACATAGGCGATTTGCCAATACTCGCCGCGGTCGAGCAGGATCAGGATGTGGCCGCCGGCAAACACGAGCTTGGTCTCTCCCGGATCGGCTGCGGCGCGCCCGAGCCGGAACCAGAAGACGTCCATCGGGGCGCCGAGCTCTTCGACCGCGAGGCCGGCCTTCTCGCGCACCAGCGAGTGACGCCCGTCGCAGCCGACGACAAGCGTCGCCCGGATCTCGACCGTGCCGTCCGGACCGGTGGCGCGAACGCCTTCGACCGCGTCGGCCGACGTCAGGACCGTTCGCCTCCGTCCCCATCAGCAGGCGGAATTCGGGATGGCGCCGCGCCTGCGCGGCGAGGAAGTCGAGAAAGTCCCACTGCGGCATGAAGGCGATATAGCGGCAGCGGGTCGGCAGATGGCGGAAATCGGCGAGCGTCAATTCGGTATCGCCGAATTGCGCGGTGAGCGTGCGCGCTTCCTGGTGCGGCAGGCGCAGGAAATCCGCAAGCAGCCCCAGTTCGTGCATGAGCTCGAGCGTCGAGGGATGGATCGTGTCGCCGCGGAAATCGCGCAGGAAGTCCGCGTGCTTCTCGAGCACGACCACATCGACGCCCGCGCGCGCGAGCAGGAAGCCGAGCATCATTCCGGCGGGGCCGCCGCCGACGATGCAGCAGCGCGTGGACAGGGTGCGAGCGGGCATCCGGACCCTCCGCAACGCGAACGTTCGAGCAAACGCCGGGTTCCCCGGCGATGAAGACGTCCGTGGGAAGCCATCCTGTGGCGCGCGGCGTCAGCAGAACATGATGCGCTCGGTCACCATGTAGCCGGCGAGCAGGACCAGGCCGAACAGCAGCACGACGCCGGCGGCCGCGACTTCGATCCCACGCAAGGCGACCGCTCCGTAGCCCGGCCGCGACGCCGCGAGCCGGCTGGCGAAGCCGCGCGCAGCGACCGCGGCCGTGGCGATCGCCGCGACCGTGACGGCCGTGCCCAGCCCCATCAGAAGCGTGGCGCCGACGCCGGCCCAGAACAGGCCCTGGCCGAGCGCGAACACCAGCACCACGATCGCGCCCGAGCACGGCCGCACACCGACCGCCACGATGGCGGACAGCCCGCGGCGCCAGCCGCCGGGTCCGGCGAGATCGGCCGGATCGGGTCCGTGCGCGTGGCCGCAGGCCGCGTCGTGTTCATGATGGTGATGATCGTGGCCATGGACTTGATCATGATGGTCGTGGTGATCATGATCGTGATGATGCGTCACGGCGGCACCGGCTTGCGTCAGCGGACGCCCGATGGTCTGGAAACTGGCGAGGAACGCGCGCCCCTTGACCCAGAGAAGGCGCGCCCCGACCGCGGCGATGAGCGCATAGCTCGCAATCTCGATTGCGTAGTTGGCGCTGCACATCATCCGGGCCGTGGCGCCGAGCAGCGCCGCCGCGACGCCGACGATCGCGATGGCGACGAGCGACTGCAGCAGAGCGGACGCAAACGAGAGGGTGATGCCGCGCCGCCACGTTTCGTCGCTGGCGACCAGATAGGACGAGATCACCGCCTTGCCGTGGCCGGGTCCGACCGCATGGAAAATGCCGTAGAGGAACGAGAGGCCGAACAGCGCCCACGGCGCGGTGCCGTCGGCCCCGGCGGCACGGATCAAACCCGACAGCGCGCGATAGAATTCGGACTGCTTCGCCGCCACCCAGCCGAGCAAGCCGGCGGCCGGCGCGCCCGCCGGCGCCCTGGCGGGAGGCCGAACGCCGAACGGCCCGCCCTGCGCGAAAGACTGGTCGATGATCGCCGTGGCGAACAGGCACGCCGCGCCGATCAGCAGGAGCAGGCACAGCATGCGGCGGCCGTCGGGCGATCCCCTCATGTCTCTGGCTCCTCGGATGCCGCCCGCCGCGCCCGACGGTGCGCGCTCCGCCTTCAAGGCGGCTTCACGGGCATGTCACGGAAATCTTGTTCGCGAACTGCGCGCCCCAGTTCGAGGCGTCCTGCTGGCTGAAGAAGGCTTCGCCGAGCCGCTGCGATTGCGCGGTGGCATCGCCGGGCCGCACGATGTCGAGCTTGCATGGCGCGGACATGCCCGAAAGCGTCACCGGGTTGTTTTCGTCGAAGCTGAAATCGACGAAGTAGGTCGGATCGTAGATCTCGATCGCGACCTTCCGGCTCTTGGCCGGCGTCATGAGCGGCAAGGTGAAGTGCAGCGTCAGCACCGAGTTCCGATAGTCGAGCCAGTAGTCGACCGGATCCATGAGCGGAGCCTTCTTCCCGTCCAGCTTGGCGTGCGTGAAGAAGTCGTATTCCTTGAGCGAGGTGACGTTGACCTCGGCGAGCGGCGCCAGCTCCTCGCGGGTGAATTCGCCCTTCTTCTTCGACTCCAGTCCCTGCGTGGCGAAGGCCGAGAACATGTCGTCGAAGGTCCAGGCGTGGCGGATGCCGGTCAGCGTGCCGTCGGGCGCGTAGACGAGCTCGCTCTTCATCGTCACCCAGACGTGCGGATGCGCCTGCGCCGGTCCGGGCGCCGCGACGCAGAGGCCCGTCAGCAGGAAGGCGAAGCGTGAGAGCCACTTGGTCATGCGTTTCGGCGGGTCCCGTGCGACCGGTCAGGTGCGGCAAGATAGCACAGAGTGCGGCGGAATGGGGGCCGGCCGCTCCCGCCCGGATCAGGACAACTCCGACCCGCTCACGCGCCCGCCGCGCCGCCGTCGGCGCGCGGATCGTGCGCCCCTTCGAGGCTGCCGTCGGGGTGCAGCACCACCGCACCGGCGTGGCCCATCGTGTCGGAATAGGGTTCGGGCAGCACCTCGACATCGTGGCCGGCCGCCTGCAGGCGTTCGACGAGGCCGGCGTCGATGCGCGCCTCGACACGCAGATTGGTGAGCGTCGAGCCCCAGGTGCGGCCGAGCAGCCAGCGCGGCCGGTCGATGGCTCGCGCGAGCGGCTGGCGGTGCAACACGTGCCGGGTGAAGACCGCCGCCTGCGTCTGCGGCGGGCCGTCGCCCCCCATGGTGCCGTACGCCAGGATGCGGCCGTCGCCGAGCTCGGCGAGCGCCGGATTGAGCGTGTGGAATGGCAGCCGGCCCGGCGCCAGCGCGTTCGTCGCCCCGGGATCGAGCGAGAAGCTCGCGCCGCGGTTCTGCATCAGCACGCCGGTGCGCGGCAGCACGCAGCCCGCGCCGAACTCCCAGTACACCGACGGGAGGTAGGAAACGACGAGGCCGCCGGCGTCGGCCGCGCCCATCCAGATGGTGTCGCCTTCGCCCCAGCGCGTCGGCCAGCGCGCCGCCTTGCGGCGGTCGATGCGCGCGGCCTCCGCGTCGAGAAACGCCGGGGCAAGAAAGCGCGCGAGATCCGTCTCGATCCGGTCGGGATCCGTGATGAACCGGTCGCGCACCCGAAAGGCCCGCTTCGTCGCCTCGACGATGCCGTGCAGATGGTCGAAGCTCTCCGCCTGCGCCACCCGCAGCCGCCGGTAGAGCGCGAGAATGACGAGCGAGGCGAGGCCCTGCGTCGGCGGCGGCGTGTTGTGGAGCGTTCCTTCGGCGATCGTCACGCTCAGCGGCTCGGCGACACTTGCGCGGCAGCTTTCGAGATCGGCGCGCGTCAGGGGGCTGCCGATGCGCTCGAGATCGGCCGCGATCTCCCGCCCGACATCGCCGCGATAGAAATCGTCGAGCCCGGCATGGGCGAGATGATCGAGCGTCGCCGCAAGCCTCTCCTGCCGCATGGTCGCGCCGATCGCCGGCGGCTTGCCGTCGAGCAGAAACGTCTCGGTGAACCCGGGCACCTTCGCGAGCTCGGCGAGCTTCTGCGCGGTGAGCGCCGCCTGGCTGCGCGTCACCACATAGCCGTCGCGGGCGTGGCGCACGGCGTGCGCCAGCAGGACGTCGAGCGGCATCCGTCCGCCGTGCGCCCGTGCGGCTTCGAGCGCCAGCGCCCAGCCGCCGATCGCGCCCGGCACGGTGAGAGCCGCAAGCGGGCCGCGCGCCGGGATTTCCTCCTGGCCATGCTCGCGATAGAACGCGACGCGGGCGTGCGCGCCGGCCCGTCCGGCCGCCATCAGGGCCCGCACGCGGCCCGAGGGCTCGCGCACCAGCCAGAAGCCGTCGCCGCCGATGTGATTCATGTGCGGGTAGACGGCCGCGATGGTCGCCGCCATCGCCACCATGGCTTCGAGCGCGTTGCCGCCTTCGGCAAGGATCGTGCGCCCGGCTTCGACCGCTGCATGATGGGGAGCGGCGGCGACGCCGCGGCGATGTCCGGCCGTGTGAAGGTCCATGTGGAAAGCCTAGGTCCGCCGGTCCCTCGCCGCAACGTTGGCCGGCAGAAATCCGCGCCGCCGCAGCAGCGCCTCGACGCCGGGGAGCCGGCGGCGGAAGGCGCGGTAGGCCTCGTCGGGCTCGCGTGTGCCGCCGGCCGCGTAGATGTGTCGGCGCAGCCGCTCGGCAGTCGCCGGATCGAAGACGTTGCCGGTCTCCGCGAACGCCTGGAAGGCGTCGGCGTCGAGCACCTCGGACCACATGTAGCTGTAGTAGGCCGAGGCGTACCCGTCGCTGGAGAACACGTGCGCGAAATGCGGCGGACGGTGGCGCATGACGATCTCGGCCGGCATGCCGATGCGTGCGAGCGTCTCGGCCTCGAAAGCCCCGATGTCGAGCTTTCCGTCGGCGGGGCGCGAATGCAGCTCGAGATCGACCAGCGCCGAGGCGACGAACTCGACCGTGGCGAAGCCCTGGTTGAAGGTGCGTGCGGCCGCGAGCCGGCGGATGAGATCCTCGGGAACAGGCTCGCCGGTGCGGGCGTGGCGGGCAAAGCCGCGCAGGATCTCCGGCGTCTCGAGCCAGTGCTCGTAGAGCTGCGAGGGGAGCTCGACGAAATCCGTCGGCACGCCGGTGCCGGAGATCAGCGGGTAGGTGACGTCGGAGAGCAGCGCGTGCAGCGCATGGCCGAACTCGTGGAACAGCGTGCGGGCGTCATCGAAGCTCAGGAGCACCGGCTCGCCCGGCCCGGCCCTGGAGAAATTCAGCACGTTGATCACGAGCGGGCGTACGTCGCCGTCGAGCTTGTGCTGCTCGCGCAAGGTGGTCATCCAGGCGCCGCTGCGCTTGGAGGCGCGGGCGAAATAGTCGCCGAAGAAGAGCCCGAGGTGACGCCCGTCGGCGCCGCGCACCTCCCAGACGCGCACGTCCGGATGCCAGACCGGGACGTCCTCGCGCGGCGCGAAGGTCAGCCCGAACAGCCGTTCGGCGGTCGCGAACGCGGCCGCGATCATGCGGTCGAGCTGCAGGTAGGGCTTCACCTCGCCGTCGTCGATGTCGCAGATGCGCTTGCGCAGCTTCTCCGAATAGTAGCGCCAGTCCCAGGCGGCGAGCCGGAAATTGCCGCCCTCCGCCTGGACCATCCGCTGCATGGCGTCGCGGTCGACGAGCGCGCGCTCGCGCGCCGCCGTCCAGACCCGCTCGAGCAGCGCGCGCACGGCCTCCGGCGTCTTCGCCATGGTGTCGTCGAGCCGGTAGTCGGCGAAGGTCGCGAATCCGAGCAGGCGGGCCTGCTCGGCGCGCAGCGCGACGACCTCGGCGATGATCGCCTTGTTGTCGGTCGCTCCTGCGTCGCCGCGGGCGATCCAGGCCCGGAACGCCTTTTCCCGCAGGTCGCGGCGGGTCGAGAATTGCAGGAACGGCTCGACGCTCGAGCGCGCGAGCGTGACGACGTGCTTGCCCGGCAGGCCGCGTTCCTCGGCCGCCGCCCGCGCCGCCGCGCGCACGAAATCGGGCAGACCGGCGAGGTCGTCCTCGCCTTCGAGCACCAGCGCGAAGCCCTGCTCGTCGGCGAGCACGTTTTGGCTGAAGGCCGTTCCGAGCGCGGCAAGCCGCTCGACGATTTCGGCGAGGCGCCGCCGCGCGGCGGCGTCGAGACCGGCTCCGGCGCGGCGGAAGGTCACGCGATAGCGCTCGAGGACGCGCGCCTGCTCGCTGTCGAGACCGAGCCTTTCGCGTGCGCCGTGCAGCGCGCAGATCCGCGCGAACAGCGCCTGATCCATGTGGATGCGGTTCCAATGGGCGGCGAGCCGCGGCGCAATCTCGCGTTCGAGCGCGAGCAGGGCCTCGTTGGTGTGGGCGCCGGCGAGTGCGTGGAAGACCGCGGACACGCGGGCGAGTGTGCGCCCGCTGCGCTCGAGCGCCACGATCGTGTTGTCGAAGGAGGGCGCCGCCGGCTCCGCCGCGACGGCCGCCACCTCGGCCTCGTGTTCGGCGAGCGCCTCCTCGAACGCCGGGGCAAAATGCGTCGGCGCGATGCGGTCGAACGGCGGGCTCTCGAAGGGATTGTTCCAGTGCGCGAGGAGCGGATTGTCCGGGGGTGTGGCGGGCGCGGTCATTTGTCTCAACGTCAGGAGAGAGGGGCTCGGGCATGGCGATAGCCCCGATCAGGGGCTCGGGTAAAGGACTCCGCCCGGGTTCCGGGCGCGGCCGCAGGGGGTGCCCGGGCTTGATCCGGCGGCCGCTTTCGTAGAGATTGCCGGCCGAAAACGGAACCTATCCCATGACCAACGCCGCACCCAGCCGGAGCGCCCGCCGAATCCAGTGGCAGAACGTCGTCACCGTGCTGAGCGCCGCGATCCTGATCGGCGCCGAGGTGTTCGGCGCGGCGTTCGCTGGCGGCTGGGCGCTCGCCAATCTGTTCGGCTTCGGCGACTACGGCGTCTACACGCTGCAGATCCTCTTCTTCGTCATCGGGCTGTTCGTGATGGCCGGCTTCGTGCGCAACGGGATGCGCGTCGAGCCCTTCACGGCGCGCAACTGAAGCGCACGCGAGGCGCGCGCGGGCGCCGCGGCACCTCATCTTCATTTTTCTGTAACGCAAACGTCGCAGGCGGCGCACTTAGTGCTTGCATGTGACGCCCGACTCTCCTATCTGCGGACTTGCCCAATTTCGCACGTGCCTGTGGCCGTGTGTCGGTCGGTGGGCATCCGGACAAGAGGCCGGACAGCCGCCTGAGGAAGAGATCTCCTTCCTTAGCACCGCGATCGACAGCCGGAGGCGAAACCGGCGTACTTCGTTCTCCACGGGGGACGCGGCTTAAAGCAACGACGGAGCGGGCTTTTTTGGTCTCTGCCGGTTCTCCACAAACCGGCTCGGGTCACCGAAGAGGCTTGTTCATCATTGCCGGGCGTGCGGAACGGGGTTTTCCCATTCCAATCCAAGGCAGCACGGTCGGGCCAGGAGCCCTCGTCCATCGGCGCGTCCCCATCGCGCGTCGAGGCGAACTCTGAAACCCGCATCACATCGGGCGTTCTGCGCCCCTTGAGCCATGGGGGAACTCCCATGACCACGCGCATCCGTGAATTCCTGCGCCAGCGCCGCGAGGACGGTCCCTGCCTCGTCGTCGACCTGGACGTCGTCCGCGACAACTACCTCGCCTTCGCCAAGGCGTTGCCCGACACGCGCGTCTTCTACGCCGTGAAGGCCAACCCGGCGCCCGAGGTGCTGTCGCTGCTCGCCTCGCTGGGCTCCTCGTTCGACACCGCCTCGGTCGCCGAGATCGAGATGGTGCTGGCGGCGGGCGCCACGCCCGACCGCATCTCGTTCGGCAACACGATCAAGAAGGAGCGCGACATCGCCCGCGCGCATGCGCTCGGCGTCACGCTCTACGCGGTCGACTGCAAGGCCGAGGTCGAGAAGATCGCCCGGGCCGCCCCCGGCGCGCGCGTGTTCTGCCGCATCCTGTCGGACTGCGCCGGCGCCGAATGGCCGCTCTCGCGCAAGTTCGGCTGCGAGCCGTCGATGGCCGCCGATGTGCTGGAGCATGCGCACCGGCTCGGCCTCGTCGCGCATGGAGTGTCGTTCCACGTCGGCTCGCAGCAGCTCAGTACCGGCGCCTGGGACCGCGCGCTCGCGGCGGCGGCCGGCGTGTTCCGCGAGTGCGGCGAACGCGGCATCCAGCTCGCCATGGTCAACCTCGGCGGCGGTTTCCCGACGCGTTACCTGAAGAAGGTCCCGACCGTGAAGATGTACGGCAACGCCATCTTTCAGGGGCTGCGCAAGCACTTCGGCAACGCGATTCCCGAAACCATCATCGAGCCGGGCCGCGGCATGGTGGGCAACGCCGGCGTCATCGAGGCCGAGGTCGTGCTCGTCTCGAAGAAGAGCGAGACCGATCCGGTGCGCTGGGTCTATCTCGACATCGGCAAGTTCGGCGGCCTCGCCGAGACGATGGACGAGTCGATCCGCTACCCGATCCGCACGCCGCGGGACGGTGATGCGCTCGCGCCCTGCGTGCTGGCCGGGCCGACCTGCGACTCGGTCGACGTGATGTACGAGAAGGAGCCCTATCTGCTGCCGGTCAGCCTGTCGATCGGCGACAAGCTCCTGATCGAGGGCACCGGCGCCTACACGGCGACCTACTCGGCGGTGGCGTTCAACGGATTTCCTCCGTTGAAGACCTACCACATCTGACATCGCGTCCGGCCCGTCCGCCCCGGCGTGACGGGTTCGCGATCCCGGGAGCCGGCACGCCGGCTCCCTTCCGCTCGCTTGCGCAGAGATCGATCCCCGTTGTCCGGGCCGGGGAGGAGTTTGGTCATGGTCAACATTCGTCGCGAAAGGCCCGCCGACGCGGCGGCGCGCGAACGCCTGCTCGACGCGGCATTCGGGACCGAGCGCTTTGCCAAGACCTCGGAGCGGCTGCGCGAATGCCGGTTTCCGGCGCCGGATCTCTCGTTCGTGGCGAGCGAGCACGGCCGCCTCGTCGGCACCGTCCGGCTGTGGCCGGTCACGCTCGGCGCGGGCCGCGCCGGCCTGCTGCTCGGTCCGCTCGCCGTAGCAGCGGACGCGCGCAATCGCGGCATCGGCAGCGCGCTGATGCGCCATGCGCTCGCGGCCGCGCAGCGCCTCGGACATGCCTGCGTGCTGCTCGTGGGCGACCCGCCCTATTACGGGCGCTTCGGCTTCTCGGCCGCCAAGACCGGCGCGCTGCGGCTGCCCGGGCCCTGTGAGGCACACCGGCTGCTCGCGCGCGAGCTCGGGCCCGGTGCGCTCGAGGGCGCGCGCGGCCTCGTCCGCGCGGCGGGACGGAGGCACGCGGCCGCGCCC
>CAZIGW010000255.1:0-6630 GCA_964538565.1 uncultured Hyphomicrobiales bacterium | reverse complement strand
ACCTACTGCCGGCGCTGCTGGCCGCCCGCGACGGCGTGCTCAAGAGTTTCGATCTGCGCTGGTACGGCGAGGCGGCGCTCACCGTGGTGATGGCGGCCAGGGGCTATCCGGGCAGCTACGAGAAAGGCACGGCGATCGACGGGCTCGAGGAGGCGGCCAGGGTCGAGGGGGTCGAGATCTTTCACGCCGGAACGAAATCCGAAAACGGCCGCATCCTCGCCAACGGCGGCCGCGTGCTCAACGTCTGCGGCCGCGGCCGCTCGGTGGCACAGGCGCGCGAGCGCGCCTACGCGGCGGTCGACCGCATCCGCTGGCCGGGCGGCTTCTGCCGGCGCGACATAGGCTTCCGCGCGGTGGCGCGCGAGATGGCGGCCGACGAGCGCCGTTGACCGCCGGCCGCGCGGGGGCTGAGATGGGCCGACCCGGAGCCCGCATGTCCGACCTCGCAGATCTGTTTCCCGGATTCGCCGCGCACTGGATCGACACGTCGATCGGCCGCATGTTCGCCCGTTCGGGCGGCAGCGGTCCGCCCCTCATGCTGCTGCACGGCTACGCGCAGACGAACGTGATGTGGCACCGCGTGGCGCCGCGGCTCGCCGAGCGCTTCACGCTGATCATCCCCGACCTGCCGGGCTACGGCTGGTCGGCCGTGCCCGAGGCGCGGCCGGATCACACGCCTTACACCAAGCGGGCGATGGGCGCGGTCATGATCGACATCATGGAGGCACTCGGCCACGTGCGGGTGCGGCTCGCCGGCCACGACCGCGGCGGACGCGTCGGCTACCGGCTTGCGCTCGACCATCCGGGCCGCGTCGAGCGTCTCGCGGTGCTCGACATCGTGCCGACCTACGCGATGTGGCACGGCATGAACCACCGCATGGCGATGAAGATCTGGCACTGGCCGTTCCTGGCGCAACCCCATCCGCTGCCGGAAATGCTCTTGTCCAAGGCGCCGGTCGAATTCCTCGACTGGAAGATGGCGAGCTGGACGAAGTCGAAGGATCTCTCCGCCTTCGATCCGCGCGCGCTCGCGCACTACCGCGCGTTCTTCAGCGATCCGCTGCGCATTCACGCGACCTGCGAGGACTATCGCGCCGGCGAATCCGCCGACCTCGAGGCCGACGAAGCCGACCGCGCGGCGGGCCGCAAGATCACCTGCCCGCTGCTGGCGCTGTGGGGCGCCGCCGGCATTCCGAGCGCCAGCGGGCCGCTCGGGATCTGGCGCGAGTGGGCGCAGGACGTGCGCGGCGAACCGATCGATTCCGGCCATTTCGTCGCGGAGGAGAACCCGGAAGCGACCGCGCGGGCGCTCCTGGATTTCTTTGCCTGAAGGGGGCGGCAACGCGCTTGCAGGATCTCCGACCGGTTCACGCGAGCGTTCGGACAGCGCACGATGAGAATCGACCGCCAGACGGCATTCTCCGGCACCAAGGAGGTGGCGGCCGCGCTCGCGTTCGATGGCGCACGTCTCGAGGCTTATCTCAAGTCCCGAGTTGCGGATTTCTCCGGCCCGCTCGACGTGCGCCAGTTCCGCGGCGGGCAGTCGAATCCGACCTATCTGCTCGCGACGCCGCGGCGACGTTACGTGCTGCGGCGCAAGCCGCCCGGCGCGCTGCTGCCCTCCGCTCACGCGGTCGAGCGCGAATACCGTGTCACCGCGGCGCTTCACGCGCAGGGCTTCCCGGTCGCGGTGCCGATCCTGCTGTGCCAGGACGCAGACGTCATCGGCACCCCGTTCTATCTGATGGAGCATGTCGAAGGCCGGGTGATCTGGGAGCCGCACATGCCGGCCTCCGATCCGGCCGAGCGCGCCGCCGTCTATGCGGCGATGAACGAGACGCT
Organism: uncultured Hyphomicrobiales bacterium; assembly: GCA_964538565.1. Lineage (GTDB taxonomy): Bacteria > Pseudomonadota > Alphaproteobacteria > Rhizobiales > Xanthobacteraceae > CAYVBN01. Next base: position 4,788 of record CAZIGW010000255.1, on the reverse strand, counting down.
GGCGTGGCTGCATGGGTTCGATCCGCAGGCGATCGGTCTCGGCGATTTCGGCCGCGGAGAAAATTACGTCGCGCGACAGATCGCGCGCTGGTCGCAGCAATACCGCGCCTCGCAGACGGGCGAGATCGACGAGATGGAACGGCTGATCGCCTGGCTGCCGCGGCACGTGCCGCCGCCTACAGCGGTACGCCTCGTGCACGGCGACTACCGGCTCGACAACCTGATCCTCGGCGAAAATCCGCTCGTGCGCGCGGTGCTCGACTGGGAACTCGCGACGCTCGGAGATCCGCTCGCCGACTTCACCTATCACCTGATGACGTGGCACATGCCGGCGAGCGAGGGCGGCGCCGGCACCGGAACCCTCGTCGGCCACGACCTCGAGGCGCTCGGGATTCCGTCGGACTCAGAATACGTCGAGGCCTATGTGGCGCGCACCGGGCTCGATCCGCGGCCGCACATGCCGATCTATCTCGCCTACAACTTCTTCCGCATCGCCGCGATCCTGCAGGGCATCGCCGGACGCGTGCGCGACGGCACGGCCGCCAACGAGAATGCTGCGCACATGGGGCGCATGGTGCAGCCGCTCGCCGAGACCGCGTGGGCGTTCGCGCGCCAGGCCGGGGCGCGATGACCGCCCGGCGAGCGCGTCCGTCGCACAAGAAGTCGCTCGCGCTCGCGCTCGGCGCCGGCGGCGCGCGCGGGCTCGCGCACATCGTGGTGCTCGAAGCGCTCGACGAACTCGGCATCCGGCCGGTCGCGATCTCCGGCACCTCGATCGGCGCGCTGATCGGGGCGGCCTACGCGGCCGGCATGCCCGCCAAGGCGATGCGGCGCTACGTGATCGACATCGCGCACAACCGCGGCGAGGTGCTGCGCCGCCTCGTCGCCGCTCGCGCCGCCGCGCTGTCGGTCTTCCTCACCGCGCCGTTCGGCAATCCGATGCTGGTCGACGCCGAGAAATTCTGCACCCTCTTCCTGCCCGAGGCGGTGCCGGACGATTTCGCCAAGCTCGTCATTCCGCTCGTGGTCGTGGCGACCGACCTCTGCACGCGCCGCGAAGTCGTCTTCTCGCACGGGCCGCTGCGGCCGGCGATCGCCGCCTCGATGGCCATTCCGGGGCTCGTGCGGCCGCTCGAGATCAACGGCCAGGTGCTGGTCGACGGCGGCGCGGTCGATCCGCTGCCGTTCATGCAGCTCGCCGGGCGCGCCGACGTGGTGCTCGCGGTCGACTGCTCCGGCGGCCAGACGGTGCCCGGGCAGGTGCCCGACCCGTGGGAGAGCGTGTTCGCCACCATCACGGTGATGGGCCAGGTGATCGTGACGGAGAAGCTCAAGCACGGCGCGCCCGAGATCGTCGTGCGGCCGAACGTCGGCGTCTTTCGCATGCTCGATTTCTTCCAGGCGAGCGCCATCCTGCGAGCGGCCGATCCGATCAAGGCCGAGGTGAAGGAGAAGCTCCACACCCTACTCGCGCACCGCTGAGGTTCAGCGCCGGGCGCGGAAGAAATCCCTGAGCAGCGCCGCGGCCTCGCCTTCGCCGATGCCGGCATAGACCTCCGGCCGGTGATGGCAGGTGGGCGAGGAAAAGAAGCGCACGCCGTTCTCGACCGCTCCGCCCTTGGGATCGGCGGCCCCGTAATAGAGGCGGCGGATGCGCGCGAACGAGAGCGCCGCCGCGCACATGGCGCAAGGCTCGAGCGTCACGTAGAGGTCGCAGTCGACAAGGCGCTCGGAGCCGAGCGCGGCGGCGGCCGCCCGGATGGCGAGGAGTTCGGCGTGCGCGGTCGGATCGCGGTCGGCGAGCGTCCGGTTGCCGGCGCGCGCCACCACCTCGCCGCCGGAGACGATCACGCAGCCGATCGGCACTTCTCCGGCGGCGGCGGCCGCGCGGGCCTCCTCGAGCGCGAGATCCATGAACGAAGGCTGCGGCAATGCTCGTCCCCGCCGGTGAACTCTGCTAGAGCATCTTCCGGCGAGGTGGATACCGGATCGCCACAGAAGATGCGACCAAATGCGGAATCGGGAGGATGATCGCAAGAGCGGATTGCGCCGGTCGGACGGGATGATGCAGGATTCCGCAAGACATGTTCCGAAATCCCTTTCCGGCATCGGCACGCTGGATGCTCGAGGCCGAAAGGTCGAGCGATGCCGCCCCGTCCTCGACCTGAAAAAGGCTGAACGGCGAGCCTCGCCATGACCCGCGAGAGCAACGATGGCCGACCGCCCTTCTCCCGCACCGGGCGGCACGAAGGCAGGCGCGGCGAAGCCAGGGGCGGCCCGAGCCGGCCCGGCAAGGGACGCTTCGCGGATGGCCACGGCAAGCACGCGAAGGGCGCGAAGTTCCGCGGCAGGAAAACCGGGGCCGGCCTGCCGCGCCCCGCTCCCCTCGCGCCCTCGCCGCCGAAAGAGGTCGAGCGCGTCGCCAAGGTGATCGCCCGCGCTGGCCTCTGCTCGCGGCGCGACGCCGAAGAATGGATCTCGGCCGGCCGCGTGGCGGTGAACGGGGCGGTCATCACCTCGCCGGCCCTCAACGTCACGCGCGACGATCGCATCAGCGTGGACGGGGCGCCGTTGCCGGAGCGCGAGCGCACGCGGCTCTTCCTCTACCACAAGCCACGCGGCCTCGTGACGACGACGAGCGACCCCGAGGGGCGGCCGACCATCTTCGACGGGCTACCGAAGGACCTGCCGCGGCTCCTGAGCGTCGGGCGTCTCGACATCGGCACCGAGGGGCTGCTGCTCCTCACCAACGACGGCGGGCTCGCGCGCGTGCTCGAACTGCCGCAGACCGGCTGGCTGCGCCGCTACCGGGTGCGCGCGCACGGCCACGTCATGCAGCCCGATCTCGACCGGCTGCGCGGCGGCGTCGAGATCGACGGCGTGCGTTACGGCCCGATCGAGGCGACGCTCGACCGCGCGCAGGGGTCCAACGTCTGGCTCACGTTCGCGATCCGCGAGGGCAAGAACCGCGAGGTGCGCAACGTGCTCGCCCATCTCGGCCTGCAGGTGAACCGGCTCATCCGCATCTCGTTCGGCCCATTCCAGCTTGGTGAGCTGGCGGAAGGCGCGATCGAGGAGGTTCGCACGCGCGTGCTGCGCGAACAGATCGGCGAGCGGTTGACGGCGCTCGCGGGCGCCGATTTCGCGAGCCCGGTGGTGGCGCGCGAAGCCGAGCCCGACCGCGACGCGCGCGCGCCGCGGCGTGATCGACGCGACGAGGCGCGTGCGCCCGAACGCACGCGGCGCGGGGACCACCCGCGCGGACTTCGTGGCGACGACCGACGCCGGCTGGCGCCCACCGGGGAGCGCGCGGAGGAAGGCCGCAAGCCGCGCAAGGGCTTGCGCCCGCGTTCCGAGCACGCTTGGCGCGAACGCGAGCGCGACAAGCCGCTGCGCCGCAGGTTCCGTGGCGCGCGCAGCGCTCAGGCGCCCGCCGAGCCGGAAGGGTCCGCGAAACGCGCCGGCGTCCTCACCGACCGCAAGGGCCGGCCGGTGGTCGTCGAACGCCTCGGCGAGAAGAAGCCCGAGCCGCGCCCCAGGCGCCACGGCCGCGCGGCGCGGCGCGACCGTTCGGCGGGCCCGCGCCCGTCGCGGCCGCCGTTCCGGAAGGACTGATGCGCATCGTCGGAGGGCGCCTGCGCGGGCGCACGCTCGTCGCGCCGAAATCGCAGGCGATCCGGCCGACCGCCGACCGGCTGCGCGAGTCGCTGTTCAACATCCTGGCGCACGCCTACGGCGATCCGGTCACCGGCGCGCGCGTGCTCGATCTCTTCGCCGGCACCGGCGCGCTCGGATTCGAGGCGCTCTCGCGCGGCGCCGCCGTCGTGCTGTTCGTCGACGACGGCGCGCAAGCCCGCGCGCTGCTGCGCCAGAATGTCGAGGCGCTCGGGCTTGGCGCGGCCACGCGCATCTTCCGCCGCGACGCCACGCGGCTCGGCGCCGCGCATCCGCTCAGCCCCTTCTCCCTCGCCTTTCTCGATCCGCCGTACGGCAAGGGCCTCGCCGAACGCGCGCTCGCCACCGCGCACGCCGGCGCCTGGCTCACGCCCGACGCGCTCGTCGTCGTCGAGGAGGCGACGAGCGCGCCATTCGTCGCGCCGGAAGGCTTTGACGAACTCGAGCGGCGCACCTACGACGACACGCAGGTCGTGTTCCTGCGGCATCGGGCGTGACGTTTCTCCGGCGGTTTACGCTGCGCGCAAGCCGCCCTGCGCGCCCCGAGCGCAGGGCGGATGAGCAAGGCGTCATCCGCCAATGTCGCTGCGGCGGGTCACGCCTTCGGCTGAGGCGGCGTTTCGCGGAACTCGCGCATCACCGCCGCCCGAACAAGCGCTCGATGTCGGCAAGCTTCAGCTCCACGTAGGTCGGCCGGCCGTGGTTGCACTGGCCGGAATTGGGTGTCGCCTCCATCTCGCGCAGGAGCGCGTTCATCTCCTCGGGCTTGAGCCTGCGGCCGGCGCGCACCGAGCCGTGGCACGCCATGGTGGCCGCAAGGTGCATGAGGCGGCGCTCGAGCGGCAGCGCCTCGTCCCATTCGGCCATGTGCTCGGAAAGATCGCGCACGAGCGCCTGCGCGTCGATCTCGCCCAGCATCGAGGGCGTCTCGCGCACCGCGACGGCGCCGGGACCGAACGGCTCGATCGCGAGGCCGAAACGCGCGAGCTCGTCGGCGCGCGCCAGCAGCCGCTCGACATCGGCGTCGTCGCGCTCGACGACTTCGGGGATCAGCAGGATTTGGCGGGCGACACCGTTCTTCTCCAGTGCTGTCTTGATCCTTTCATAGACCAG
>CAZIGW010000254.1:0-7133 GCA_964538565.1 uncultured Hyphomicrobiales bacterium | reverse complement strand
AATTCGACGATCTCCTGCAGATCCTGCTTGGCCTCGTCGACGCCCGCCACGTCCTCGAAGGTGACGCGCCCGTGCGCCTCGGTCAGAAGCTTGGCGCGCGACTTGCCGAAACCGAGCGCCTTGCCGCCGGCGCCCTGCATCTGCCGCGACAGGAAGATCCACACGCCGATCAGCGCGATGAAGGGCAGCCACGACACGAGCAGCGACACGAACCACGGCACGTTGTCCTGCGGCGGGCGCGCCGAAATCGACACGCCCTTGCCGTAGAGGCGCTGCACGAGCGTCGGATCGTTCGGCGCGTAGGTCTGGAAGCTGCGGCCGTCCGTGAAGGTGCCGTGAATGTCCGGGCCCTGGATCACGACGTCGCGAACCCGGCCCTGATCCACCTCGCTCAGAAGCTGCGAAAACGAAATGTCCTGCGAGACGGAGCGCTGGCCGGGATTCTGGAACAGCGTGAAGAGCGCGAGCAGCAGCAGAACGATGATCACCCAGAGGGCGAAGTTGCGCAGATTTGCGTTCATTCGACGACCTTCATGGCACGCTTGCGGGAGGTGTCGGGTCCCCGATCATCGTTCCCCGTGCGCTCGATTGACGGCAGCCCCTGGCTCCGTCCAGAGGCCCAATGTAGGTACCAAGTCCATCGATGCCAAGCGAATGGGGCCGAATATCCGACATTTTACCCGCGGGTGGTGAACGGGTCCCTTGCGGGCTTACGACTTGATCGCATGGCGGATTTCCCCGAATCGGCGCGAATCCTGCGCGGCGGCGCCCGCTCGACCGTCATGCGTTCGCCCCCGAGCGTCACTACGGCACCGGCGAGCGTGCGACGAAATCGCGCCGCGCCCCCGGCTGCCGACCCGGATCCAAGGGCGGCCCGCAATCCGTCGAACAGGGTTTCGAGCTTGCCGAGCTCCACCGGGCCCTCGTCGCCCACCCGGGCGATCGCGCGTCCGAGCATGCGCAGCGCCACCTCGGTCGGCAGAACCGCGAACGCCCCGGCATCGAACTCCACCGGTCCCGTGTGCGGCCACGGCACGGAGGTGACGCGGCGCGCCGCATCCTCGACGGCGGCGTCGATGGCCGCGTCCGCACGGCGCAACCGGCGCGCCAGCAGCGAAAGCCGGCCGGCATCGAGCCCCTCCCCGGCCAGAATGGGCATGACACGGCGCAGCCGCGCGCGGGTGAAGCGCGGATCGTGGTTCGAGGGGTCCTGCGCGAATGTCACCCCGGCCGCCCGCAGCGTGGCGACGAGCCGCGCCTTGGGAATGTCGAGAAAGGGCCGCACGAGCGAGATTTCGCCGAGCGCCACAAGACGCGCCATGCCGCCGAGACCGGTCAGGCCGCTGCCGCGCGCCAGGCGCAGCAGCACGGTTTCCGCCTGGTCGTCGCGGGTGTGGGCGGTGAGCACGTGCCGCGCGCCGGTCCGCCGCGCCGCCGAGGCGAGCAGATCGTACCGCGCCGCGCGCGCTTTCTCCTGCAGGCCGGTTGTCGGCTTTTTGCCACTCCAGCGCAGGGTCCGGTGAGGAATTCCGATTTCGGCGGCGAAGCGCTTGACCGCCGCGGCCTCGCGCTTCGATTCCGGCCGCAGGCCGTGATCGACCGTGACGGCGAGAAGATCGGGACCGCGCTCCAGCCGCCGTCGCCATTGCGCCACCAGCACGAGCATGGCGGTCGAATCGGGGCCGCCGGAGACGGCGAGAACCAGAGCGGGCGCACCGGCGAGATCGGCGAGGAGCGCGTCGGCCTCCTCGGCGGAGACCGGACGTTCCTCAGCAGTGGACACGCTTCTGTTCCCGCTCGACGCTTTGCTTCACGTTGAGCGCGGCGCGCGGATACTTGCGGGTGACTTCGCCGAGCGCCGCGCAGGCGGCCTCCTTCTCGCCGAGCGCCGCGAGCGACTGACCCAGACGCAGCAGCGCGTCGGGCGCCTTTCCGGTGCCCTCGTACTTCGTGGTCACCGTGAGGAAGGACTCTGCGGCGTCACGATAGCGCTGGCGCTGGAACAGGCTCTCTCCCAGCCAATACTGCGCCTCGGCGGCGAGGCGGTCGGCCGGATACTTGCGCAGAAACTCCCGGAAGGTGTTCTCGGCGAGCGCATAGTCCTTGCGCAGCATGTAGCCGTAGCCGAGGTCGTATTCGTCCTTCGGACTCTGCGAGGGCGGTTCGACAGCGTTCGCGCTCGCGAGACTCGGCCCGGTGGCATTGGGATAGCGCGGCGGCGGAGCCGGCAGAGGCCCTGCACCGGCGCTCTGGACGCCTGCCGGCGGCGTCGGCGCACCCCCGGCCCGGCTCGACATGGTGGTGAGATCGAGCGGCGCCCCGGCGGCGCGTCCGCCCGGGATGCCCACGGAATCACCCCCGCTCGATTCGACCGGCGGAGGCGCCGCGTTGCTGCCGGGCGGGATCGCGCCAAGCATGCGCGGCGCGCCCGGCGCATTGGGATGCAGGGCCGGGTCGAACACGTCCCCGGCGCGGCTGTCGGCACGCGCCGTGGTGGCGGGCGCAGGGGCGGGACCGGGCAAGGGTGCGGGCGTGGGCTCGATCGCCTCGGAGCGACGGCTCGGCGCCACCGGGGCCGCCGGCGGCGGACCGGCGGGCGGCCGCGGACCCGCACGCCCGCCCTTCGAGCCCAATTCCTGGAAGCGGTATTCGGTGTCATCCTGCATCCGACGCAGCGACTGTTCGAGCTGCTGGTTGCGGAACTGGAGCTGCTCGATCGCGCCCGTGAGCTGCCGCACCTGGCTTTCCAGCTGATCGAGGCGGACCAGCAGGTCGGGCGCCGACATTTGGGCGACACGCCCGGGGCTGTCTTGCTGCTGCTGGTCGGAGGACCCGCCGAACAGGCCATCGAGCAGACCGCCCTGTCGCTGCTGCGCCTGGGCCGCGCCAGGCAGGGCCGCGGTCAGGGCGAGCGCGGTCGCCAGGGCAAATCGCGCGGGTGCGCTGCGGGGCGGTCGGATCATGACGTGCGGGTCTCGATCGGGGATCCTCAGTACCATACGAAATCGTGAGTCCAAATTGTGACTGGCGGCCGCATTGTCGCCACCGCAGCCCTCAACTCAACCCCGAAACACCGGACTCGCCAAACCTCCGTCATTGCTCCCGAACGCGACCGGCGCCCGCGAGGGGCGCCGGCGAGAGCTCGATCGCGCGCCGTCTCGGTCAGGAACTCGCGTTGAGCACCGTCACGGCGCGGCGGTTCTGCGACCAGCACGAAATGTCGTTGCACACCGCGACCGGGCGCTCCTTGCCGTACGAGATCGTGCGCATGCGGTTGGCCTGCACGCCGCGGGCGATCAGATAGTCGCGCACCGCCTGGGCGCGCCGGGCCCCGAGCGCGATGTTGTACTCGCGCGTGCCGCGCTCGTCTGCGTGGCCTTCGATCGTGAACGAGTAGCGATTGTAGAGGTTGAGCCATTGCGCCTGCTTGTCGAGCGTCGCGCGCGCCTGCGGCGTGAGCTCCGAGGAATCGGTCTCGAAGAAAACGCGGTCGCCGACGTTGACGACGAAATCCTGCGCGCTGCCCGGCGTCGCCGCCCCTGTCAAACCCGCCTGGCTCTGGTTGGTCGGATTGTTGGCGCAGGCCGCGATCGACAGCGCCGCGGCCAGAGCGGCGGCAAGCCGGGTACCGCGAACGAGACGCGTGAGATTGAACATTCCGGCGACTCCTTCTTGCTTGCAATGCGTGACCGGACCTGCCTCCCGGTCCGTTAGCCTGCTTCCGGTCTAGCGGGCCTTCGTTAAGCGAAGGTTCCGTCAACCTTGACGAGGACTTGCAGCCACCCCGTCAAATTGAGGAATCGATCGAAACCTTTTCGAATGGTTAATGCGGCGTGAACGCGGCGAGATCGAGGCGTCCACAGAATCCGGCCAGGGATCCCGTTTTGCCGGACGAACGTGGCAGGAACGTCACAGAGTTCCCGCCGAGCTTCGCCGAACGCAGCATCACGAGAGCAGCGGCGACCATGCGGGATCCGACGCATAGGCGGGCGTCGGCACGCGCTGCTCGTTGCGGCCGGTGAGATCGATCGTGAACAGCGACGGGCCGGAATTGCCGCCGGGATCGCGGAAGAACATGAGCACGCGGCCGTTCGGCGCGAACGTCGGACCTTCGTTGTGGAAGCCCTCGGTGAGAATGCGTTCGCCCGATCCGTCGATCTTCATCACCCCGATCGCGAACTTGCCCTGGTACTGGCGCGTGAAGGCGATCACGTCGCCGCGCGGCGACCAAACCGGCGTCGAATAGCTGCCCTCGCCGACACTGATGCGCTGCGCCGGCCCGCCGTTCGCGCTCATGATGTAGATCTGCGGCGAGCCGCCGCGATCGGACTCGAAGCAGATGCGGCTGCCGTCGGGCGCATAGGAAGGCGCGGTGTCGATTGCCGCCGTGTCGGTGAGCCGCGTCGTCGCCTTCGAGCGCAGGTCCATCACGAAGATGTTGGAGTTGCTGCCCTGCTGCAGGCTCATGATGACGCGCTGGCCGTCGGGCGAGAAGCGGGGTGAGAACGACATGCCGGGAAAATTGCCGACGATCTCGCGCTGCCCGGTCTCGATGTTGAGCAGATAGACGCGCGGATCGCCCTGCCCGTAGGCCATGTAGGTGATCTCCTGTGTCGAAGGCGAGAAGCGCGGCGTGAGCACGAGCTCTTCTCCGCGCGTGAGATAGCGCACGTTGGCGCCGTCCTGATCCATCAGGGCCAGACGCTTGACGCGCCGCTGCGACGGACCGGTCTCGTCAATGAAGACGATGCGCGTGTCGAAGTAGCCCTTCTCGCCGGTGAGGCGCTCGTACACCGCGTCGGCGATGATGTGGGCGATGCGCCGCCAGTTGTCGGGCGTGGTGAAATACTGCTGGCCGGCGAGTTGCTGGCCGCCGAACACGTCCCACAGGCGGAATTCGGTGCGCAGCCGCCCGTCCGGCTGGCGCGTGATGCGCCCGGTGACGAGCGCCTGCGCGTTGATGGCGCGCCAGTCGGGAAAGCGCGGCACGGCGTCGACGTTGACGATCTTCTCGATGAAGGCCGCCGGATCGATCGGCGCGAACAGGCCGCTGCGCCGCAGGTCGGCGCTGATGATCTGCGTGACGTTGTGCGCCGTCTCGGTGTCGGTCGGGCTGCCGCCGAGAAAATCCGGCAGCGCGATCGGCAGCGGCTGCACGTTGCCCTGCGTGACGTCGATCTGCAGGACGGCCGCAGCCGGGCGCGGGGCGAGGCCGGCGAACGCGCCGGCGGTGGCGGCCGCGCCGGCTGCGAGCAGTCGGCGGCGGGTGAGGCCTGAACGAGACGGAATCGAATGGAGTTCGGGCATGGACGGATCTTCTCGATGCGGGGGCAAGGGACGTCAGCCGCGGAACATGTCGCGGGGATCGAAGGTCACTTCAACATCCTTCCACACTTCGTACTTCGCGATCGGAAGCCGATAGGGCTGGCACCGGCGGATGGCGCGCATGGCACTTTCGGCTGCGACCTGGAAGAACGGACTGCCGCCCCGGTTGAGCACGATGGGCTCGCCCAAGAGCGAGCCGTCCTGATTGAGCATCAGGCGAACCTTGACGATCAGATCCTTGGCGTCGGCGGCGCCGGCGGGCGGATTCCAGCAGGCCTGGATCTGCGCGCGCAGCGCGTCGATCTCGCTCTGCGACAGGCGCGGCGCATTGCCGGTCGGCACGCCGAGCGAGGCGGTGGAGTTGAGCACGTCGCCGCTCGCCGCGTGCCGGCGCGGATCGCGCTTGTCGAGCAGCGCGGCGACCTTGGCGGGATCGAAGCGCGGCTGCGGGGGCGTCTTCTTCGGCGGCGTCGGCTCCTTGCGCGCCTGCTGCGGCTTCGGCTTCTCCTGCGGCTTCTTCGCCTCTTCCTTCTTCAGCGCCTCGGCAATCGGATCGACCTTCGGCTCGGTCTTGGCCTTTTCCGGCTTGGTCTCGGTGCGCGTCTGCGGCGGCACCGGAACGGGCTTGGGCTCCGGCGGTTTCGGCTCCGGCATCGGCGGCGGCGTCGGCTCGCTCGAGGCGGTGACGATTTCCTGCTTGTCCGACACCTTGGGGGTGTCGTCCTTCGCCTCCTTCGGCTCGGCCAGCTTGTCGACGATCGGCTTCGGCTTCTCGGCCTTCGGGGCGGTCTTCGACCCGGCCATCATCTGCGAGAAGTCGGTTTCCGAGATGATGTCGACGGGGAGCGAATCGGCCTGCGACACCTCGAACGGCTTCGCCGAGAACGACACGAGCGCCCAGAGCAGCATGGCTGCGTGGCCCGTGACCGATATCGTGAGGCCGGTCTTCATGCGTGCGTCAGGACCCCTGCTCCACCTCCGTCACCAGCGCAACGCGCCGGAAGCCGGCGGACGAAAGCCGCCCCATGACCTTCATGACTGTACCGTAATCGACCTTGCGATCGCCACGCACATAGATGCGCTCGTCCCCGCCCCCGCCGCGGGCGTCCGCGATGGCCTTGAGCTTGGGGACGAGCTCGTCGATGTCGACCTGGGTGTTCTGCAGGAACACCTCGCCCTTGGTGTTGACCGAGACGGTCAGGGGCTCCTTGTCCTGGTCGAGGCTCTTGGCCTGGGTCTGCGGCAGGTCGATGGGCACCCCGACGGTCAGCAGCGGCGCCGACACCATGAAGATGATGAGCAACACCAGCATGACGTCGACCATCGGGGTGACGTTGATCTCGCTCATGACGGGCTTGCGGCGATGCCGCCGTCCCCCGCCCGCGACCCCCGCCCCCATGCTGGTCCCCGCCATGGTGTCCCCTCACGCCCTTTCGTCGATCTGCCGCGACAGGATGGCCGAGAACTCGTCGGCGAAGCCCTCGAGACGCTGGGCCTGCTTGTTCACCTCGGAGACGAACTTGTTGTAGAAAATCGTCGCCGGTATGGCCGCCACGAGGCCGACCGCCGTTGCGAACAGGGCCTCGGCGATGCCGGGGGCGACGACTGCGAGCGAGGTATTCTGCGACACCGCGATCGACTGGAAGCTCGTCATGATGCCCCACACGGTGCCGAACAGGCCGACGAAGGGGCCTGCCGACCCGACCGTGGCGAGCACGAGAAGCCGGCTCTCCAGCCGCTCGACCTCCCGGCTGATGGTGACGTCCATCACCTTCTCGATGCGCATCTGCAGCCCGGCGAACGAGCGC
>CAZIGW010000253.1:0-8663 GCA_964538565.1 uncultured Hyphomicrobiales bacterium | reverse complement strand
GAAAGAAAAGCTGACGATGAGCGCGCCGCTGCCGGAGAGGAGCGCGCGTCGGGACAGGTACGTGGCGCGTACGGGCTTCATCGGCCGGCCTCCGTCGTCACGTGCGATGCGTCGGCCGACTTCATCGCCACGGCGGCGCGGCGAACGGCCCGCAGGATCCGCATGTGCGTCCCGCAGCGGCAGAGATTGGGCTGCATGTGCTCGCGGATCTCGGCATCGGAGGGATTGCGATTGCGTTCGAGCAGCGCCTGCGCCCGCATGATCATGCCGGCGATGCAATAGCCGCATTGCGCCGCCTGCTCGTCGATGAACGCGCGCTGCAGGGGTCCCGGATTGTCGAGCGTGCCGAGCCCCTCGAGCGTGGTGATGCGCCGCTTCTCCAGCGCGACGATCGGGGTCACGCACGAGTAGACCGGCTTGCCGTCCACCAGCACCGTGCAGGCTCCGCACTGGCCGAGGCCACAGCCGTATTTGGCGCCGTTCAACTCGAGATTGTCACGCAGCACGTAGAGCAGCGGCGTGCTCGGATCGGCGTCGACCTGATGCGAATGATCGTTGATGGTGAGAGTGACCATTCTGATGTCCTTTGCGGTCTGCAGGAGGCGGCAATCGCCCGCGTTCGGCCTGGAGCGGGATGACCTTATCTTCGAATCACCACCCCTTCCCACACTTCGATTTGAGCATGATCTTTTCCGAACACCGGTATCCGCTGTTCGGGATCATGCCCTAGCTCTGTTCCTTGCCTTGGCGGATCCGGCGCACTTCGTCCTCGAGATTGTTCCAGGCCGGCTCCGTGGTGAAGCGCGCCCGGATGTAGGCCATCAGCCCGGCGATCTGCGCGTCGGTCAGCGCCGTCGCGAAGCCCGGCATCGTCACGCCACGACGGCCGTCGGGCGGATGAATGCCGTCGAGAACCGCGCGGATCGCGTTGCGCGGATCGGGGCCGCGCACCGCGCTGACCAGCGCGAAGTTGAGCGCGCCGACCGCGCCGCTCGCCTGCGTGTCCGAATGGCAGCGGGCGCAGGCGCCCGCATAGATCGCCGCGCTCGTCGCATCTTCCGCAGCACCCTTGCCTCCGCCGCTCGCCTGCGGGTGCGCCGCGCGGGCCACGAGCTCGTCGGTCTTCTTCTGCAGATCTTGCGGCTGCGGCGGATTTCCCGCAAGAGCCGCGATGTAGGTGGCGATGGCGCGCACATCCTGTTCCGGGGCCATCGCCAGATTGCGCGTCACGGCGGCCATCGGTCCGGCGGCGGCGCCGTGGCGCGGTTCGAAGCCTTCGCGCAGGTATGTGAAGAGCGCGTCCGCGGTCCACGGAACCGGCGCCGGCGACTGCGCGGTGAGGGCGGGCGCGTGCCAGCCCTCCGAAGTCCCGCCGGCGAGGCGATCGCCCACCCGCTCCGCGCCAAGCGCGTTGCGCGGCGTATGGCAGGCGCCGCAGTGGGCGAGGCCGGCGACCAGGTAGGCGCCGCGATTCCACGTCTCGTCGTGCGCCGGGTCCGGCTCGAAGGCGCCGCGCCGCAGGAACAGGAGCTTCCAGCCCGCGACGGTCAGCCGGTTGCCGAGCGGAAACGGCAGGTCGTTGGCGTGCGCCGGCGCGTGCACGGGATCGCGCGTCATGAGAAACGCGTAGATCGCCGCGACGTCGTCGTCCTTCACGTTGGTGAAGTGATCGTACGGAAAGGCCGGATAGAGGTGACGTCCCTGGCGGTCGACGCCGTCGTGCATCGAACGGCGAAAGGCTTCGAGCGACCAGCGTCCGATTCCCGTCTCTGGATCGGGCGTGATGTTGGTCGTGTAGATCGTGCCGAACGGTGTCGGCAACGCCCGGCCGCCCGCGAAGGATGGGCCGCCCTGGGCGGTGTGACAGGTATTGCAATTGCCGATCGCGGCGAGCTGTGCGCCCTTCGCGACCATCGCCGGATCGAACGAGGTCTTCGCCGGCGGATCGATCGCGGCGATTTCAGGCTCTCTGGCCCACAGCAGAAATCCGCCCACGGCGATGACGATCGCCGCGAGCAGGCCGAGAAGGACGCGTTTGATCATGGGGACCTGCGCTGCTCCGCGGATGAGGCGTGGCGCGGCGCGTCTGGCCTCCCGGCACGAGCCGGCGGGACGAGAACGAGCGAATGCGCCTGCGGTTTCCTCGATGGACGAAAGTGACAGGAAATCGCGCCACGCACGCCGACATCGCGCCGGATGCGCTCACTCACGATTCCACCCTCCCCGACCCGGGGGCTGAACGCCCGCTGAGTTCCGCATTCTGCCATCTTTCGGCCCTGCATCCAATCCATTGCTGGATTGGGAACTGCCGCGGCCCCCTCGCGTTCAACACGGGCGCCCCGCGCAATTCGAATGGCCACAAAGGACGGCCGCAGAGGAGGTGCCAATGCCCGCACCGCTCCCTCGTCGCCCGGTTTCGTCGCTGCCGCGCTACGGCCGCAGCGGCCGGGACGGACGCTCGCTCAGGCGCGCGAGCGCCGTGTCGGCCGTCATTCTGCTCGCGGTGACGACCGGCGGACTCGCCATGGTGGCGACCTCCACGGTCTCCTCGCTCGGATTGTTCGATCGCCCGGCCGCGTCCGACGCTCCGGCAAGCGTCGCGCCGACCGGCGAATCCCGGAACGCATCGAACGCCGACGCCTCAGTGCAGCCGTCGCAGCCCGCTTCCCCGACGACCGACGGCATCGGGCAGCGCGCAACGAGCCAGTCGCCCGAGCCCGCCGCGGCGAACCCGCGCGCCGAGAATTCGGTGGCCGCGGGACCGGCGCGCAGTACGGCTGCGCCGGCGCCGACGCAAGCCGTCGCCCATGCGAATGACGCGGCGGCCGAAACCGCCGCGCCGAACGCCAGGGAGATGGGCAAGCCCGACGCGGCTGCGCCGGAAGCGAGCGGGACCAAGTCCGATCGCGCGCACGCGCGCAGCAAGCGGACCCGCAGCGCCAGGCGGACGATCCGTTCGCGCGTGCCGACCGAGAACCCGGAGGCAAGCGATCCATACGCGGACAATCCGGCGCGCGTCTACCAACTGCCCGACGGGCGGCGGGTCGTCGTCTACGGAAGGACGCGCGACAGCGATCGGCCGGAATGGTTCTCGGAACGGGACACCGGCCGAGTTCGAAACGGCGCGATCCTCTTCGACGACGAAACGCGGCCAACCCGCAGGCCGCCTCCGCCGCCTCCGCGGCCGGAGCCGTTCGATTTCTTTTTCGGTGGACCTGACCGGTTCTGAGGCCCTACCAGCGCAGGACCCGGTTGCCGAGAAAGCCTCCCAGCACCGCGACGAATCCGATCGCCAGCGAATACCAGGCGGCGACGAACAGCGGCGAGTCGTCCGGGCAGTGCGTGGCGTAGACCGCCGCGGCGAGCCCGCCCGCCAACAGCCCGGCCATGGCCCCGGTCAGCGCCGGCCGCGTCGGCGCGCCGTGCCGCAGCGCCACGAGCGCCGCCGCGAGCAGCGGAATCGACAGCAACGGCACGCTCACCAGACAATAGGGCGCATAGCGGCCGACGAGACGCGGCTCCCAGGAGGACGCCGGCACGGCGATGAGCTCGACCGCGATTCCGACCGCCAGCAGCGCCGGGGCCAGCGCCAGCACCCACAGCCATCCCTGCACACGGGCGCCCGGGCGCGCCAGCCGCAGCGCGAGCAGGCCCGCCGGGACCGCAAGCGCCAGGGTGACCACGAACTTGAAGGCAATGCGCGGTTCGGCGATGAGCGAAAGGATGTGCGAGCGCAACCCGAGCGTCGCCAGAAGCAGAGCCACCGTGACGGCAAGACCCGCCGGCAGGGCCAGCGCCAGCCGGCGCTCGACCGTCGGCTCGCGAACCTCGGCGTCCGCCGCCAGGGCGCGGATGAGATCGTCGGTTCTCATGAGCGGGTCGTCCTCAGGGTGGCGGCGAGCGTCGCGAGCCCGCGATGGAGCGCGACGCGGACCGCGCCATTGCTCATGTCGAGGCGCGCGGCCGCCTCGGCGATCGAGACGCCCTCCACCGCGACCGCCTGCACGACGGCGCGCTGACCGTCAGGCAGCGTCTTCAAGTGCCGCTCGACGTCGTGCGCGGGCGCGGCCGGCCGCGTTTCCTCGGACGGCAGCACTTCGGCGAAATCCTCGATCGGCAGCTCGACGCGGCGGCCACGCCGGCGCAGCACGTCGGTGAGCTTGTTGCGGGCGATCGCCCAGATCCACGGCGCGATCGGCTCCTCGGAGCGCCACGTGTGGCGCTTGAGATGTATGGCGAGCAGCGTTTCCTGCACGATGTCCTCGGCATCCGTGTCCGCGCTTCCGGCGCGCGCAAGTCCGCGACGGGCAGCCGCGCGCAGCGCCGGCAGCAATTCCTTCAGGAGCCGCGCATAGGCGCCCGTGTCTCCCGCGTTCGCCGACCGCATCAGGTCGGACCAGAGTGTCTCGCGCTCGTTCACGCGCGTATCCATGGATCAATTCGTTCCAGATGGGACGATTGTTACGGCCCGGTCCGCCGTTTCACGCGTTCGTGACGCTGGCGCGATCACCATACACATGCCCGTGACCGATGTAACGACGGGGCTCCCCGCCGCGAAGGATCCTGCGTGAGGCCGATCACCGGCCCGCCGAAAGCACGTCCCCTGGGGATCGCTTTCGTATCCGGTCGTCCCATTCGAAAGGGGATCTTCCATGACTGCCAAGACGACTGCTGCCGCTCTCACCCTCGCCGGTTCGTTCGCGGCCGCCTTGACGATGTTGTCCGCGCCGGCCTTCGCTGGACCGAAGCCGGCGCAGCCGACGATGGACAAATGCTTCGGAGTCGCGCTCAAGGGCCAGAACGATTGCGCGGCCGGTCCCGGCACGACCTGCGCCGGCACTTCGCACGTCGACTACCAGGGCAACGCCTGGAAGTACGTCGCCAAGGGCACGTGCACGACGATCAAGACCCCGAAGGGCATGGGCTCGCTGACCCCCATCAAGTCCTGACCCCTCGGCGACGGGGCGCGCGCCCCCCTCCGCGCGCCCCGCCTTTCCCTGCTTCATGAGGTCTCCGATGCCCGCCTTTGCCGCCGCCGCCCGCGCTTCGAGCCGCCTGCCCGCCGCCCCCGGCGTCGGATTCAAGCCGGTCCACTTCCGCGACATCATGGCCGCGCCGCAGCCGATCGGTTTTGTCGAGGTGCATGCCGAGAACTACATGGGGGCCGGCGGCCCGCCGCACGCGCAACTTGCCGCCCTGCGCGAGCGCTACGCGCTGTCGCTGCACGGCGTCGGTCTTTCCGTCGGCTCGATGCGTCCGCTCGACCGCGACCATCTCGCCCGTCTGCGCGCCCTGTGCGAACGCTACCAGCCGCACAGCTTCTCCGAACATCTCGCCTGGTCCTCGCACGGCGAGGTCTATCTGAACGATCTTCTGCCGCTGCCCTACACACAGGACACGCTGCGCCGGGTCATCGAGCACGTCGACGAGGTGCAGACGGCGCTCGGGCGCGAGATGCTGCTGGAAAATCCCTCGACCTACGTGCGCTTCGCCGAAAGCACGATTGCGGAGACGGATTTTCTTGCCGAGGTATCGCGCCGCAGCGGCTGCGGGCTCCTGCTCGACGTCAACAATGTGTTCGTCTGCGCGCGCAACCACGGGCTCGACCCGTTCGCCTATCTGGAGGCGTTTCCGCTCCATCGCGTCAAGGAGATCCACCTCGGCGGCCACGACGCGACCGTCGACGACACCGGCGCGCCGCTGCTGATCGACGCGCACGGGACGCCGGTCGCCGAGCCCGTGTGGGAGCTCTATGCCTTCGTGATCGGCCGCGCCGGCCCGCTGCCGACGCTGATCGAATGGGACAACGACGTTCCGGAGTGGACGCGCCTGCGCGCCGAAGCGCTCGCCGCCCAGGCGGTGCTCGAGCACGCGCGCCGCGCGCCGGCCGCGTAAGCCTCGCACGGGAGGTCGGGATGTCGGCCGGATTCGAAGCCTCTTTCGCAACCGCCCTGCTCGCGCCCGAGCTGCCGGTACCCGAAGGCGTCGTCGCGCACACGCCGGCGATCCCGGTGGCGCGCTTCGCGGTCTACCGCAACAACGTCGCCGTCAGCCTCGTCAGCGCGGTCGAGAGCCGGTTTCCGGCCGTACGGGCGCTCGTCGGCGAAGAGTTCTTCCGGGGGATGGCGCGCGTCTTCGTCGCCGCGCATCCGCCGCGCTCCCCGATCCTGATGTTCTACGGGGACGACTTCCCGCGGTTCATTGCGCAGTTCCCGCCCGCCGCCGAGCTCGAATACCTGGCGGATGTCGCCCGGCTCGAGGCCGCCCGCACCCACGCCTACCACGCCGCCGACGCCGCTTCCGCCGATGCCGCGACGCTGGCACGCGTCGACCCGGCGCGGCTCGGGACAGCGCGGGTCCTGCTGCACCCCTCCGTGCGCGTCGTCCGCTCCGCCCATCCGGTCGTCACCATCTGGGCGATGAACGCCGGCGAAGCGGCCCTCGCCGCGATCGAGGACTGGCGCGGCGAAGACGCGCTCGTTGCCCGTCCGCAGTTCGATGTCGAAGTCCGCCGGCTGCCGCCGGGCGGGGCCGCGTTCGTGCTGGCCCTGGCGGCCGGCGAGCCGCTCGCCGCCGCGGTCGAGGCGGCGCGCGCGGACAGCGCCGGGTTCGACCTCACCTCCAACCTTGCGGGGCTCATCGGCTCGGGCCTCGTCACGGGGATCGTCCTGCCCGAGCCGTCGAAGGAAAGGCACCCATGACCATGCCGCTCGTGATTTCACAACCCGCCCCCGGGCTCGCCGAGGTCGTCCGCCGCGCCTTCGGGTTGCTCGACCGCATCCCCTACGCGCTGATCGGGCTTTCCGCCCGGGTGTTTCCGGCCGCCGTGTTCTGGCAGTCGGGCGAGACCAAGGTGGACGGCTGGCACGTCACCGACAGCGCGATCGCGCTGTTTCGCGAGGAATACGCGCTGCCGTTCATCGACCCGGTGATCGCCGCCCACATCTCCGCCGCCGCCGAGCACCTGCTTCCCGTGCTGCTCGTCATCGGGCTCGCCTCGCGGCTCTCGGCGCTGGCGCTCCTCGGCATGACGGCCGTGATCGAAATCTTCGTCTACCCGGGCGCGTGGCCGACCCACGGGGTGTGGGCGACGTGTTTCCTGGTGGTGATCGCCCGCGGACCCGGCGTGCTGTCGCTCGACCACCTGATCGCCCGCCGATTCGGCTGAACGCGCCACCCGGCGCCAGACCCCTCCAGAAACAAGAAGGGCTGCCTTGCGGGCAGCCCTTCCATTGTCGAGCCGCAGGCCGGCTCCAGACCCCAACGCGTTAGGTCACGCGCGACCCTCGGCAGAGGCGAGAATCCAGGTCCGGAATGCCGGGCGACCACGGCGAATGACAATGAGACACTGGATCACCTCCTTTCTGTTGTTAACGACAGGTCGAATGTAGGGGGCAGCGGCTGATTCGATAAGTCTCAAGCGCCGCGCACAGGCGGCGCGGCCGCGGCCCGGCCGCCCCCGCGCCGATTAAGTGACTGAGAACGCTGGCGTTTTATCTGACCGGCCCGGCCTGCCCGTGTTCTCGTCGGTTGCATTCTGTGGAAAGTGTGCTATATGATTCTTTCGTAGGATCTAGGCTCATTTCCCATGCTTCGGCCCGTTTCCGCCCGCTCCGCCACCGTCGAAGGCGCCGTCGTCACCAAGGCGCTGGTGCGCGCGGCCGCCCAGCTTGGGCTGTCGAACAAGGCGGCCGGCCGCGTGATCGGCGTCTCCGAGGCGACGATGTCGCGCATCGGCAGCGGGACCTATGTGCTGGGACGCGGCGACAAGCCGTTCGAACTGGCGACGCTCCTGATCCGGCTGTTCCGCTCGCTCGACGCGATCGTGGGCGGCGATCAGGCGGTGGCCCGCGCCTGGCTCAGGGCCGAGAACAGCGCCCTCGGCGGGCGACCGATCGAGAAAATGCAAACCGTGTCGGGCCTCGTCGATGTCATCGCCTACCTGGACGCCCGCCGCGCTGTCGTCTGAGGCGCGCGCCCTCTCAGGCTCGTGCTGGCGCATGGTCGAGGCCCAGCACCAGGTCTCCACGCTCAAGCTCGTCGACACCTTGGAGGAACAGGCCCTGCTCGAGGAGCTGATCGAGCAGACCAAGCCGCCGCAGCCGCCCGAATCGCGGTTTCTCGACTACCTGCTGGCGACCCCGTTCCGCTACGGCGCCCCCTATCCGCACGGTTCGCGCTTCCGCCGGCCCGGCATGACGCCGGGCGTCTACTACGCCTCCGCGGCGGTGCAGACCGCCGTCGCCGAGGCGGCGTTTCACCGGCTGCTGTTCTTCGCCGAATCGCCGAAGACGCCCTGGCCGCATGACGCCGGCGAGTTCACCGCGTTTGCGGCGCTCTACGCCACCTCCCAGGGACTCGACCTGACCGTGGCGCCCTTCGTCGACCAGCGCGCGGCCTGGACGCATCCGACCGACTACGCCCCCTGCCAGGATCTTGCCGAAACGGCACGCGCGGCGGAGATAGCCGTCATTCGTTACGAATCGGCCCGCGATCCGGACAGAGGCGCCAACATCGCGCTCCTGACCGCCAGCGCCTTCGCGGCACCCAAGCCGACCGAGCGGCAGACCTGGCGCATCCGCCTCGGCCCCTCGGGAGTGCAGGCGCTCTGCGAATTTCCCCGAACGCGCCTCGGCTTCGACCGCAAGGCGTTCGCGGCCGAT
>CAZIGW010000252.1:0-20489 GCA_964538565.1 uncultured Hyphomicrobiales bacterium | reverse complement strand
GACGCGTAACAGGTTGTCCTTGAAGGTCTGCGCCGCGCGGGCGGCGTCGCCGACCTCGTCGCCGCGCCCGGCGTAGGGGATCTCCACTCCCTTCTCGCCCTGCGCCAGCGCCAGCAGAACCTCCCCGATCCGGCGGATCGGCCGGCCGACGCCGAGCGCCGAGAACACCGCAGAGCCGATCATCATCAGCACGACGAAGGAGCCGAGCAGGAACGTGACGTGCCGGGCGCGCGCCTTTTCGGCGTTGGAGGAGGATTCGAGGTCGCTTGCCCAGGCGCTCGCCGTCATCTTGACGATGTCGAAGAGCTCGTCCGCCTGCTGGCGGACCGGATCGGCGCGGTCGCGGATGAGCGCGTCGCGCTGCTTGATCGCGGCGAGCGTGCGATCGATCGCGGCCTTGTAGGCCGGCACGTAGTTCACCAGCGTGTCGAGGCCCGCGATGGTCGGCTTGTCGAGCGTCATCCCGCGCGCCTCCTTGAACAGGCGCTGCGCCTCGGCAAAGGACTCGTTCATGCGCGCCAATTGGTCGGCGCTCTTGTGCACGAGGTAGGACCAGAACACGAGCCGGGCCTGCTTGAACGCGGCGTCGCCCTCCTCCAGCGTGCGGGTGAATTCCTCGCGGTTGCCGGCCGCCGCGACCGCCAGGCTGTTGAGCACCGGGTCGAACTTGGTCGGCCATTCGACGTCGAGCTTGGTCTGCAGATCGCGGGCCGCGAGATATTCCTTTTGCACGGCGGCGTAGTCGCGCACGGCCGCGATATAGGCCTTGAACAGGTCACGGGCCTTTTCGAGATTGGCGCGGCCTTCGGCGTTGGCGGCCTGGAGGGCGGTCGCAAACCGGTCGTTGCCGTTGGCCTCGAATTCCTCCAGGCGCTGCAGCGCCTCGTCCACGTCCGACGGCCCGGCGGCGTTCTGCATGTTGCGGCTTTGAATGTCGGCGCCACGCTGGTCGTTGCCGATCTCGAGCACGGCCTGCAGGACCGTTCGGCTGGCCTTGACCTGCGCGTCCATCGACTCGGTCAGTGCGGTCACCCGCACTTCGTTGCCGATCATCGCCAGAACGAGCGTCACGCTGACGCCGGCGGTCATCGCGAGCTTCGTCCCGATTCGCATGTTGAGTCTGCGCATCTCGTCCTCGCTCGTGTCGTCGAGGAAGAGATCCTCGGGCTTGAAGTTAAAAAATCGGTTAAATCAATGACTTATAAGGATTAAACACGATCTCTGACAGTCAAACCCGCTCCGCTGGGCCAGCAATCACCACCGGGGCGGCGTCGGTATTGGTCAGGAGAACGCGGGGATCGACCTCACGCGTCCTGCTCAATACCAGAAACAGGCCGGCCTGTTTGAAGACGAAAGCCTGTCAGTCGTCCGCGTCCTGCTACGGAAGGTATCGCAATAGCTCGGGTCCGACCCGCGCCCGGCTTCGCTGAACTGGGGTCTGCCTGCGCAGAGCGGGCCTATTACCATGTCCTTTCCATGGTATTACAGGATGGTCATGACCCGCCCACGGCCGGTGGCGCGCAATGTCGCAGGGCCTGCGAACGCCGGCCGCGGTCACTCGCCCTCGGAATCGGACTCCTTGCCCTTGCCGCCGAGCTGCTTGAGCTTGGCGAACACCGCCTCGACGTCGAGTTCTTCGCCGGGCTTCTTGGCGGCTTCCGGCTCGGGCTGCGGGCGCCCGGTGGTGACGTCGGCCGGCAACAAGGTGACGCCCTGTTCCGGCTCGGCCGGCTTTTCCTTGGCGGCGCGATGCACCTCGAGATCGAGGTCGATCTGCGAGCACAGACCGAGCGTGACCGGGTCCATGGGGGTCAGATTGGCGGCGTTCCAGTGGGTCCGCTCGCGGATCGCCTGGATGGTCGATTTCGTCGTGCCGACGAGCCGCATGATCTGGCTCTCCCGGAGTTCCGGGTGATTGCGCACCAGCCAGAGGATCGCATTGGGCCGATCCTGACGGCGGGAGACCGGCGTATAGCGCGGTCCCTTCTTGCGTTTCGCTTCCGGCAGTCTCACCTTCGGTTCAGCCAGCTTGAGCCGCACGTTCGGGTCGGCCTCGGCGTGCTCGATCTCCTCGCGGCTGAGCTGGCCGGTGAGAATCGGATCGAGCCCCTTGATGCCCTGGGCGGCATCGCCGTCCGCAATGGCCTTCACCTCGAGCGGATGCAGTTTGCAGAAGTCGGCGATCTGGTCGAAAGACAGCGCCGTGTTCTCGACGAGCCAGACGGCGGTCGCCTTCGGCATCAGCGGCTGGGTGGCCATGGTAAATCTCCTCTGTGCTCCGTCCGCCCAGCGGGCGAAGCACCACGTCATCGAAGATGAGTGGAAAGTGGGTAGTATATAGGCAATCGGAGCGGCAGAGCGCAATGCCTTCGGCTTCGTCGGGAAATTGGCCGGAACGGCCGCCGCGGCTTGACACCGCGCGCTTCTGGCGGCCATGTCGGGTCGCCTCGAAGGCAAGCATACCTGTGTGATCCTGATGACCAGCGCCGCGATGCAGTCCCCGACCGGCAAGCCTCCGCTCAAGGTCCTTCTGTGCTCGCCGCGCGGGTTCTGTGCCGGCGTGGTGCGGGCGATCGAGACCGTGGAGCGTGCGCTCGCCCTCTATGGCCCGCCCGTCTACGTGCGGCACGAGATCGTTCACAACCGCTACGTGGTCGACAGCCTGCGCGCCAAGGGCGCGGTGTTCGTGGAAACGCTGGAAGAAATTCCGGACACCGGGGCGCCGGTCGTGTTCTCCGCTCACGGGGTGCCGAAATCGGTTCCCGAGGAGGGGCGGCGGCGAAATTTCTTCGCTGTCGACGCCACCTGCCCGCTGGTCACCAAGGTGCACCGCGAGGCGGAGATTCACCACCGCCGCGGACGGGAAATCCTGCTCATCGGACATTCGGGACATCCGGAGGTGGTCGGCACCATGGGGCAACTGCCGCCCGGCGCGATGCACCTGATCCAGACCATCGAGGACGCGGAAAGCTTCGTGCCGCGCGACGAAACCTGCCTCGCCTACGTCACGCAGACCACGCTGTCGATCGACGACACCGCCGAGATCGTGGCGGTCCTCAAGCGTCGCTTTCCGGCGATCGTCGGTCCGCACAAGGAAGACATCTGCTACGCCACCACCAACCGGCAGGAAGTGGTCAAACGCATCGCCACCACGATCGACGCGCTGATCGTGGTCGGCTCGCCCAATTCCTCCAACTCGCAGCGCCTGAAGGAAGTCGCCGAACGCGCCGGATGCCCGTATGCCGTCCTGCTCCAGGGCGCGCGCGAGATCGATTGGGCGCGATTTGCCGAAGTCGGACGGCTGGGGATCACGGCCGGCGCCTCGGCCCCGGAGGTCCTGGTCCAGGAAATCATCACCGCGTTCGCGGCGCGCTACGAGCTCGACATCGAGACGGTGACCGGCGCCGAGGAGGGGGTCTTCTTTCCGCTGCCGCGCCCGCTGCGCGACGAAGCCGCCGCCGGATAGCGCTTTCTCCTTGACGGGACACATCGGCGCGCGATAGCCGCCGGGCGGGGGAACCGAACTCAGCCGATTTGCTCGCTTGCCCCGGACGCACCACGTGCGCTGGCCGCCGCGTCGCGCGGCGAGCAGGCGGCGAGCGCCGGCCCGGGCAGGGGGCCAGGGAGAACGGAATGGCCGTCTATACCGACGTGCTGGCGGAAGATCTCGAGCGGTTTCTCGCTGCTTACGATCTCGGCGGCCTGCTCGCCTACAAGGGGATCGCCGAAGGCGTCGAGAATTCCAATTTTCTGCTCCACACGACGCGCGGCTCCTTCATCCTGACGCTGTACGAGAAACGCGTGGCGGCGGCCGACCTCCCTTTCTTCCTCGGCCTGATGGAGCACCTCGCCGCGCGCGGGCTCAATTGCCCGCAGCCGGTGAAGAACCGCGCCGGCGAGACGCTCGGCCGGCTCGCCGGACGTCCGGCCGCGATCGTGACGTTCCTGGACGGCATGTGGCTGCGGCGGCCAAGCGTCGCGCATTGCGCGGGGGTGGGCGAAGCGCTCGCGAAATTGCATCTGGCCGGCGCCGACTTTCCGGGCAAACGCGTCAATGCGCTGTCGGTCGATGGCTGGCGGCCCTTGTTCGAGGCCGCGCGCACGCGCGCCGATAGCTTGCAGCCGGGGCTCGTCAAGACCATCGCGGACGAACTCGCGCATCTCGAACGCGCCTGGCCGCGCGATCTGCCGCAGGGCGTCATTCACGCCGATCTCTTTCCCGACAACGTGTTCTTTCTCGGCGATCGGCTGTCGGGTCTCATCGACTTCTATTTCGCCTGCACCGACACGCTGGCGTACGACGTCGCCATCTGCCTCAACGCCTGGTGCTTCGAAGCCGACCATTCCTACAACGTCACCAAGGGGCGCGGCCTGCTGCAGGCCTATGCGAGGACGCGTCCGCTCTCCGAGCGGGAGCGCGCCGCGCTTCCGCTGCTCTGTCGCGGCGCGGCGATGCGCTTCCTGCTGACGCGTCTCGTCGACTGGCTGAACGTGCCGCCGGGCGCGCTGGTGAAGCCGAAGGACCCGCTCGAATATTTTCGCAAGCTCCGCTTCCACCAGTCGATCGCCGGCGTGCGCGACTACGGGATCGAGTGATGACGAGCGGGCGTTCGCCATCGATCGAGCGGCATGTCGTCATTCACACCGACGGCGCGTGCTCGGGCAATCCCGGTCCCGGCGGTTGGGGCGTCATTCTCGAATGGGACGGCCATCGCAAGGAGATGAAAGGCGGCGATCCCCACACCACCAACAATCGCATGGAGCTGATGGCGGCGATCGCCGCGCTCGAGGCGCTCAAGCGGCCGTGCGCGGTCGACCTGCATACCGACAGCCAGTACCTGCGCCACGGGATCACCGAGTGGATCAAGAGCTGGAAGCGCAACGGCTGGAAGACGGCCGATCGCAAGCCGGTCAAGAACGTCGATCTGTGGCAGCGCCTCGACGCCGCCTTGGCGCATCACCGCGTCAACTGGCACTGGGTTCGCGGACACTCGGGCCACGATCGCAACGAGCGGGCCGACGAGCTTGCGCGCGAGGGACTGGCGCAGGCGCGCGGCAGCGTCCGTTAGAGCATGTTCCGCTCCAGCGGAATCGGAACACGCTCGCGATACTCTGGTTGCACGTTCGCGGCGAGCCGGGTGCTCGCTTCCGGAAAATGCTCCAGAGCGGCCGCGCCGCGGCCTGAACAGCGATCACAACTGCTTCAGCAGATTTTCCGCGCTGGAGACTTCCGCCTTGCCCGGCATGTCCTCGACGTTGAGCGCCTTCACGACGCCGTCCTCGACCAGCATCGCGTAGCGCTTGGAGCGGATGCCGAGCCCGTTGCCGGAGCCGTCGATCGTCATGTCGATGGCCTTGGCGAAGTCGCCGTTGCCGTCGGCGAGGAACTCGACCTTGCCCTCGGCGCCGCTCGCCTTGATCCACGCGTCCATGACGAACACGTCGTTGATGCCGGTGACCGCGATCGTGTCGACGCCCTTGGCCTTGATGGCGGCGGCGTTCTGGACGAAGCCCGGCAGATGATTCCTGTGGCAGGTAGGGGTGAACGCGCCCGGGACCGCGAAGAGCACGACCTTCTTGCCCTTGAACACGTCGTCGGTGGTTTTCCAGCCCGGTCCATCGGTCGTCATGACTCTGAACTTCGCTTCCGGCAGGCGGTCGCCGACCTTGATGGCCATGATGCAATCCTCTCAACTCGTTCGGGGGTTAAAACGTGACGCTCATCTGCATTGCGGATGCGCCCGGCGGGAATCCCGCCGAGAACGGAAGTGTCTTGTCGATCGACAGGCTGTGCACCGGATTCCGGCCGTCGCGCGCCTGCAAGACCGTGCGCGTGATCGCCGTGGCCCCGTGCCACCCTGTTCGGTCGCGCGCTAGAGTAGCGTGCAGGCCGGATTAGTCGAGACGGGTTGTGACCTCGATCGCGGCTTTCGGCGACACCAGGGTGAGTGTCAGCATGGCGCCCGAAGCGCTGGCTCCGGGCGGAATTCCGTCGAGGTCGAAGGCGAAGCGCCGGACACCGGCCGGCCCGCCGGAGGCGGGCGCCGGCAGCGGCAGGGCCCACTCGGGCGTCGGTCCCTCGGCGAAGAGATCGACAGCGGTATCACCCGGCGCCGAGACGTCGACGGCGACACGCGGCAGCTTGGGGCCCGCTTCGCGGCGCACGGCCTTGATCGCGAGCGGCGCCGGCTCGCCGAGCGCGACATGGCGCGGCACGCGCGCTTCTGCCGCAGCGAGCGAGGGCTCCTGGGACGAATGGCCGCCCTCGAGCCGTAGTTCCGCCCGTCCCTGGGCCGGAATGCACAATTTTTCGCAAACCGCGTAGTCGATCTTGAGGCGCAGGACGACTGGCTTGGCAGGATCGCGCGGCGTGACGTGCAGCGGAAAGACCACGTGCTCCTTGTAGCCGATCGTGCTGCCGCTCTCGTCCGTGAAGCGGTGGGGCGCAGGCCATAGAACCGCCGCGGATTTGACATTCTCCGACTGCGCGAAGTCGAACCGCGGCGGAACGCCGGAATCGCCCGGATAGCGCCAGTAAGTCTTCCATCCCGGGTCGAGCTCGAGTTCGACGCCGGCGCGCAGAAAACCGCCTGCAGGCTTGTCGCCCGCAATCAGCCGCACTCGCGCGTGAGAATCCGCGCTCCAGCCGGACGCGTCCTCCGCGCAGGCGCTGCTCGCCGCGACCAGGACGACAGCCAGCACGCAATGCCGCAGGGTGCTTGCATTCATGTCCGACCGTTTACTGTCGTGGTTTGTGGGTTACCACTGAAATCGTCGTGAGCGCCCGGTTGATCAAGTTTCATTTCCCAACGGCCGGCGATCGGGGTAACCTTTGTTTATGCGGCTTGCGCGCAACAAATCCGAAAAGCTCCCCCAGCGAGGCTATCTCGACGGGCAGATGCTCATTGCCATGCCGAGCATGCGCGACGAGCGTTTCGCCCGCAGCCTGATCTATGTCTGCGCGCATTCCTCCGAAGGCGCCATGGGGATCGTAGTCAACCACGCGGCCCCGAACATCAATTTTCCGGATCTGCTGGTGCAGCTCGAGGTCATCCCGGCAACCGACCTGATCCAGCTGCCGCAACGGGCCGAGACCGTGAAGGTTCTCAAGGGCGGACCGGTGGAGACCGGGCGTGGGTTCGTCCTGCACACCAGCGATTTCTTCATCGAGAATTCGACGCTGCCGATCGACGACGGAATCTGCCTGACGGCGACGCTCGACATCCTCAAGGCGATCGCGCGCGGCGATGGTCCGACGAACGCGGTGCTCGCGCTCGGCTACGCCGGTTGGGCGCCGGGTCAGCTCGAGAATGAGATCCAGGAGAACGGCTGGCTGCACTGCACCGCCGATCCCGAGCTCATCTTCGGCGCCGACATCGAGGCGAAGTACGACAAGGCGCTGAGAAAGATCGGCATCGATCTGGGCATGCTCTCGAGCGAAGCCGGTCACGCCTGATGCACATGCGGTAGGATCGGCGATCAAGCGACATCGGCCTGCGAGGGTGCTCGCGCGCGATCCGCGAGAGTGGAACCCCTCTTGCGTCGGTATCAGGCTCTCGTTCTGGAGCTTGGCGCATCGTCCTACCGGCAACGCAATTCCACTTCGGCCGGATCACGCGCTCGCGTCCGGATGCGGCGCATCACGCAGGCGTGCCCTGTGCCGCGCGCGAACGTGACCTCGCGAATTCAGCGCGCGCTCTCCAGTCGTTCCCCGACCAGGAGCTCGCGCGCCTGTTCGGGCGACATCGGCGCCCCGAACGCATAGCCCTGCACGTATTCGCAGCCGAGCTGGTAGAGCTCGACCGCATCGGAATCCGTCTCCGCGCCTTCGGCGACGACTTCCATGCCGAGATCGTGGGCGAGCGCCACGATCGAGCGCAGGATCACCGGCCGCGTGCCCTTGTTGGTCGTGCGCACGAATGACTGGTCGATCTTGATCGTGTCGAACGGGAAGCGCTGCAGATAGGCGAGCGAGGACTGGCCGGTGCCGACGTCGTCGAGCGCCAGCCCGGCGCCTTGCTCGCGCTTCCGGTGCAGCATCTGTGCGGCAAGCTCGGGATTTTCCATCACGAGCGACTCGGTCAGTTCGAGCTTGAGCGTGCCGCGGATCAGACCCGAGCGGGCGAGCACGGTGCGGAGATCGTGGATCAGGTCCTGCCGCAGCAACTGCCGCGACGAGACGTTGACGCTGGCGAAGATCGGCTCGCGCAGGCGCAGCGTCCGCTGCCAGATGCCGAGCTGGCGCGCAGTGCGTTCCATCGCGAACAGCCCGAGGTCGACGATGAGCCCGATCTCCTCGGCGACCGAGATGAACTCCGATGGCGAGAGGCGTCCCATCTTCGGATGGTCCCAGCGCGCGAGCGCTTCGAATCCGGCGATCGAACGGTCCTCGAGCCGCACGATCGGCTGATAGAGGATCGTGATCTCCTCGCGTTCGAGGGCGCGGCGCAGTTCGGACTCGAGCGTCAGGCGATCGGTCTTGCGCGCCCGCATGGCGGGCTTGAACACCTCGATGCGATCGCCGCCGATGCGCTTGGAGTGGTACATCGCCAGCTCGGCGTCCTTGAGCACCTCCTCGGTGCGGTTCGGCTGGCCGTCGCTGAGCGCAAGTCCGATCGAGGCGGTGAGGAAGATCTCGCGGTCGTTGAACGTGATGGGCGCGCGCAACGCCTTGCGCAGCGTTTCGGCGAAGGCGATGATTCGGTTCGGCTCGCGCTCGGAGAGCAAGATCAATCCGAACTGATCGCCGGCGAGACGCGCCAGCGTGTCCTGCGGCTTGAGCAGGCGGCCGAGCCGGCGCGCCAGCGTCAGCAGGATCGAATCGCCGACCGCGATGCCGACGGAATCGTTGACCTGCTTGAAGCGGTCGAGGTCGATCACCATCACGGTCGGGCGGATCGCATTGTCGGCCTTGGAGAAGGCGATCACCGCCTCGAGCCGGTCGAGGAAGAGCTGGCGGTTGGGAAGCCCCGTCAGGTTGTCGTGCACCGCGTCGTGCAACAGGCGCTCCTCGGCGGTCTTGAACTCGGTCATGTCGGTGAGCGTGCCGACCACCCGCACGACCTCGCCGTCCGAGCCGACGACGGGCCGCGCCTTGAGCGATAGCCAGAAATAGTGGCCGTCGGGCGCGCGCAGGCGGAAGTCCTGCACCAGGCGCCCGCGCCGCTGCTCGAGCACGCCGTCGAGCGAGGCGCGGAAGCGATCGCGATCGAGCGGGTGCAGCACCTCGAGCCATTGCGCCGCCGGACCTTCGAGCGTGCCGCGGCGGAGGCCGAGAAGGTGTTCGGTTTCGGGACTGGTGAACACCTTGTCGGAGGAAACGTCCCAGTCCCAGATCATGTCCCCGGCGCCGGTGAGCGCCAGCGCGCGACGCTCGATGTCCGACACGATGCCCTGCGTGACGCCGCCCGCGAACGCGTGCTGCATGACGGTGAAGCCGATCAGCATGACGATGAGAACGAGGCCGCCGAGCAGTGCGGGCGCCACGATGTCGTTGGTGACGGCGCCGCCCACCGCGAGCCCGGCGGCGATGACCCATACCACCAGGAGGAACCAGGTCGGGATCAGCAGCACCGCGCGATCGAAGCCGTGGGTCGAGAGAAACACCACGAGCGAGAAGCCGAGCACCGCGACGAGCGCGAGCGACACGCGTGCGACCCCGGAGGCGATCGGCGGATCGAACAGCGCCACGGCGACGAGCGCGCCGAGAAAGATGAGCCAGCCGGCGGTGATGTGCGCGTAGCGCACGTGCCAGCGGTTGAGGTTGAGATAGGCGAACAGGAAGACGAGCAGGGTCGCGGCGAGGATCGCTTCGCCGGAGGCGCGCCAGATGCGCTCGGCCCCCGAGGACATGTCGAACACCTTGCCCCAGAATCCGAAGTCGATGCCGATGTAGACGAGCACCGCCCAGCCGAGCGCCGCTGCGGCCGGAAACATCACGCTGCCCTTGACCACGAACAGGATGGTCAGGAACAGCGCCAGCAGTCCGGCGATGCCGATGACGATGCCCTGGTAGAGCGTGAAGCTGTTGACCTTGTCCTTGTAGGCGTCGGGCTCCCAAAGATAGATCTGCGGCAGCTTATCGGTGCGCAACTCGACCACGTAGGTGACGACGCTGCCGGGATCGAGCGTCGTGCGAAAGATGTCGGCGCTGGCGTTCGCCTGCCGGTCGGGCCGCTCGCCGGAACTCGGCGTGATGGTGACCACGCGCGAAAGGCCGAGATCGGGCCACAGGAAGCCCGAGCCGACCATGCGATAGTGCGGGACGACGATCAGCCGGTCGATCTGCTCGTCGCTCGAATTGGCGAGCGCGAATACCGCCCAGTTGGTGCTGCCCTCGCGCGCGCGCACCTCGATGCGGCGAATGATCCCGTCGGGACCCGGCGCGGTCGATACCTGGATGCGGTCGCCGTCGGTCTTCTGCCGTTCGATCGCCTCGGTGAGATCGATCGCCGGAATGTCGGGACGCACGTTGACCGCCTCGACCGCGCGTGCGCGTGTCGCGCCGACCAGCACGAAGCCCAGAAGCGCCATTGCGCAGGCGGCACGCAGAAGACGCAAACGTCGACCTCCGGTCCGGGCCGCCCCGGCAACGATGGGCTCAGGCGTCGCGGGGGACATGCAAGAAGAAGGATTTACAGGGATTTAGCCTTCGAGGTCAAACACTGAGCACGATCTTGCCGATGTGCGCGCCGGCCTCCATCCGGGCGTGCGCCGCGGCCGCCTCGGCCAGCGGAAAGGTCTTGTCCATCACCGGTTTGATGCGCCCGGCCGCGATCAGCGGCCAGGCGTTCTCCTCGACCGCGCGGGCGATCGCCGCCTTGTCGTCGTTCGAGCGCGCCCTTAGGGTCGAGCCGGTGTGATGCAGGCGCTTGAACATGAGGCGACGGAAGTCGACGGTGGCGCGCGGCGAGCTCTGGAACGCGATCTGCACGATGCGTCCTTCGACCGCGGCCGCGTCGTAGTTGCGCTCGATGTAGTCGCCTCCCACCATGTCGAGAATGACGTCGGCGCCCGCCTTGTCGGTGAAGCGCTTGACGGCCTCGACGAAGTCGACGGTCCTGTAGTTGACCGCGAGGTCGGCGCCGAGATCGCGGCAGGCCTTGCACTTCTCCTCCGAACCCGCCGTGACGATGACCTTGGCGCCGAACGCCTTGGCGAGCTGGATCGCGGTCGTGCCGATGCCGGAACTGCCGCCGTGCACCAGCAGCGTCTCGCCCGACTTCAATCCGCCGCGCTGAAAGACGTTGTGCCAGACGGTGAAGAATGTCTCCGGAACGGCCGCGGCCTCGAGAAGCGACAGGCCGGCCGGAACGGGCAGCGCGTGGCGCTCGTCGGCGAGGCAGTATTCGGCGTAGCCGCCGCCCACCACGAGCGCGGTCACCTCGTCGCCGACTTTCCATCGCTTCACGGCGGTGCCACAGGCCGCGACGGTTCCGGCGATCTCGAGACCCGGAATGTCGGTCGCTCCCTTCGGCGGCGGATAGTGTCCGAGGCGCTGAACCACGTCGGGGCGGTTGACGCCGGCGGCCGCGACCCGGACGAGGATCTCGCCGTCGGCCGGCGCCGGAACGGAACGCTCCTCCGGTACGAGCACTTCGGGACCGCCGGGCGCGCGGATCGCGATCACGGTCATGCGGTCGGGCAAGGTCGTCATGGGGGTGTCCTGGGAAACAGGCTGGCGCGTTGCGGTCTCAATAGTCGGCCGCGCGCCGTGTGACAACCGGCGGCGAGATTCGTATATTTTACGCGGAGATTGCCCATGGACGACGACGCGCCGCCGAAGAAGAAATCCGTCCACGAGATGGGACAGGACCTGACGTTTCTCTCCGTGGAGGAGCTTGCGGAGCGTATCGCGGCCCTGCGGCAGGAAATCGTCCGGCTCGAGGCGGCGATGGCGGCCAAGCGCGCGTCGCGCACCGCGGCCGATCAATTCTTCAAGAAGTAGGGGCAGGGCACGGCTGCCGCGGAGCGCCGCGCGATCAGTCGGTCATCCCCGCGATCAATGAAGGCGACGAAGTACGCAGGTGCGGACGGGCGCGCCTGGGCAAAAAATTTTCAAATGTCGCGGCGAATTTAAGGTCTCGTTAAGCTTTCGGCTTCATTACTGGGATCGTCCAACTTTTGGACATCGAGTGGCTCCTGTCCACTCTGTTTGACGCCTCCCTGTTATCACTTTGAGCCGCCGGAAACGGCGGCTCCTTTTTTTTGATCCTCCTCTCGCCGCCAATCCGTCCCGTTTTGGGACGAGGGCACGGCTCGCGCCGGCAACTATGTCTTCGATTTTTCGCGCGTCGGCGCTGGACAGCGCACGCCGTGACGGGCATCCTAGATCGCGTAGTGAGGCGTAAACCATGTCTGAAAAGTCCGTGGGCTCCGTGGGCGCCCCCGAACCGGTGTTGTTCGGGGAAAGGCTCGCCAATTCGCAGGCGTTCCTGGCGTTGTTTCGCGAGGGCATGGGGCTGGTCGAGGAGACCGCCGCCTATCTGGACGGTCCCGGCCGGCAGGAATCGAAGAAGCTGCAGCGTGCCGCGGCGCTCGCCTATGCGACGGAAAGTATGCGGCTGACCACGCGCCTCATGCAGCTCGCCTCCTGGCTGCTGCTGCATCGCGCGGTGAACGAGGGCGAAATGTCGCTCGCCCAGGCCAATACCGAGAAGTCGAAGGTCAAGCTCTCCGTCGGCGACACGCTCGACGAGCAGGCGATCGCCCTCCTGCCCGAGCGGCTGAAGGACCTGATCGCCCGTTCACGACAGCTCCAGATCAAGGTTCGCCGCCTCGACGCCACCATCCACGCGCGCGTTCCCGTGGAAGCGCCTCCCGCCAACGCCGTCGACCGCCAGCTTGGACTCCTGCGGGCCGCTTTCGAGCGCCACGAGGGCTGATTGCGCCGAGTCTCGTGGCCCGCGCCGGACGCGCCCGGCCGCGAGTTCCCCGAATCCGCCAGCCCGAACGACCAAGCCCCGCGGTGGCGGGGGCTCATGCGATGTGGACGCCAACCGGTCGCCGCGGCGCTGACTACTTGTCGGTCTTGAGGAAGCCCGAGAACTTCTTCTGGAACCGCGACAGGCGGCCGCCACGGTCGATCAGATGCTGCTGGCCGCCGGTCCAGGCCGGATGGGACTTGGGGTCGATGTCGAGGTGGAGGGTGTCGCCCGCCTTGCCCCAGGTGCTGCGGGTGACGAACTCGGTGCCGTCGGTCATCGTCACCTTGACGGCGTGATAATCGGGATGAATCTCTGGCTTCATGGCGGTGTTCCCGCGCCGGCTTGCGGCGCATGTTCGCATACGGGTGGCCTGGAAAGTCGCGGCTCTATACATCACCACCCTGCTGTCAGACAAGGCTTTTCGCGCCGATTGCCAGTCCCTCCCGGCCGGGGCATTGTCGCGCCTGAACGTTGGCGGGGCGGCGCCCGACGGCATGGTCCCGACCGCGGAAAGCGGTTTTCTGACAGGATCATGCACACAACAGGCAAGCCGGAGCCGGATGACGCTTCCCGGTTGACGCATTCGGCCCGGGGCAAAGGACTGCGCGTGCCATGAACGAACGAACCACTGCCGACGGGCGCGGCCTCGACGCCGGCGCGGCGCCCGCCGGCCCGCCCGCGCGGGGCGGCAAGCTGCGCCCGCTCATGGCGCTCCTGCCGTACGTGATGCGCTACCGCGGCCGTGCCGGCGCCGCCTTCGTGGCCCTCCTCATCGCCGCGCTCGCCACCCTGGCGGTGCCGCTGGCGGTGCGTCGGATGATCGACTTCGGCTTCTCGGCCGAGCGCGTGCAGCTCATCAACCAGTATTTCTCGGTGATGATCGTGGTGGCGGCAGTCCTCGCGGGGGCGAGCGCGCTGCGCTACTACCTCGTCACCACCCTGGGGGAGCGCGTCGTCGCCGACCTGCGCGCCGCCGTCTTCGATCACCTCACCATCCTGTCGTCGGCGTTTTTCGACCACACCAAGACCGGCGAGCTCGTCTCGCGGCTGTCCGGCGACACCACGCAGATCAAGGCGGCGGTCGGCGCCTCGGTCTCGATCGCTCTGCGCAACTTCGTGCTGTTCGTCGGCTCCGCAGCCATGATGGTGTTCACGAGCCCGCGGCTGTCGGGCTTCGTGCTCGCCGCCATCCCGGTGATCGTGCTGCCGCTCGTCGCCTTCGGCCGCGCCGTGCGCCGGCGTTCGCGCGCCGCGCAGGACACGCTCGCGGAAGCCTCCGCCTACGCGGCCGAGCTGATCGGCGCGGTGCGCACGCTGCAGGCCTTCACCAACGAAAAGCTCGCCGCCGGTCGCTTCGGCGCGGCGGTCGAACGGGCGTTTGCGGCGGCGCGCGACTCCACCAAGGCCCGCGCCGTGCTCACGGCCGTCGTCATCTTCCTGGTGTTCGCGAGCGTGGTGGTCATCCTCTGGGTCGGCGCGCAGGACGTGCTCGCCGGCCGCATCACGCCGGGCCGTCTCGGCCAGTTCGTGCTCTATGCGGTGTTTGCGGCCGGCGCGCTCGGCGAGCTCTCGCAGGTGTGGGGCGAGATTTCGCTCGCGGCCGGTGCGGCGGAGCGGCTGACCGAGCTGCTGGGGGTCGAACCCGAGATCAAGGCGCCGGCGCATCCGCTCGCGCTGCCCACGCCCGCGCGCGGCGAGGTCGCCTTCGAGAACGTGCGCTTCGCCTATCCGGCGCGGCCGCAGAGCGTCGTGCTCGACGGCGTGTCGCTGCGGGTGAGGGCGGGCGAGAAAATCGCGATCGTCGGCCCATCGGGAGCCGGCAAGAGCACGATCTTCCATCTGCTGCTGCGCTTCTACGATCCGCTCTCGGGCGCGGTGCGCTTCGACGGCGTGCGCGTCGCCGACGCCGATCCGCAGGAGTTGCGCCGCCGCATCGCGCTGGTGCCGCAGGACACAGCGATCTTCGCGGCGAGCGTCGCCGAGAACATCCGCTTCGGCCGCCCGGACGCGAGCGAGGCCGAAATCGCCCGGGCGGCGGAACTCGCCGCCGCTTCCGAATTCATCGCACGTCTCCCGCAAGGATTCGATTCGCCGATCGGCGAGCGCGGCGTGACGCTCTCCGGCGGACAACGTCAGCGCATCGCCATCGCCCGCGCGATCCTGCGCGACGCGCCGCTCCTGCTGCTCGACGAGGCGACCTCCTCGCTCGACGCGGAGAGCGAAACCCTGGTGCAGGCGGCGCTCTCCCGCCTGATGCAGAACCGCACGACGCTGGTCATCGCCCACCGGCTCGCCACCGTGCTGTCGTGCGACCGCATCCTGGTGATGGACGAGGGCCGCATCGTCGAGGAAGGCTCGCACGAAAAGCTCTCGGGCGCGGGCGGCCTCTACGCGCGGCTCGCCAAGCTGCAGTTCGAAGGCGCGTAGGGACAGCCGGAGCGCGGTGGCCGACCTGGCCTGGAGCGTTTCCGAGCGAAGCGAGGATCGGTTCGCGTGAAGAAGACGCGTCAAGACAAGAACCGAGCGTACCGGCTTTGATTCCATCAAAGCGGAAGGCTCTAGGCAGGCGTGCGCGCCGGCGGCCGCCAGACCATCCGGTAGGTGGCGGCGCCCGAGAGCGAGGGCGCGCCGGCGCCGGCGGGCACGAAGCCGCTCCTGCGATAGAACCGGATGGCGCGGGCGTTGTCCTCGTTGACGTAGAGCTCGAGGCCGTCCGGGGCGATGCGCTTGGCTTCGGCGATGAGCGCTGCGGCGACCGGGCTGCCCCAGGCCTCCGGCGCGACGACGATCTGGTCAAGATAGCCGGTGCGCGGGTCGACCGTGACGAATCCCGCGAGGGCGCCGTCGCGTTCGGCGACCACGACCTT
The DNA here is from genome assembly GCA_964538565.1 of uncultured Hyphomicrobiales bacterium. Taxonomy (GTDB): domain Bacteria; phylum Pseudomonadota; class Alphaproteobacteria; order Rhizobiales; family Xanthobacteraceae; genus CAYVBN01. The sequence goes on along the minus strand of CAZIGW010000252.1, from coordinate 4,696 downwards.
CGCGACCGGGACGAGTTCGTTGCGCCAGCGCTCGCGCCACCAGTCGAGCCGCGCCGTGAAGTCGATCCCCGGATAGGCGACCTGCCAGCTGCGCCGCCACAGTTCCAGGCACGCCGCCTCGTCGGCGGACTGGTACCAGCGCAGCGTGACGGCCGACGCGGTCACCGCTCCGTCAACTTCAGCTCGATGCGACGATTGCGGCGATAGGCTTCTTCGGTGTTGCCGGGATCGATCGGCTGGAATTCGCCGAAGCCGGCGGCGACGAGATGCTGCGGCGACACGCCCTTGGTGATGAGGTACTGCACGACGGAAATCGCGCGCGCGGCCGACAGGTCCCAGTTGGAGGGAAACTGCGGGCTCGATATCGGCCGCACGTCCGTGTGGCCGTCGATGCGCAGGACCCAGGCGATCTCCGGCGGAATCTTCTTCTCGAGATCGAGCAGCGCGCCCGCCACCTGGTCGAGCTCGGCGCGACCTTCGGGCTTGAGAACGGCCTGACCGGTGTCGAAGAAGATCTCCGACTGGAACACGAAGCGGTCGCCGACGATGCGGATGTCGGGCCGGGTGCCGAGAATTTCGCGCAGGCGGCCGAAGAAATCCGAGCGGTAGCGCGAAAGCTCCTGCACGCGCTGGGCCAGCGCGACGTTGAGCCGCTGCCCCAGATCGGCGATGCGGTTCTGCGACTCCTTGTCACGCTTCTCGGATGCATCGAGCGCCTCTTCGAGGGCGGCAAGCTGCCGGCGCAGCGCGGCGATCTGCTGGTTCAACAATTCCACCTGCGCCATCGCGCGCGCAGAGATGCGCTTCTCGTTGTCGAGCTGGGTCGAGAGTTCGGTGATCCTTCCCTGCGCCTGCTCGGTCCCGGCGCCGACGCCTTCCGCCATGCTCTTGTAGTGATCGCGGTCGCTCTCCGCCGTGGCGAGGCTGGCGCGCAGGCGCGCGACCTCGTCCTCCAGGTTGACCTTGCCGGTCTTCTCCAGCGATAGGAGCTCGGTGAGCTGCGCGATCTGCGCGTTGAGGCGCTGCAGCGCCGTGTCCTTCCCGGCGACCTCCTGCGACAGGTAGAACTGCACGACGACGAAGACAGTCAGCAGGAAGATGATGCCGAGGACGAGCGTCGAGAGCGCATCGACGAACCCGGGCCAGTAGTCGATGCTGCGTTCGCGGCGAGAGCGTGCAAGCGCCATGGATCACATCTTCTGTGCTGTCTCGTGCACCAGAATCTCGAGCAGGCGGCGGATGTCGCGATGCTGCTGCGCCTGCGACTCGACCCAGTCCCGGATCATCTGCTGCTCGTTGCGCATGTGCTGAATGAGGCCCTGGATGGCCTCGGCCAGGTTGGCCATCGCGGTGGCGCCCGCCCGGCTCGAGCCGCTTTCGGCAATCGCCTCCTTGAGGCGGTCGATCGCGGCCTTGAGATCCCCGCCCACCGCGGGCCCGGCGAGCGCAGCCTGCGGCTGCCCTTCCATGGCGAGGTCGCGCACCGTGGTCGCCAGCCAGTCTTCGAGGTCGGTGTAGAAGCGGTTCTGCGCCTGGCTGGTCTGCAGATCGAGAAAGCCGAGGATCAGCGAGCCGGCGAGACCGAACAGCGACGACGAGAACGAAATCCCCATGCCACCGAGCGGCGCGGCCAGGCCTTCCTTCAGGGCGTCGAACATGGTTCCGGCATCGCCGCCCACCTTGAGGCCTTCGATCACCTTGCCGACCGACCCCACGGTCTCGATCAGGCCCCAGAACGTGCCGAGCAGCCCGAGGAAGATCAGCAGCCCCGTCATGTAGCGCGACATGTCGCGCGCCTCGTCGAGACGGGTCGCGATCGAATCCATGATGCTGCGCATGGTCTGCGGCGACATCGACATGCGGCCGACGCGGTCACCCAGGATCGCTGCCATCGGGGCGAGCAGCACCGGCGGCCGCTCGACCGTGATGCCCGGATCCGCCAGGCGGAAACCGTTGACCCAGGTCACTTCGGGAAAGAGCCGGATCACCTGGCGGAACGCGAGCAGGATGCCCACCAGGAGAACGCCGATGATCAGTCCGTTGAGGCCCGGGTTGGCGAGGAAGGCCTGCCAGATCTGGCGGTAAAGGATGAAGATGAGGAGGGCGCCGAGGATAAGGAACACCAGCATCCGGACCAGAAAGATCCGGGGCGAGGAGAGCTTGAAGGGGTCAATATCTTGCTGTGCCATGGCCAACCCGCCGTACAGAAACGGCCCCAATATGGCACAGGCACGGCGAAAAGGAACGTCGCGACGGATTCCCCGCCGTCCCACCGCGCGGCCGTGCGGGAATTGAGAGCGAAATCAGCGTCTGCCCACCGGCTTGAGGATGGCGAGGAGATCGCGATGCATCGCCTCGTTGCCGGCGAGCACCTGGCCCTTGGCCAGCATGGCGTCGGCGCCGTCGAGATCGCTGACGAACCCACCCGCCTCGCGCACCAGGAGAATTCCCGCCGCCATGTCCCAGGCCGAGAGGTCCCGCTCCCAATAGGCGTCGTAGCGGCCGGCCGCCGTCCAGGCGAGGTCGAGCGAGGCCGCACCGAACCGGCGCAGGCCCGCGACCTTGTCCTGCACGGCGGCGAATTCCTCGCGGAACAGCGCCAGATCGCCGCGCCCGTGATGCGGCAGGCCGCAGGCCACCACCGCCTCGGCGAGGCGCCGTCGGGCGGCGACGCGCAGCCGCTGATCGTTGAGAAACGCCCCCTTGCCGCGTTCAGCGGTGAAGAGCTCCTCGGTTACCGGATTGTAGACCAGGCCGGCGACGATCGTGTCCTCACGCTGGAGCGCGATCGAAATGGCGAATTGCGGGATGCCGTGCAGGAAATTCGTCGTGCCGTCGAGCGGATCGACGATCCAGTCGTGGGTCTTGTCGCTGCCCTCCACCCGCCCGCCTTCCTCGCCGATGAAACCGTAGCCCGGGCGCGCCTTGGCGAGTTCCTGGCGCAGCATCTCCTCGGCGCGCCGGTCGGCGGCGGAGACGAAATTCGCCGGCCCCTTGAGCGAGACCTGCAGGTGTTCGACCTCGCCGAAGTCGCGCTTGAGACTGCGGCCCGCCTTGCGGGCCGCCGCGATCATCACGTTGAGCAGCGCGGAGCGAAGCATGCCGATCGCTCACTCCGCCCGCCGCACGTACGAGACCTCGTTGGTGTCCACGACGATCTTCTCGCCGGCCGTGACGAAGGGCGGCACCAGGACGCGCAGGCCGTTTTCGAGCTTGGCCGGCTTGTAGGAGGAGGCCGCGGTCTGTCCCTTGAGCACGGCATCGGCCTCGGCGACCTCTAGCACGACATGTTCGGGCAGCCGCACGCCGATCGGCCGGTCGCCGTGCAGCTCCACCATGACGTTCATGCCGTCCTGCAGGAACAGGGCGCGCTCGCCGAGGAAGTCCTCCGGCAATTCGATCTGGTCGTAGGTCGCGACGTCCATGAACACGAGGTTGCCGTCCTGGCGGTAGAGATACTGGAAGTTCCTGCGTTCGACTTCCGTCTCTTCGACGCGCTCGTCGGAGCCGAAGCGCTGGTTGAGCTTGCGGCCGTCGATCAGGTTCTTGAGCTCGACCTGGTTGTAGGCCGGGCCCTTGCCGGGCTTCACCGCGACGGTCTTCACCGCCACCCAGAGCGAGCCCTCGTAGTCGAGAACCATCCCGGGACGGATTTCGTTGCCGCTGATCTTGGCCATGAGACGGGTTTGCCCGTTGTCGGTGTCGCGCGCGTGGTGTGCCCCGGGCGCGGGACCCGGTCAAGTATGGGAGCGTGCGAGCGCGTCGAGCCAGGGCTTCGCCGCCTTTTCGGCGGCGGCGCGCACCTCGGGTTTCTGCTTCTGGATGAACTCGTCGAGGTAGAGGTCGGAGACGCCGCCGGCGCGCGCGATGAGGTGCCATTTGATCGCCGCGACCGGGTCGGCCCGCATGCCGCGCCCGGCGGAGAGGATCCGAGCAAGCCGGTTCTGCGCGATCGGGCTGCCCCGGCGCGCAGCCTTGAGGAACAGGGCGGCGGCCGCCGCCTCGTCCTTTTGCACGCCGGTCCCGTTGAAGAGAGCGATCGCATATTCGACCTGCGCGTCGAGATTGTCGGCAAGCGCCGCCGCGGCGAGGAGCTTCGCCGCCTCCCGCTCGTCCTTCGGGACGCCGCGGCCCTGCTTGTAGAGCGTCGCCAGCGCATACTGGGCCTCCGGACTGCCCTCCTGCGAGGCGCGGCGGAACAGTTCGGCCGCCCGGCCCAGATCCTGCGGAAATTCCCGCCCCTCCAGATAGAGCAGGCCGAGATCATAGGCGGCCGCCGGATGGCCGAGCTTCGCCGCCGAGGCCAGGAGCTTCGCCGCCTCGCCGCGATCCTGCTTCACGCCGCGCCCGCCCAGATAGAACATCGCCAGTGCAAACATGGCCTGCCGGTCGCCGCGTTCGGCGGCGAGCCGGTACCACTCGGCCGCCTTCTTGTCGTCGTTGGGCACGCCGTAGCCGTTGGCATAGAGCTCGCCGAGCAGCGTCATCGATTGCGGGTCGCCGCGCTCGTTGACGAGCTTGGTCGCCTCGGAAAATGCCGTGAGATAGAAACCGCGCTGATAGGCCCCGTAGGCGAGATCCGGTTCGTGCGCGGCGCCGGGCGCGGGCCTTGCCGGCACCGTGCCGGGCGCCCCGATGGCCGGCGGGGGCGCGGCCGGTCGTTTGGCGGGGGCGGCGGCGGGCTTTCTTGGCGCCG
>CAZIGW010000251.1:0-14327 GCA_964538565.1 uncultured Hyphomicrobiales bacterium | reverse complement strand
GCATGAAGGTGTCGATGGTGTTGTAGAATTCGGAGCGGTCGTCGAGCGGGCCGGAAATGATCAGCGGCGTGCGCGCTTCGTCGATCAGGATCGAGTCGACTTCGTCGACGATGGCGAAGTAGTGCCCGCGCTGGACCATGTCCTCCAGCCGGTACTTCATGTTGTCGCGCAGGTAGTCGAAGCCGAGCTCGTTGTTGGTGCCGTAGGTCACGTCGCAGTCGTAGGCCTGCTTGCGCTGCTCGTCGTTGAGCTCGTGCACGATCACCCCGACGCTGAGGCCGAGGAACCGGTAGATCTGCCCCATCCATTCGGAGTCGCGGGTGGCCAGATAGTCGTTGACGGTGACGACGTGAACGCCGCGTCCGGTGAGCGCGTTGAGATAGACCGGCAGCGTCGCGACCAGCGTCTTGCCTTCGCCGGTCTTCATCTCGGCGATCTTGCCCTCGTGCAGCACCATGCCGCCGATCAGCTGCACGTCGAAATGGCGCTGGCCGAGGGTCCGCTTGGCCGCCTCCCGCACGGTGGCGAATGCCGGTACGAGAATGTCGTCGAGGGTCTTGCCTTCCGCGAGTTCCCGCCGGAAGACGTCGGTGCGGGCGCGCAGCTCGTCGTCCGACAGGCGCTCGATTTCCGGCTCCAGCGCGTTGATGGCCTCGACCCGGCCGCGATAGCCCCGGATCCGGCGCTCGTTCGCCGAGCCGAACAGCTTCCGCGCAAGGCCGCCGATCATGAGGAAGTCCTTTCTTCTCCCGCTCCGCCGTCAACGTGCTCGACGGCTCGGGCACGCAAACCTGCGCATGGCCCGATCAATCCGGGAATACGGCGCTTTTCGGGCTACTATGAGACACAACGTCCAATGCCCTCGCGGGGCGGACCGGCGAGTGGTGGCCGAGAGATAGGAGGGGGTCTGATCCTTGTCAATCGGCCACTTTTTCGCGTTCACGCCGTCGTTAGGACCCTCGTTCAATCTTCCGTTGCCAAGGCCGAGCGATTGCGCGAGTGTCCGGCGCCGCCCGACCGACAGGGCTCAACCAGCACCCCAGGATCACCAAGGATCACGCCATGACCTCGTTGCCGCAACTGCGTTCCTCTCCTTCGACGCCGCGCGCGTCGCGCCCGGGGTGGGTGGCGGCCCTGGCCGGCGCCGCGCTGCTGATCGGTTCGTTCACCGCGGCACACAGCGAGGTGCAGGGCTCCGACCCCGTGCTGGCGCGCGTCAACGGCGTCGACATTCACCAGAGCGACCTCGCGATCGCCGAGGAGGAAGTCGCCGGAAGCCTGCCGGAGACGGCGAACGAGCAGGCCAAGCGCGAGTATCTCATCACCTACATGACCAACATGATCCTCGTCTCCAAGGCGGCGGAGCAGAAGAAGCTCGCCGACGGCGACGATTTCAAGCGTCGTCTCGCGTTCGCCCGCAACCGCGTGCTGATGGACCTGATGTTGCAGTCGGAGGCGAAGAACGCCGTCACCGACGAGGCGCTGCACAAGGTCTATGACGAAGCCGCCAGGCAGATGGGCAGCGAGGAGGAAGTCCACGCGCGGCACATCCTGGTCCCCACCGAGGAGGAGGCCAAGGCGGTCGAGGCCGAGCTCAAGAAGGGCGCCGACTTCGCCGAAGTCGCGAAGAAGAAATCGAAGGATCCGGGCGCGGCCGAAGGCGGCGATCTCGGCTACTTCACCAAGGACCAGATGGTTCCGGAATTCGCCGACGTCGCCTTCAAGCTCGACAAGGGGCAGGTGTCCGATCCGGTGAAGACGCAGTTCGGCTGGCACATCATCAAGGTCGAGGACAAGCGCAAGCGCCCGGTCCCGGCGTTCGACAAGGTCAAGGATCAGCTGCAGGCCTACGTCGTGCGCAAGGCGCAGTCGGACTTCATCACCAAGCTGCGCGCCGAAGGCAAGATCGAGCGGCTCGACGGGCCCGCGGAGGGCGGCCCGCAGAAGCCGGGCGGCGAACAGAAGAAGTAACGGTCCGCCGGGGGGCGCAATGTCCGTGGTCTCTCCGCTCGCGCCGGCGCGCGTGCCGGACATGCCGGCGATCGCAGGGGTTCGGCTCGCGACGGCGGCCGCCGGCATCCGCTACGCCGGCCGCACCGACGTGCTGCTGGTGACGTTCGACCGCAGGACGAGCGTCGGCGGCGTGTTCACGCGCTCGAAATGCCCGTCGGCGGCGGTCGACTGGTGCCGCGCGCGGCTCAAGGGCGGCACGGCGCGCGGCCTCGTCGTCAACTCCGGCAACGCCAACGCCTTCACCGGCAAGAACGGCAGGCAGGCCGCCAGGCTCACGGCCGACTTCGCCGCCAAGGCGCTGGGCTGTCGTCCCGGCGAGATCTTTCTCGCCTCGACCGGCGTCATCGGCGAACCGCTCGAGGCAGGCAAGTTCGCCGCCGTCATGGACGACCTCCATGCGTCCGCCGCGCCTGACGGGTGGCTGGGCGCCGCCAAGGCGATCATGACCACCGACACGTTTCCCAAGCTCGCGACCGCGACCGCCAAGCTCGGCAAGGCGACGGTGACGATCAACGGCATCGCCAAGGGCGCCGGCATGATCGCGCCCGACATGGCGACGATGCTGGCGTTCGTCTTCACCGACGCGCCGATCGGCGCCGCCGCCCTGCAGCGGCTCGTCAAGGACGAGGTCGAAGACACGTTCAACGCCGTGACGATCGACGGCGACACCTCGACGTCCGACACGCTGCTCGCCTTCGCGACCGGCGCGGCGGCCGAGCACGGGGCGCCGACCATCGCGCGGGCAGGCGACCCACGCCTGGGCCCATTCCGCAAGGCCTTGCACGGCGTGCTCGCCAATCTCTCGGAACAGATCGCGCGCGACGGGGAAGGCGCGCGCAAGCTGGTCGAAGTCATCGTCGAGGGGGCGGTGTCGAAAAGGTCGGCACGGCGCATCGCCCTCTCGATCGCGAACTCGCCGCTGGTGAAGACCGCGATCGCCGGCGAGGACGCCAACTGGGGCCGCGTCGTCATGGCGGTCGGCAAGGCCGGCGAGCCGGCCGACCGCGACCGCCTGGCGATCTGGTTCGGCGGCATTCGGGTCGCCCACAAGGGCATGCGCGACCCCTCCTACGACGAGGACGCCGTCTCGGCGGTGATGAAGAAGCCGGAGATCAGCCTCAAGGTGGCGCTCGGGCTCGGGCGCGGCCGCGACCGCGTGCTCACCTGCGACCTCACCAAGGAGTACGTCGCCATCAACGGCGACTATCGCTCCTGACCGCGACGGCGCCCGCCTGGGCGTCCGGGCCGGCCGCATCCGGTAAGGTCCTGTTAACTTTCGGCGGGTGGCACTTTCTTCACCGCCGTTGAAGAGCCCTTAACTCGGGTCCCGTAAACGTGGGGCAGGGTCGTGACCGTGAATCTCGTCCTCGTCGCCGCATGCGCCCTTGTCGACGTCGATGGCCGGGTTCTCATCGCGGAGCGGCCCGCAGGACGGACGATGGCGGGCTTGTGGGAGTTTCCCGGCGGCAAGGTCGAGCCGGGCGAGCGTCCGGAAGAAAGCCTCATCCGCGAACTGAAGGAGGAACTCGGGATCGTCGTCAAAGAGCCGTGCCTGGCGCCGCTCACGTTCGCGAGCCACGCCTATGCGGATTTCCACCTGCTCATGCCGCTCTATGTCTGCCGGCGGTGGGAGGGAACGGTGGCGCCGCTCGAAGGCCAGCGGCTCGCCTGGGTGAAGCCGAACCGGCTGCGGGAGTACCCGATGCCGCCCGCGGACGTTCCGCTCATCGCGCATCTGACGACGCTCTTGTGACGATGTCGACACGTTGCACGCCGAGGATCTCGACGAAGGAATTGCCCGAAGGAATTCACCCATGACATGTCTTCCCACCTCTCGTCAGACGTCCGTGCCCGGTCTTGCCCGCTTCGTCTCCGACGAAGGCGGCACGACCGCGATCGAATACGCGATCATCGCCGCGGGCATTTCGATCGTGATCATCGGCGCCGTCTGGAACATCGGCTCCTCCATCCGCGCCAACTTCTACGACAAGCTGACCGCCAGGCTCTGAGACGCCGGCGCCGACGCATGATCCGGTGAAGCGGAATCGTTTTCCGACGACGTGCGCCGAAGATCACGCGCCAGGTCGGAACGGGAGCGCGGCCGGCGGCGAAATCGGTTTGCACCGTTGCGGGCGCGGCTAACGCCCGGCCTTCTCGCCCGCCGGAAGCTCTCGGGTGCCGAGCGCTTCGGCCAGCCGGTGCCTGGCCGAGCCCGGCCGCAGCGGCTGCTGCTGATCGGGATGCGGCGCCCAGCCCGACAGCCAGACGATCTCGAACGTTGCCCTCACCCTGCCGTCGGCATCGCCGTAGCGTTCGGCGTAGATCTCCGCCATGCGCATCAGCGTCGCGCGCCGCAGCGGCGTGCGGCGGCGTTCGCGCAGCACGTTGGTCGCCCCCATGCGCCGCAGGTCGTGCATCAGGGCGAACGGCGACGCATAGCGGACGGTCAACCGCTCGACGTCGGTGACCGGGAGGGCGAAACCCGCACGCTGCAACAGACCGCCCATCTCGCGGACGTCGGCGAACGGAAACACGCGCGGAGAGACGCCGCCCTCGATCGCGGCCTCGGCGTCGGCAAAGCTCTGGCGCAGTTCGGCGAGCGTCGCTCCCCCGAACAGGGCGGCCAGGAACAGGCCGTCGGGCTTGAGCGCGCGGCGGATCTGCACCAGCGCACCGGGCAGATCGTTGATCGACTGCAGCGCGAGCGCCGAGACGACGAGATCGAGGCTGCCGGCGGCGAACGGCAGCGCCTCCTCGGCGGCAATGACCTGCGCCCCGGCGGCGCCCGCCGCCACCTCGCGACCGGTGGAGATCACCGTTCCGACGGCCGGGTTGGACGCGAGCGCGCGCCGCACCGCGTCGGTCGGCGTGCCGAGGTCGAGGGCACGTTCGAAGCGGCGCGTCACCACGGACAGGCGCTCGCCGAGATCCTCGGCCGCGCGGTCGAGCAGGAACGTCGCCGGCCCGAGCGCCCGGGCGCGGCGCCGACGCCAGCGCAGCAGGGCGCGGTCGAACACCTCGGGAATCATCGACATCCACTCTCGCCCTTCGATGCGGCGGCTGTTGCTCATCGGGCTCCGGCCGGCTTGCGCAAGCCGCGGCTGGTCCCGCCGCACAAGCCACGATACCCTCAGCCGATGCAACCGGGGGGACCGATCGTCACGCGGGGCTGGCTGACGGGCATCGCGGCGGCGCTGCGCGCTTCATATAGGCTCGCCCTCGATCTCGCGCTGCCGCCGCTCTGCCCGGCCTGCCGCGAGCTGGTCGGCGGCGACGGCGGCCTCTGTGCGGCGTGCTGGTCGAAGCTGTCATTCATCGCCCCACCCTACTGCGAACGGCTCGGCATTCCCTTCGTGTACGATCCGGGGCCCGGCATCCTGTCGATGGAGGCGATCGCCGACCCGCCCGCCTACGCCCGGGCGCGGGCCGCCGTGCGCTACGACGATGTCGCCCGCGCGCTCGTGCACGCGTTCAAATACCACGACCGGTTCGACCTGGCCCCGACCCTGGGCCGCTGGATGGCGCAGGCCGGGAGGCCGCTGCTCGCAGAGGCCGACGGCCTCGTGCCGGTGCCGCTGCACTGGCGACGGCTGTGGGCGCGGCGCTTCAACCAGTCGGCCGCGCTGGCCGGGGCGATCGCACGCCTGAGCGGGGTGCCGGTCGCGCATGGGGCCTTGAAGCGGGTCCGGGCGACGGCCCAGCAGGTCGGCCTCTCCCGCGGCGAACGGGCAAGCAACGTCCAGGGCGCCTTCCGGGTCCCGGAGGAGGAACGCCCGTCGATCCGGGGCCGGAGGCTGGTCCTGGTCGACGACGTCCTCACTTCGGGGGCGACGCTCGATGCCTGCGCCCGGGCGTTGCTGCGCGCGGGCGCCCACAGCGTCGATGCCCTTGTGTTTGCCCGGGTTGTCGGGAATGCCAACACCCCCATATAGTGTGTCAAAGCGATTGCGGCCCGCGATAGGCGCGAAAGGTTCGGTCCATGGCCCCGGTCGAGGTCTATACAACCCCCTACTGTCCGTATTGCACCGCAGCAAAAGAGCTGCTGCGCCGGAAAGGCGTGCCCTTCTCCGAAATCAACGTGGCGGGCGACCGCGATCGCCGCGCCCAGATGATCGAACGGGCGAACGGCCGCATGACGGTTCCGCAGATTTTCATCGGGACGGTGCACGTCGGCGGCTACGATGACCTCCATGCCCTCGACCAGGCCGGCAAGCTCGACCCGCTGCTGGGTCCCTGAAGCGGGCATGGCTTTCTTGGGAAACCTGGCCCCCGCTCTGGGAACGATGCTCGGGCACGAGGATGAACCACGATGACGGAGGCGGCCAAGAACTCGGCGTTTCGCGTCGGCCTCGTGCAGATGCGCTCGGGGCGCACGCCGGCCGCCAACATCGACACCGCCGCCAGGCTGATCACCGAGGCGAAGGCGGGCGGCGCCGACTACGTGCTCACGCCGGAAATGACCAATATCCTCGATCTGCGGCGCGAGAGCCTGTTCGCGGCCCTGCATGAGGAGGAGACCGATCCGAGCCTCGCGGCGCTGCGCGCCCTGGCGCGGCAGCTCGAAGTCTGGCTGCACATCGGCTCGCTCGGCCTGCGCGTGTCGCGCGACAAGGCGGTGAACCGCTCGTACCTGCTCGATCCGAGGGGCGAGATCGTCGCCCGCTACGACAAGATCCACATGTTCGATGTCGATCTCGCGAACGGAGAAAGCTATCGCGAGTCGCGCAGCTTCCGCGCCGGCGAATTGGCGGTCGTCGCCGACCTGCCGTGGGGCCGGCTCGGGCTGACGGTGTGCTACGATCTGCGGTTTCCCGCGCTCTATCGCGCGCTGGCGGAAGCCGGCGCGTCCTTTCTCGCCATTCCGTCCTCCTTCACGCGGCAGACCGGAGAGGCGCATTGGCATGTGCTTGTCCGCGCGCGCGCGATCGAGAACGGCTGTTTCGTGTTCGCGGCGGCGCAGGGCGGCAAGCACGAGGACGGGCGCGAAACCTATGGGCACTCGCTGGTGGTGGATCCGTGGGGCCGCGTGCTTGCGGAGGGCGGCAGCGAACCGGGCGTCCTGATTGCCGACGTCGATCCGGCGGAGGTCGCAACCGCCCGGGCGCGCATTCCCTCACTCCAGCACGGACGCCGCTTCGAATTGCTGGAACCGATGGCGGAACTCGCCCATTTCCGCGTCGTGCAGGAGCAGACATGATCCGTTACGCACTGGCCTGCGAGAATGGCCATGCCTTCGAGAGCTGGTTCCAGAGCTCGGCCGCCTACGACAAGCAGGCGGCCCGCGGCCTCGTGGTCTGCCCGACCTGCGGCTCGACCGAGGTGGAAAAGTCCATCATGGCGCCAAATCTCGCTCGCTCCTCCGAGCGCACGCGCGCCATTACGATGCCGGACGCGGGAGGCCTCGCGGCTCCCAACGCCGCCGCTCCGATCACCATGATCTCCCCGGCGGAACAGGAATTCCGCGCCCAGCTCAAGAAGCTGCGCGACCACCTGATCAAGAACGCCGAATACGTGGGGCCACGATTCCCCGAAGAGGCGCGCAAGATGCACTACGGCGAGATCGAGCACCGTTCGATCTACGGCGAAGCCTCCCCGGATGATGCCAAGGCGCTGCACGAGGAAGGCATCGAGTTTCATCCCCTTCCGGTGCTGCCCGAGGAGCGCAACTGAGGCGCACGCCCGCCTGGGCGCGCACGTATCCCTTCCGCGTTCTCAAGTGATGTGGGCGCCGATTCCGTGAAGAGAGCGCCTCGGGCAAGATGGGCTCCGGCTTGAGTCCTCAAAGGCGCGCTCCAAAGGCTTCCGGCTTCAATGGAATCAAAGCCGGCGCTCCAGGTTCTTGCCTTGACGCGCGTCTTCTTCACGCGAAACGATACTTGCTTCGCCCGAAAATGCTCTAATACGCCCACACCAGCAGTCCCACCCCGATCACGATCAGCACGATGCCGAGACCTTCGCGCGCCGAGACCGGCTGGTGAAAGGCGAAGCGCGAGATCGCCTGCGCGAACAGCACTTCGACGAGCGCCAGCGTGCGCACGCTCGCTGCAGTCGCCAGCGCAAAGGCGAGAAACCAGAACTGCGAGGCGAGCGCACCCATGAAGCCGGCGAAGATCGAGGGACGCCAGGCGCGAAAGATCTCGACGAGGACCGCGCGGTCGCGCAGCGCGAGATAGAGCGTGAGCGCGGCCGACTGCATCAGCAATCCGATCACCAGCGTGAACGTCGCGGCCATCACGTAGCTGGGTTGGTGCAGGGCCAGGATCGCGCCGCGGAAGCCCACCGCCGACAGCGCGAACATGGCGCCGGCCGCAAGACCGAGCAGCGTCGGGCGCATTCCTCCGCTTCCCGCCTTGCGTTCGAACTTCACCGAAACGACCACCACGCCGACGGTCGCGATCAGGATCGCAAGCGCCATCGGCAGCGTGAGCCCGTCGCCAAGGAACACGAGGCCGAAAACGGCGACCTGCACCGGTTCGGTCTTGATGTACGCGATCGTCACCACGAACGAGCGCTCGCCCATGGCGGCGAGCATGAGCGCGGTCGCGGCGATCTGCGCGGCGGCGCCGTCGACGACCCAGGGCCAGAACCGCATCGGCGGCGACGGCAGGCTGGCGTCGGCGAGCAGCGCCACGAGGCCCAGGAACGCGAGCGCGAACGGAAAGCCGAACAGGAAGCGCACGTGGGTCGCCCCGACGGTGCCGAGGCTCGCGGTCAGCTCGCGCTGCGCGGCGTTGCGGACGGTCTGGGCGCCGGCGGCGATCACGGTGAACACCGCCCACAACCAGCTTCCCAGCATTCCGTGTCTCCAACCCGGTGCGCGATCAGCCTGCGAGCACGCGCCAAGCCCGGAGGGGACAGCGGCGCGACGGAGAAGCCTGGCCTACGGTGGCCTCTCCGCCAGCAGCATGTAGTTCACGTCCATGTCGCGCGACAACTGCCAGCGGTCGGCGAACAGGTTGTAGATGACCCCCTGCTCGTCGGTCACCCGCAGCCCGCCGCGTTCAATGGCGATCTCGAGCTCGTTGGGCGTGACGAACTTCTCCCACTGGTGGGTGCCGCGCGGCAGCCAGCGCAGGACGTATTCCGCCCCCACGATGGCGAGCGCGAAGCTCTTGAGGGTGCGGTTGAGCGTCGCCGCCACCATCAGGCCGCCCGGCTTCACCATGCCGGCGGCGAGCCGCACGAACAGGGTGAGATCGGCGACGTGCTCCACCACCTCCATGGCGAGCACGACGTCGAACTGCTCGCCGGCCTCGGCGAGGTCTTCCGCGGTCGTTGCCCGGTAGTCGATCGCAAGGCCGCTTTGCGCCGCGTGCAGCCTGGCCGCCTCGATGTTCGACTCGGAGGGGTCGGCGCCGACCATCGAGGCCCCGAGCCGGGCGAGCGGCTCGGAGAGGATGCCGCCGCCACAGCCGATGTCGAGCATGCGCAGCCCGCTCAGGCAGTCGATCCGTTTGGGGTCGCGATCGAAGTGCCGGCAGGCCTCGTCGCGGATATAGCCGAGCCGCACCGGGTTGAACTTGTGCAGCATCGCCATGCCGCCGCGCGGATCCCACCACTCGGCGGCGAGCCGTGAGAAGCGGGCGACCTCGGCCTCGTCGACCGTCGAGGCGGACGCGCGGGATCGATCTGCGGCCATCCATGCAACTCCATTAACCTTTCGCGGGGTCCCGGCGCCCCGGCCGGCCGGCACGGCCGCCGCGGTTGCAGCCGGGGAACCCCGCCAGTATGTATACGCGCCTTTTGCCGCCGGGGCTCGCAAAAGCGGGGCCGGCGCGTTTCCACCGGGAAGGTCCATGGCGCGCCTCGTGATGAAATTCGGCGGAACGTCCGTCGCCGACATCGACCGCATCCGCAACGTCGCACGCCACGTCAAACGCGAAGTCGATGCCGGCCACGAGGTCGCCGTGGTGGTCTCGGCCATGGCCGGCACCACCAACCGGCTGGTCGAGTGGTGCCGCGAGGCGGCTGTCCTGCACGATGCCCGCGAATACGACGCCGTCGTGGCGTCCGGCGAGCAGGTGACGGCCGGCCTGCTGGCGATCGTGCTGCAGGATCTCGGCATCGCGGCGCGGTCCTGGCAGGGATGGCAGCTGCCGATCTACACCAGCAACGCCCATGCCGCCGCGCGCATCGTCGATATCGACGGCGGCGAGCTGATCAAGCGCTTCAAGGAGCGCCACGAAGTGGCGGTGATCGCCGGCTTCCAGGGGGTACACAGGGAAACCGGGCGAATCACCACGCTCGGCCGCGGCGGTTCGGATACATCCGCGGTCGCGGTCGCGGCCGCGGTGCAAGCCGACCGCTGCGACATCTACACCGACGTGGACGGCGTCTACACCACCGATCCGCGCGTGGTCCCCAAGGCGCGGCGCCTCGACAAGGTCGCGTTCGAGGAGATGCTGGAGCTCGCCTCGCTGGGCGCCAAGGTGATGCAGGTGCGCTCGGTCGAGCTCGGCATGGTGCACAACGTCCGCATCTTCGTGCGCTCGAGCTTCGAGGATCCGCAGGAGATCGATCCGCACGCCACCCCGCCCGGAACGCTCATCTGCAACGAGGAGGAGATCGTGGAGCAGCAAGTGGTGACCGGCATCGCCTTCTCCAAGGACGAGGCGCAGATCTCGATCCGGCGGGTGCAGGACAAGCCGGGTGTCGCCGCCGCGATATTCGGCCCGCTCGCCGAGGCCAACATCAACGTCGACATGATCGTGCAGAACGTCTCGGCCGACGGCGCGACCACGGACATCACCTTCACGGTTCCGGCCGCGGATTTCGAACGCGCCAAGGACACGATCGCCAAGGCCAAGGGACCGATCGGCTACGGCCGGCTCGACGGCGCCAACGACGTCGCCAAGGTCTCGGTCATTGGCATCGGCATGCGCAGCCATGCGGGCGTGGCCGCCCAGGCATTCCGGGCGCTCGCCGAGCGGGGCATCAACATCCGCGCGATTACCACTTCGGAGATCAAATTTTCCCTGCTGATAGACGCGGCCTTTACGGAGCTCGCCGTGCGCACGCTCCATTCCCTTTACGGGCTCGACAAGAGCTGAGCATGGCGCGCCGCAACATGTCTGTCCCTTGCGGTGCGCGGCGTCCTTTCGCTATAGCCGTACCGGATACTCGCCACGGGCATCCGGGCCCCGGGCATGTTCTCTTTTCTTAGGTGAGCCGGGGCCGCGGACGGCTCCGGGGCTTCAGGATGCCGCCCGAAGGACCTCACGCGATGCGTGGCGCGCTCGGCGGTCCGCGCGTGCTGTTGCGCCGACTTCGCGAGGTGATGGCGGAGCCGGTCAGCGCGCAGGAACGCCTCGACAAGATCGTCGTGCTGATCGCCGCCAACATGGTGGCGGAGGTGTGCTCCGTCTACGTGCTGCGCGTGGACGGCACCCTCGAGCTTTACGCGACCGAAGGCCTCAACCGGCAGGCCGTCCACCTGACCGTGCTCGGCACCGACGAGGGCCTCGTCGGCCTCGTGGCCAGCGAAGCCAACCCCATCAACCTGTCGGACGCCCAGGCGCACCCGGCGTTCTCATACCGGCCGGAAACGGGCGACGAGATCTACCACTCGTTCCTCGGCGTGCCGATCCTGCGCGCCGGCAACACGCTCGGCGTCCTGGTCGTCCAGAACCGCGCCCGCCGCACCTATTCGGAAGAGGAAGTCGAGGCGCTGCAGACGACCTCGATGGTGCTCGCCGAGATGATCGCCTCGGGCGAACTCTCCGCGCTCGCCCGCCCGGGCGCCGAGCCCGCCGCGCGCCGTCCGCTGCACATCGCCGGCACCGCCCTCAACGAGGGCATCGCGCTCGGCCACGTCGTGCTGCACGAGCCGCGCGTCGTCGTCACCAACTTCATCGCCGACGACGTGCAGAAGGAGCGGGAGCGCCTCAAGTCGGCCATCAACACGCTGCGCGCCGATCTCGATCTCATGCTGGAGCGCGGCGACATGGCGGACGGCGGCGAGCACCGCGACGTGCTCGAAGCCTACCGGATGTTCGCCTACGACGTCGGCTGGCTGCACAAGCTCGAGGAAGCGGTGATGACCGGCCTCACCGCCGAGGCGGCCGTCGAACGCGTGCAGTCGGACACGCGCGCCCGCATGCTGCGCCAGACCGATCCCTATCTGCGCGAGCGCCTGCACGACCTCGACGATCTCGCCAACCGGCTGCTGCGGCAGCTGCTCGGCTACGATCATGCCCCGCAGCGCGAACGGCTGCCGGAGAACGCCATCGTGGTCGCCCGGTCCATGGGCCCCGCGGCGCTGCTCGACTATGACAGCAAGCGGCTGCGCGGGCTGGTGCTGGAGGAAGGCGGACCGACCTCGCATGTCGCCATCGTGGCGCGCGCACTCGGCATCGCCGCCGTCGGCGAGATCCCCAACGCGGTCGGCATCGTCGATCCGGGCGACGCCATCATCGTCGACGGCCTCTCGGGCGACGTCCATATCCGACCCTCCGTCGACCTGCAGGCGGCCTACGCCGAGCGCGTGCGGCTGCGCGCCCGCCGGCAGCTCCAGTACCTCGCGCTGCGCGACCGGCCCTGCGTCACCCGCGACGGCGAGCACGTGACGCTGATGATCAACGCCGGGCTGCTCGTCGACCTGCCGCATATCGCCGACACGGGCGCCGCCGGTATCGGCCTGTTCCGCACCGAGCTGCAGTTCATGGTGGCGCCCTCGCTGCCGCGCATGAGCGAGCAGCTCGCGCTCTACCGGTCGGTGCTCGACGCCGCCGGCAGCCGGCCGGTGACGTTCCGCACCCTCGACATCGGCGGCGACAAGGTGCTGCCCTACATGCGCAACATCGAGGAGGAGAACCCGGCGCTCGGCTGGCGCGCCATCCGGCTGGGGCTCGATCGCCCCGCGCTGCTGCGCAGCCAGGTGCGGGCGCTGCTGCGGGCGGCGGCCGGACGGGCGCTCAAGCTGATGTTCCCGATGATCGCGGCGGTGCACGAGTTCGATGCCGCCAAGGAGCTCGTGGAACGGGAACTGACGCATCTGCGGCGGCACGGCCACAAGCTGCCGGAGCGGGTCGAGATCGGCACGATGGTGGAGGTTCCCTCGCTCCTCTACCAGCTCGACGATCTGCTCGAGCGCGTCGATTTCCTCTCCGTCGGGTCGAACGATCTCATGCAGTTCCTCTATGCCGTCGATCGCGGCAATCCGCGCGTCGCCGACCGTTTCGATCAGCTCTCCGTGCCCGTGCTGCGGGCGCTCAGGGACATCGTCGACAAGGGTCGCGCGCACGGCAAGGCGGTGACCTTGTGCGGCGAGCTCGCGTCGAAGCCGATCGGCGCCCTCGCGCTCGTTGCGCTCGGCTACCGTTCGCTTTCGCTCGCGCCCTCCGCGGTGGGGCCGGTCAAGGCGATGCTGCTCGAGCTCGACGCCGGCAAGGCGCGCGATCTCGTGTGCAATCTGCTCGAGAAGCCCGGCGCCGGATCTTCGATCCGCGAGCATCTGACCAAGTTCGCCGAGGCCGAGGGCCTTACGCTCTGACGATCGCGATGCTTCCCGAATCCAAGCTCGACGCACTTCTGGCACGCCATGCGGCGGTCGAGGCGGAACTCGCCGCCTCCACCGCCCCGGATGCCTATGTGCGCCTGTCGCGCGAATTCGCCGAGCTCGCACCCGTGGTCGACAAGGTGAAGTCGTACCGCAGCGTGGTGAACGAGATCGCCGATCTCGAAGCCCTCGCGACGGACCCGTCGACCGAGCCGGAAATGCGCGCCATCGCCGCGGCCGAGAAGCCGGCGCTCGAGGCGAAACGCGTCGCGCTCGAACGCGAGATCCGCCTTGCGCTCCTGCCCAAGGACGCGATGGACGAGCGCAACGTCATACTCGAGATCCGCGCCGGCACGGGCGGCGACGAGGCCGCGCTGTTCGCCGGCGACCTGTTTCGCATGTACGAGCGCTATGCCGCCCGGCAGGGCTGGAAGACAGAGGTGATCTCGGCGAGCTAAGTCACGATGGGGGGCTACAAGGAGATCGTCGCCGAGATCCGCTGACGCGGGGCGTTCGCCCGGATCAAGTTCGAATCGGGCGTTCACCGCGTGCAGCGCGTTCCCGACACGGAAGCCTCCGGGCGCATCCATACCTCGACCGCCACCGTCGCGGTGCTGCCCGAGGTGGAGGACGTCGACGTCGCGCTCAACGAATCGGACCTGCGGATCGACACCATGCGGGCGGGCGGCGCCGGCGGGCAACACGTCAACAAGACGGAATCCGCCGTGCGCATGACGCATCTTCCGACCGGCATCGTGGTCGCCGTGCAGGAGGATCGCTCGCAGCACAAGAACAAGGCGCGCGCGCTGGCGCTGCT
>CAZIGW010000250.1:0-2516 GCA_964538565.1 uncultured Hyphomicrobiales bacterium | reverse complement strand
ACAGCCCGGCGATCATCGCTTCGCGGCCGGCCTCGATGCGCTTGGCGATCGCGATCTCGCCCTCGCGCGAAAGCAGCTCGACCGAGCCCATCTCGCGCAGATACATGCGCACCGGATCGTCGGTGCGTTCGCCCGGCTCGGACTTCTCCGCCTTGGCCGGCGTCGAGCGCGTGACCTCGATCAGCTCGCCGTCGCTCTCCTCCTCGTCGGGGTCCTCGCGCGTACCCTCGCCCTCTTCCTGCTCGGCCTCCTCGGATTCCACGACGTTGATGCCCATCTCGTTGAGCATCGCCAGGATGTCCTCGATCTGCTCCGAGGTGACCTCCTCGGAGGGGAGGACGGCGTTCAGATTCTCATAGGTGACGTAGCCGCGCTTCTTGGCGGCCTTGATCATCTTGCGGACCGCGGCATCCGACAGGTCGAGCAGCGGCAACGGCGTATCCGGCGCATCCGGCGTGTCCTTCTCCGGCGCCTCGTCCTTCTTGTCCTTCGTCGTCGCCTTGGTCTTCGTCGCCATCTAGCTCTCTCCTGGCGGGGCGACCGCCCCCCTCATCGCGGTCTGCGACCGCGCGACCAACCGTCAAAAGGGGCAGCCGCACCGCTGCCCCCCAGCCGGGTCCCGATCGGATCCTCAAGTGTCACTGGAGCGTCTTAAGCTTCCTTTAACCCTAAACTCCCGTCAGGTCGACCGTTCCATCCTGTGCCCCCTAAAGGTCCACGCGGGATTAAGTATTCCCTGTCGACACGAAGTTGGTCGCCCGGATGGCTACAGGCCTCGGGCCCCGCGCCCGGACAGGGCGCCAAAGCCTTCGATCGAGGCCTCCGATCCATTCAGGGCTGAGAGGCGGCTCTGCACGTCACGGAGCCAGGCCAGGTTTTCCTCGGTCGGTTCCTCACCAAGCGCTCGCTCAGCTTCTTTAAGCTCCTTATTTAGCGTGCGAGATTTTCGATGCAAGGTGATCACATGAGCCCACCATTGGCTCACATCTTCCGCGGCGGCGCCCTCCCGGGCCGGCCAATCGGACGTGTGGGTGATGGCACGTTCTACCCGGGCGAGCACGTCCCCGAGGTTCCGGGCCAGGACGGCGGCCCGCAGCTCCGCCGCATCGGCAATATCATGCGCGGCATCGAGGATGACGCGGCGCAGCCGGTCGGCATCCGGGTGCAGGAACTCGAGCTCGGCGAATTCTTCCGCATGCGCGCCGAGCAGCCAGGGATGATTGACGACCGCCAGGAGGATCAACGCCTCGCGCGGCGGCAGCGCGCTGCGAACGCCGCGCACGATCGGGCTCGCCGGAAAGCGCGGACTGAGCGGCGCAAGCTGCTCCAGTGATCCGCGATCGGCGATGAAACGGCCGCCGGGGCGCCGCTCGCGCCGGCCTGCGGACCTCTGGTCCGCGGCCGGACGCCCGCGCTCCGGCCCGCGCGCCGCGGGCGAAAACAAGGCGCGCATGCGGGCTTCGAGATCCTGCCGGTAGTATTTTCGCACCGCCTCGTCGGCGATCACAGCGGTGACCTGCGCGATACGCGCCTCCAGGCCCGCGCGCCGTTCCGGGGTGTCGAAACGGCCGGCCTCGATCTCGCGCATCCAAAGCACCTCCGCCAGCGGGCGCGCGCCGGCCAGCACGTCCGAGACGGCCGCGCGTCCGCCCGAGCGCACCAGATCGTCGGGGTCCTGCCCGTCGGGCAGCGTGGCGATCAAGAGACTTTTTCCCGGCCTGAGCAGCGGCAGCGCGATGTCGAGTGCCCGGTAGGCGGCGCGCCGGCCCGCCGCATCGCCGTCGAAGCAGAGGATCGGTTCGTCGGCCATCTTCCACAGAAGGCCGAGCTGGTCTTCGGTGAGCGCGGTCCCAAGCGGCGCGACGGTCGCCGGAAAGCCGGCCGTCACCATCGCGATCACGTCGACGTAGCCTTCGACGGCGACGAGTTGTGCCCCCTCGTGCGCCGCCTGGCGCGCCGCCGCGCCGTTGTAGAGCGTGGCGCCCTTGTGGAAGAGCGGCGTCTCCGGCGAGTTGAGATATTTGGCCGAGACGTCCTTGTCGAGCGCGCGCCCCCCGAAGGCGACGATGCGGCCGCGCCAGTCTGTGATCGGAAACATCACGCGGTCGCGGAAGCGGTCGTAGGGCACCGGAATGTCGTCGCCGGCGACCAGCAGCCCCGCCTCGACCATGTCCTCGACGGCAATGCCCTGGTTGCCGAGATGCTCCTTGAGGGCGAAGCGCTCGGCCGGCGCATAGCCGAGACGGAACTTGACCTGCGTCGCAGCGTCGAGCCCGCGATCGGCCAGATAGCCGCGCGCCTTGGCGCCGGCGCGGCTCGCCAGCGTCGCCTCGAAGAACCTGGCGGCAAGCTCGACGATCTCGTGCAGCGTGCGCCGACGCTGCTCCTGCGCCTCCGCCTCGCGCGAGACCTTCGGCATCGGCACACCCGCCATCGCGGCGAGCCGCTCGACGGCTTCCGGAAACGTGACGCCCTCCGTCTCCATCACGAAGGCGAAGATGTCGCCGTGCTTGCCG
>CAZIGW010000249.1:0-7611 GCA_964538565.1 uncultured Hyphomicrobiales bacterium | reverse complement strand
AGCCGTAGAGCGCGACCCCCGGCACCGCGGCGTTCGCCACGTGGGTGACGATGCGGCCGGGCGGCGACAACGACAGGCCGCAGTCGCCCGCCGCCACCGCGCGCGCGGCGGCGGTGCCGCTGTCGAACTGGCGGTTCTCGGCGTCGACGCCGTACTTCTTGTAGAAGCCCTCCTTCTCGGCCACGTAGAACAGGGTCGTGGCGAAGATCGGCGGGACGCCCGGAAGGCCGAGCACCAGCTTGTCGGCCGCTGCGGCCGGACGGATCGCGGCCGCCGCCAGCAGGACGGCGGTCAAGACGGTCTTGCGGATCATGGACGTTGCTCCCGATCTGTCTTCTCTGATTGAACTTAGCTCTCGAGGTGGAATTCGGCCTGGCGCGCCTCGCTCATGAGCGTGCTCCAGACGCGCTCGCGCAGCTCGGCGAAGCGGGGCTCCCGCAGCGTGTCGCGCGTGCGCGGACGCGGCAGATCGATCGAAATCGTTTCCTGAATGCTGCTCGGGCGCCCCTTGAGCACGAACACGCGGTCGCCCATCAGCACCGCTTCTTCGATCGAATGCGTCACGAACACCATCGTGGTCGGACGCTGCTCCCAGATCCGCAACAGCTCGAACTGCAAGATCTCTCGCGTCTGCGCGTCGACGGCGGCAAACGGCTCGTCCATCAGCAGCACGCGCGGCTCCACCGCGAGCGCGCGCGCAAGCCCGCAGCGCTGCTGCATGCCGCCGGACATCTGGTACGGATAGGCCCTCTCGAAGCCGCCGAGCCCGACGAGGTTGACGAAATAGGGGACGCGCTTCTCGATTTCCGCGCGCGGGGTGCCGGCCATGCGCAGCCCGTAGGCGACGTTGTCGTAGACGGTCTTCCAGGGAAAGAGGCCGAAGTGCTGGAACACCATGGCGACGCCGGCGGTCGGCTCGACGACGCGCTGGCTGTCGACCCAGATCTCCCCGCCGTCGACCGACAGCAGCCCGTCGATGCAGCGCAGGAGCGTCGTCTTGCCGCACCCGGAAGGGCCGACGATGGCGACGATCTCGCGCGTGCCGACCTGGAAATCGACGTTGGTGAAGACCTCGAGGGCGCCGTAGCGCTTCGACAGGCCCGTGACCCGAATGCGCACGGAATCGGATTGGGCCTGCATCGCTGCATTCGGCCGCAGCTCGGTTGCGGTGACGCTCATCGTCGGGACTTTACTCGGCGGTTTGCGGTTGGACGGACGGGCGCGCCCAGTAGTCGGCAGACTGCTTCGATCGCTCGAGAGAGTCGAGGGTCTCGAATCCGGGCGCCATCGAGGCGGTCGTGCCGGCCAGGATCTGATGGTGCTCGATGTCCAGCGTCCGCAGCCAGCGCTGCTGTCCCATGGTGAGGGCGATGAAATAGCCGATCTCGACGAGCTCGGGCTCGCTGAAATGGCGATGCAGGCGATCCCAGAAGGCGTCGTCGGTCGGCAGGTCCCGGGTGATCGCCTCGGCGTAGGAGAGGGCGGCCTTCTGGCGCTCGTCGTAGCGCGGCGATCTCTCGAAATTGATCAGGTCGAGGTAGTCGTCCTCGACGATGCCCTGCCGGGCGGCCTTCATCGAGCGCTGGTTGCCGCAATACTCGCACTTGACCGAACGCGAGACGTAGATGCGGCACAGTTCCTTGATGGCGTGATCGGCCACGCCTTCCTTGAACACGTCGCGCCAGCTGTTGGCGAACGACCAGAACACTGCGGGCACGTGGGCGCGCACGGCCTGGCTCTCGGGACGCGGGGTTCCTTCGCGGCGGCAACGATCGAACTCCGCCAGCATGGCCGGGTCGGTGATCGTGGCCGGGTCCACGTAGCTGATGCGCGGCTGTTTCATGGACGGATCCTCCCGACTCTCTGGCACGCGTCCTCTCTGGCACGCGTCGGCGCCGGGCGCGCGTGCGTCCGGACCTCTTATGGTTAGCGGCATGTTGCCGCAATGGTCCAGCCCGATCAATGTTGACGGGCCGAGGAGCGGCGAGGGCGAACGAAGGTGGTTAAGAGCCATCGGGGCGGGGGCCGCCGAGCCTGTGCGGGTCGCGGGACCGCGGCCCATCCGCCCGTCGCCTCCGCGCCGGCCGGGCTCCGCGCCGCGCCGGCCCCGCGGTGTCGTTTCCGCGTCATGATTTCGGTGTGCCACTGCACCATCCGTCAACAATCGGGATTCAGGGAAATTTCAGCATAGTACCAGAACACCCGCCCGGTTCACGGATTCAACACCCGCCCCAAACTTATATTGCATCGACGCGCCTGATGAGGGCGTAGCGTCGGATTTTGCTGAGGAAATGCGCCAGTGCGCGCCAGCACCGTCATCATGATCGCCTTCGCGGCCGTGTTCGGCCTGCTCGCGGTCTTCGTCGCGCAGACCTGGCTCAACCACCAGGCATCGCTGCGCATGAAGACGCTCGAGGCGCGGCAGCAGAAGCCGGTGTCGGTCCAGACCGTCGTGGTGGCAAGCAAGCCGCTGCGGTTCGGCAACGAATTGACGCCGGCCGTTCTTCGTGAGGTCGAATGGCCCGAGGCGGCGCTGCCGGCGGGCGCTTTCCGGTCGATTCAGGATCTCACCGCGGGCGGCAAGCGGGTCGTGCTCTCCGCCATCGAGGCGAACGAGCCGGTGCTGAAATGGAAGGTCACCGGTCCCGGCCAGCGGGCGACGCTGTCGGCCGTGCTCGCCGAGGGCATGAAGGCCGTCACGGTCCGGGTCAATGACGTCGAGGGCGTCGCCGGCTTCGTGCTGCCGGGCGACCGCGTCGACGTCGTGCTGACGCGCCAGGTCGAGAAGAATTCCGCCGTCACCGACGTGGTGATGCAGAACGCGCGCGTGCTCGCGATCGACCAGATCGCCGACGAGCGCGCCGAGAAGCCGTCGGTCGTGAAGGCGGTGACGCTCGAGGTCGACATCGCCGGCGCGCAGAAGCTCTCGCTGGCGAGCCAGGTCGGAACCCTGTCGCTGGCACTGCGCAAGGCCGGCGAGGCGGACGCGATGAACACGCGGCCGATCACGCTTGCCGATCTCGTCAATTCGAGGTCGTCCGACCAGGAGCCCGGACCGCAAGTCACGGTGTCGGTGACCCGGCTGGCGACCAAGACGGTCTACAGCGTGCCTCGCGAGGGCAGCGAAAGCGATGTGACGGCGCACCTGGGACAGCGCCGAGCGCAGCGGTGACATGGGGATGTGACCGACGACGGCGGGGAGGCCGATGTGAGCATGTGGGACAAGACGAACGCCGCAGCTGAACACACGCGCTGCGCGCACGGGGTTTCGATCATTGGTCGCGACGCTTTTCCGCGCCGGCTGCGGCGCGCGTGCGTCGCGTTGACGGTGGCAGCGGGGCTGGCCGCGCCGATGCTGGCCGGGTTCACGCAACCCGCCGAGGCGCAGCGCTTCCTGCAGATCAGCGCGGCCAAGCGCACCGCCACGGTGAGCGTCGCCATCGGCAAGTCCGAGGACGTGCGCACCGACGCGAGCTTTGCCGACATCCTGGTCGGCGATCCGGAGGTCGCCGACGTCAATCCGCTGACCGATCACGCCCTCTCGGTGCTCGGAAAGAAGATCGGCACGACGCGTGTCTCGGTCTACGCGGAAGGCAAGAAGCTGATCGGCGTGTTCGACGTCGAAGTGAACTACGACACCTCGCGCCTCGCGGCCGAGATCAACCGGCAGTTTCCTCATTGCGGGATCCGCGTTTCCTCGGTCAACGGCCGCATCATGCTGTCGGGCACCGCGCCGGACGCGCCGACGGTCGAACGCGTCGTCAACATCGCGCGACAGTTCGGCCCGGAGGTCATCAACTCCATTCAGGTGCTGCAGGCTCAGCAGGTCATGCTGGAGGTGCGTTTCATCGAGATGTCGCGCCAGGCGAGCCGCGAGCTCGGGGTGCAGTGGAACCTGCAGTCGAACAACGGCCGCTACATCGCCAACATCGGCGACCGCAGCAACGCTTTGCCGATCTCGACCGCCGCCTCGACCGCGGCCGGCGTCCTGTCGGGCACGGCGCCGTTCGGCTTCGTCATCGGCAAGCTGATCGGCAGCGGGCTGGAGGCCGACGTCCTCATCAACGCGCTCGAGGAGAAGGGGCTCGCGCGCAGCCTGGCCGAGCCCAATCTGGTGGCGCTCTCCGGCGACACGGCGAGTTTCCTGGCCGGCGGCGAATTCCCGGTGCCGGTTCCGGGCCAGCTCGGCGCGGTCAGCATCGATTACAAGCGCTACGGCGTTGGGCTTGCGTTCACCCCGACCGTGCTCACCGACGGACTCGTCAACCTGAAGATCGAGCCGGAAGTCAGCCAGCTCGACACCAGCCATCCGGTGCAGGTCGCCGGCATCAGCGTGCCGCCGCTGATCGTGCGCCGCGCCAGCACGACGGTCGAGCTGCGCGACGGCCAGAGCTTCGTGATCGGCGGCCTGTTGCAGAGCACCGGGCAGACGGCGCAACAGCAGCTTCCGTGGATCGGCGACGTTCCGGTGCTCGGCACCCTGTTCCGCAGCGCCGCCTATCAGAAGAACGAGACCGATCTCGCCATCATCGTCACGCCGCGCATCGTGCGGCCGAGCCGGCCGGGCGACGTCGTCGCCACCCCGCTCGACAAGACGCTGCCGGCCAACGACGCCGACCTGTTCCTGATGGGCAAGCCCGAAGTCAGCCGGGCCGAACTGCGCGTGGCGTCCGGACTCGACCGGCCGTTCGTCGGACACATGCTCGATCTGCCCGCGGGAGGGACCCATGCGACGTTGCAGTAAAGCGAAGCGCGCCGGCGCGCTGATCGTCCTCGTCGGGGTCGGCCTGTCGTTCGCGGGCTGCTCGGACATCTACTACGACCGGCGCGACACGATCGGCCTCTCGGCGGGCGACTCGCTGGCGGCGAACCAGGCCGTGCAGTCGGTTGATCCCTGGCCTGCCGCGAGCGCCAGCCGGGATATCGCGTTCGACGGCTACAGGATGCAGACGGCCGTCGAGCGCTACCGTGCCAACAAGGTGATTCCACCCACCAACACCACCACGAGTTCGGCGGCGTTCCAGCAGTCGCAGGCCGAGGCCGCGGCGCAGGTCAATCCGACGCCGGCCGCTCCGGCCGCCGCGGTCAAGTGACCCGACCGGGCGCGTCGCGGCGAGAAGAAAGTCGAAGTGATGCTCATCGGAAGGTCAACGGGCACGACGAACCGGACACGGCTGGTGCTGGTCACCGCCGATGCCGCGTTCGAGCAGTCGGTGCGCGAGGCCTTCGGCGGCAGCGGCCTCGATCTCGTCGTGCTTCCAGGCGCGCTGGTGGCCAACGAAGGCGCCATCGACGGGCTCGATGCCTCCGTGGTCGTCATCGATCTCGATGAGCGGATCGGCCAGGAAATGGCGGCGCTGCAACGTCTGATGGAGCGGATCGGCGACTGGCCGCCGGTCGTCGTCGTCACACAGGCCTTCGACAAGGACATGGCGCGGCAATTGCTGCAGATCCGCGTCGCCGACTTCCTGGTCAAGCCGGTGCAGCCGGAGGAATTGCTTCGCACCTGCGCGCGCGTGATGCAGACCCCGACCGGGGCGCAGCAGAGCGAGGCCGAGATCTTCACCTTCCTGGCCGCCGCCGGCGGCGCCGGAGTGACGACGCTCGCCATCCAGACGGCACTGCTCCTGCTCAACAGCGGCGAGAAGGCGCGGCCTTCGACCTGCCTGGTCGATCTCGACTTCCAGCACGGCTCCTGCTGCGACTATCTCGATCTCGAGCCGCGGCTCGACCTCAACGAGATCGAACCACGACCCGAGCGGCTCGATCGACAGCTCCTGGAGGTCATGCTGTCGCATCATCCTTCGGGTCTCGCGGTCATCGACGCGCCTAACCGGCCGGCCGAAATGCGCTCGTTCGACCCCGATATGGTGACGCGGCTCCTCGACCTCGTCTCCTCGCATTTCAACTACGTCGTCATCGACATGCCGCGAACCTGGTTCTCCTGGACCGACGCCGTGCTGCTCGGCTCGAACCGGCTGTTCATCGTCAGCGAGATGACGGTGCCCGGCGTGAAGCACGCCAAGCATCTGGTCGCCGCCATCCGCGAGCGGCTCGGCGAGGGGCCGCAACCGCAGGTGATCGTCAACCGCTTCGAACAGCGGCTGTTCGGGGCCGGACTGCGGCGCGGCGACGTCGAGCACGCGCTCGGCAGCGACTTCGCCGCGGCCATCCCCAACGACTATGCGCTCGTGCGCGAGGCGATCGACCGCGGGGTTCCGCTCGAGGAGGTCAAGGCCAACAACAAGATCAGCCTGCAACTCAGGAAGCTCATCGCGCAGCCCGCCAAGGCGCCGCAGCCGTCGGCTGCGCAGCCCAGGAAGCTCAGCTTCTCGTGGGCGCGCTAGGCGACGGGCTCGCAGGGAAGGACCGAGGGTAAAGATGGCCGGACGTTTCAGCTTGCGTCGCCCGGGCGTCGTCGACCTTCCGGTGGTCGCCGACGTGCCGTCCATCGCCGAAGGCGCGGCATCGGATCTGGCGCCCGCCGAAGCGGCCACGGACGTGTCCGCCCCGCCGGCGCCGAGCCTGCCGCCGGCTCCGCCCGCAAGCCCGCTGGCGAACCCCAACCCCCTGCTGACCGACAAGCTGCTCGACGCCAAGGTGCGGCTGCATCGCAAGCTGATCGAGGAAATCAACCTGTCGGCGCTCGAGAAGCTGCCCGAAGAGGACATGCGAAGGCACGTCCAGCAGCTCGTCTCGCAATATATCGTCGCCGAGCGGCTGGCGCTCAATGCGCAGGAACTGTCCGAATTCGTCACCGAGATCCTCGACGAGATGACGGGGCTCGGCCCGATCGAGCCGCTGCTCAAGGATCCGAGCGTCAGCGACATCCTGATCAACGGACACGAATGCGTGTACGTGGAGCGCGGCGGCATCCTCGAGCCGACGGCCGTGCGCTTCAAGGACGAGGCCCACCTCCTGCGCATCGTCAACAAGATCGTCTCCGCGGTCGGCCGCCGCGTCGACGAATCGCATCCCCTGTGCGACGCGCGATTGCTCGACGGCTCGCGCGTCAACGTGGCGGTCCGCCCGGTCGCGGTCGACGGCCCGCTGGTGTCGATCCGCAAGTTCTCCAAGCGGCCCTTCAACCTGAGCAAGCTGATCGAGATCGGCGCCCTCCGTCCGCAGATGGCCGAGCTCCTGTCCGCCGCGGTCAAGGCGCGCGTGACGCTGGTGATCTCCGGCGGCACCGGCTCCGGCAAGACCACGATGCTCAACGCCCTGTCGGCCTTCATCTCCGACAAGGAACGCCTCATCACCATCGAAGACGCCGCCGAGCTGCAATTGCAGCAGCCGCACGTCGGGCGCATGGAGACGCGTCCGCCCAACATCGAAGGCAAGGGCGAAATCCGCCAGCGCGACCTCGTCAAGAACGCGCTGCGCATGCGCCCCGACCGGGTGATCCTCGGCGAGTGCCGCGGCGAGGAGGCCTTCGACATGCTGCAGGCGATGAACACCGGTCATGAGGGCTCGATGGCGACGATCCACGCCAATACGCCGCGCGACGCGATCTCGCGTCTCGAGCAGATGATCGGCATGGCCGGACTGCCGATGACGATTTCGAGCATCCGCGGCCAGATCGCCGCGGCCATCCGCGTCATCGTTCAGCTC
>CAZIGW010000248.1:0-32745 GCA_964538565.1 uncultured Hyphomicrobiales bacterium | reverse complement strand
AGAGCGCGACGTGACAGGGCCTTCGAATTCCTGGATCGGCGCGTCGGTCGGCCGGCTCGAGGACCCGCCGCTGCTCGCCGGCCGCGGATGTTTCGCGGCCGACGTCTCGTTTCCGCACCAGCTTCACATGCGGCTCGTGCGCGCCTCGCACGCGCACGGGCGGCTGCGTGCGATCGACGCGGCGGCGGCGCGCGCGGCGCCCGGCGTCGTCGCGGTGTGGACCGCGCAGGACATCGCCGGCCTGCCGCCGATCGATTTTCGCGACGCGACGAACGAGAAGCTCGCGCCGTTCCGCCAGCCGGTGCTCGCCACGGATCGCGTGCGCTATGTGGGCGAGCCGGTCGCCGCCGTGTTCGCCGAGGATCCGTATCGCGCCGAGGACGCGGCCGAGCTCGTCACCATGGAGATCGACGAGCTCGCGCCGGTGACGGACGCCGCGGCGCCGGCCGGCGAATTCGCGCCCGGCCTGACGACGGAGCCGACCGTCTGCCGCCAGGGCTATGGCGACGTCGACGCCGCCTTCGCGCAGGCGGCCGCCATGGTCGCGCTCGATCTCTCGGTCGGCCGGCATTCGGGCGTTCCGCTCGAGACGCGCGGCACGATCGGCCGCTACGACGCGGCGCGCGACGTGCTCGAACTGCACGGTGCCGCCAAGGTGCCGCACCGCAACCGCGAGACGCTCGCGCGCATGCTCGGGCGCAACACGGCCAGCCTGCATCTCTACGAGTATCACGTCGGCGGCGGCTTCGGCGTGCGCGGCGAGATCTATCCGGAAGACGTGCTGGTGCTGGTCGCCGCGCTGCGGCTCGGCCGCCCGGTCAAATGGATCGAGGACCGGCGCGAGCACATGATGGCGGCCAACCATTCGCGCCAGCAGCGCCATCGCATCCGCGCGGCGGTCGATCGCGACGGGCGGCTGCTCGGCATCGACGACGAGTTCTTCCACGACCAGGGCGCCTACATCCGCACGCACGGCACGCGCGTCGCCGAGACCGCCTGCGGCATGCTGCCCGGGCCCTATCGCCTGCCGCATTTCCGCGTCGGCGCCCGCTTCCGCCTCACCAACAAGACGCCGGCCGCGACCTATCGCTCGCCCGGCCGCTACGAGACGAATTTCGTGCGCGAGCGGCTGATGGACGCGATCGCGGCCAAGCTCGGCCTCTCGCGCGTCGAGGTGCGGCGGCGCAACCTGATCCGCCCGGAAGAGATGCCGCATGCGCGCCCGCTCAGCGCGCTCGGCGACGACGTCGTGCTCGATTCCGGCGATTACGAGGGCCTGCTCGACAAGGCGCTGGCGCGCTTCTGCTGGGACGCGCGCGAGCGCGAGACGGCCCGCCGCCGCGAGGCCGGCGAGCACGTCGGGCTCGGGATTGCGGTCTTTGTCGAGAAGAGCGGGCTCGGGCCGACCGACGGCGCGCGCGTGAACGTGCACCCGAGCGGCGACGTCGAGGTGATCACCGGAGGGGCCTCGCTCGGGCAGGGGTTCGAGACGGTGATCGCGCAGGTGTGCGCGCAGACGCTCGGCGTCGACTACCGCCGCGTGCGCGTCGTGCACGGCCGTACCGACCGCATCGAATACGGCATCGGCGCGCACGCGACCCGCGCCACTGTGATGACCGCGAACGCCACCGCGGTGGCCGCGGAAAAGGTGCGCGCCAAGGCGCTCGACATGGCGGCCCAGCTTCTGCAGACGGAGGCCGCGACGCTCTCGGTCGTGGACGGGAAGATAGTCCGCGCCGGCGGAACAGGCGCTGGCCTCTCGCTCGGCGAGATCGCGCATCACCTGCGGCCGCTCTCGTCGACGCGCGGCGGGCGCGAGCCGGGGCTTGCGGCCGAGGGCTGGTTCACGACCGCGCACATGACGTATCCGTACGGCGTGCAGCTCGCGCAGGTGAAGATCGACGCCGGCACGGGCGCGGTCCGGGTCGAGAAGCTGCTGATCGCCTTCGACGTCGGCCGCGCGATCAACCCGATGCTGGTGCGCGGCCAGCTCGTCGGCGGCTTCGCGCAGGGGCTCGGCGGCGCGCTCTACGAGGAATTCCAGTACGACGAGCGCGGCCAGCCCTTGTCGGTCACGTTCGCCGACTATCTGATCCCGACCGCCGAAGACGTGCCGGCGGTCGATGTCCTCATTACCGAGGATGCGGCGAGCACCTGCAATCCGCTCGGCATCAAAGGCGCGGGCGAGGGCGGCATCGCCGGCGTCGGCGCGGTGATCGCCTCGGCCGTCGACGATGCGCTCGGCGGGCAGGGGCTGATCACGCAGCTCCCGATCACTCCCCAGGCCGTGAAGGCGATGATCGACGCCCGCAAGCGGCCGTGAGCACTGCGTCCCGGCGCCTGGCGGGGACCCGCCCGCTCAGTTGATCTTGATCTTCGCCTCTTCGATGACCTTCTTCCACTTTTCGTATTCGGCCTTGACGAAGGCTGCGCCTTCCTCGGGCGAGGTGGCGCGCGGCTCGGCCCCGACCTTGGAGAAGGCCGCCTTCGCTTCGGCGGTCTGCAGCGCCGTCTTCACGACGTTGTTGAGTTTCGCGCGCACGTCGGCGGGAAGCCCGCTCGGCGCGAACAGGGTGAGCCAGAGATCGACGCTGAAGTCCTTGACGCCCGATTCCTGCACGGTCGGCTTGTCCGGGTAGACCGGGGTGCGCTTGTCACCCGTCGTCGCCAGCGCGATCATCTTGTTGCTCGACGTGAACGGCAGCGCGCCCGCGATGCTGCTGAAGGCGAACTGCACCTTGTTGGACATCAGGTCGGTGAACGAGGCGCCGATGCCGCGATAGGGCACGTGCGTCGCCTCGATGCCGGTGCGCTGCTTGAACAATTCGCCGGCACGATGCGGCGTCGTGCCGACGCCGGCGGAGGCGAAATTGAGCTGGCCCGGATGGGCTTTCGCGTAAGCGACGAATTCCGCGAACGTCTTGACCTCGAGCTGCGGCGCGACAACCAGCACCTCGGGCGAGGAACTCACGACCGAGATCACCTCGAGCTGCTTGAAGAGATCGTAGGGGACATGCGGCTGCAGCATCGGATTGATGACGATGGCCGGGTCCATCAGCACCAGCGTGTATCCGTCGGCCTGCGCATGCGCGGCCGTGTTGGTGCCGAGAATGCCGCCGGCGCCGGGCTTGTTCTCCGCGACCACCGGCTGGCCGAGCACCTTCTCCATCTCCTTCGCCAGCACGCGTCCCACGTAGTCGACGATGCCGCCCGGGTTGTAGGGAAGAATAAAGTTGATCGGCCGGGTCGGGTAGGTCTGGGCGAAGGATCTCGCCGGAAAGAACGCCGCCCCGATGGCGGCGACGAGCGCCAAGGCCCGAAGCATTCTGGTGGTCATCAACCTCTCCTGTGTGATCGTCTGATGCCGTTGCAACCGTGGCTCCGATTGCCCTGCAATTTTCCGGCCAGAGATATCCTTGATTTGAGCGCGATCCTTTCCGGAAACCGGTATCCACCTTTCGGGATCACACTCCAGGTGCTCGTCCTCGATGGCACATCGCATTCTCACGGCCGCGGCGGAATCTGGATCAGATCGGCAAGCTGGGCCGGCGATAGCGGCGCCGACAGGGTCTTGAACGTGATGGCGTCGGCCATGATCTGCTCGACGCCGGAAACCCCGTCGGGGGATTCGGCCGCTTTCGGCATGAAGATGTCGCGGATCTGGATGGCGAGCGCCTCGGGAACCTTGCTGTATTCCGAGAAGACGCGCACGCCGCGGTGATCGGAATAGAGAAATTCGTAGCTCTCGCGATAGGCGTCCATGAAGCGCCGGATGGCGTCATGCCGCTGCCGCAGCGCGTTGGCGTTGACGATGTGCACCCGAACCGTCTGGTTGACCATCGAGGGGGCGTCGTTGCCGCGCGCGATCAGGCGGATCTTGCCTTCGCTCAGCGCCTGCAGGCCGAACGGCGGCGAGGCCCATCCGACGTCGATCTGTCCGCTCATCGCCTGCGTGAACGTCACCGCGCTCGCGCCGGTCGCGACGGGCCTGGTGCCGGTGCCGAAGTGCTTGATCAGCGCGAGCAGCGTGATGTGGGTCGAGGCCCCGACGGTGGAGAAGGCGGCCGTCTTCCCGTCGGTGTCCTTGAACGACCTGATGGGCGAGTTCGCCGGCACGTACCAGTAGAGATCGCCCGCGCCGGTGGTGCCGGCCGCGATGATGCGAACCGGCGCCCCTTTTGCGTAGGCGCCCATGACGGCCTGCGTCCCGGCCGCGATGCCAATGTCGACGCTGCCGGAGATGACGGCCTGCATCGTCTCGCCGCCGCCCTGGGTGTAGAGGATCTCGAGCTGCAGGCCGTGCTTGGCGAAAATGCCGGCACGCTGACCGATCTCGGGGATCGAAGTGTCCCAGTTGTTCGGCGCGCCGACGGCCAGTTTCAACGTCTCGGCGGCGTCGGCCGGAATGGCCAGAACGGCGGCCCAGAAGATCGCCAGGACGGCGCGTCGAATGATGAAGAGCCTGGACATCGAAGCGCCGCCCCGGTCGTCCTCCGTCGCCCGTTCGACCAGAGAGGACATTCATGATCGACGGTCATTATAGGAACGGTCCGCAACGGAATACAACGCGATGGGCCCGTGGGGAGAGGGCGGGCAATCGATGCCGTTCGACGCGGCCGACAATTCACGCAACCTGCGCGGGCGGCGCCGGGCGGATGCGCCCGTGCATCGAGGTCGGCGTGGGCGTTCCGGCCGGGAGGAGGCGCGGCAGGCGCAAGAGCGTTTTCGAGCGAAGTGGGTATCGGTTGGCGTGGAGAAAACGCGATGAGGCAGGACTCGAGAGCCCCGGCTTTGATTCCATCGATGCCGACAGGCGCTAGGACGATCTCAGCGTCAGGACGCCGTCGCGTTGCCGGACGGCCAGCAGCGCGTCGATGAGCTGGCGTTCGCCGACCGGCTTTGCGAGCACGGGCGCGTGCCGGAAGGAGGTTTGCAGGTCACAGCCGCCGTAACCCGTGACGAAGACGAAGGGTATGTTGCGCCGCGTGAGAGCGGCAGCCACCGCGTCGATCGACCGGCCGTGCAGGTTTGCGTCAAGCAGCGCACAATCGAACTTGCACGTCTCGATCATCTGCAAGGCCTCGGCTTCCGTGCCGACCGGTCCGAGGACGTACGCCCCCGCCCCTTGCAACGCATCGGCGAAGTCGAGCGCGATCACCGGTTCGTCTTCGATGACGAGGAGGCGGCACCCCGCGAGGGCGCTTGCGGATCTCGCCCCCGCCTCCTCACGGGCCGCGCGAGCCGGGGCGGCGTCCCGGCCGGCGAACGCCTCGAGCGTCGCGACGTGCGGCAGCGGCAGTACGATGTCCCATCGGACGCCGCCTGCCTCGCACGACAGTTGCGCACTTCCGCCCAGGCTCTTGGCGCTCTGCTCGATCAGTTTCGTGCCGAAGCCACGCGAGAAGGGCGTCCTCACGGCCGGGCCGCCGCGCTCGATCCAGCGCAGGTGGAGCTGTTCGTCCTTGAGCGTCCAATCGACCGTGACCCGGCCGTCCGCCGTCGAGAGCGCGCCGTATTTCGCGGAGTTGGTGCCGAGCTCGTGCAGCGTCAGCGCCAGATGCACGGACATCTGGGGCGCCAGGCGGATCGCGGGCCCCGACGCGGTCAGGCGCGATTCATCGACGGCGCCTTCGAGCAACTGGCCACTGATCAGCTGCCGCAGGTCGGCGCCTTCCCAGCTCGAGTCCGTCAGGAGCGAATGCACGCGGGCGAGTGACTGTAGGCGTCCGGAAAAACGGGCGGCGAAGTCGCGCGGCTCGTTCGTTTGCCGCAGCGTCTGCTGCGCGATCGCCTGCACGGTGGCCAGCGTGTTCTTGACGCGATGGCTGAGCTCCCTCAGCAGGAGCTGGCGTGTCGATTCCGCCGACACGCGTTCCGAGATGTCGCGGAAGTAGCAGACAAGGCCGTGGCGGCCATCCGGAAGCGCGATCCGGTCGACGTTCCATTCGTAGTGCTCGGTGGTCCCGCGATCGGCGCGCACCCCGCACCATTCCGAGGTCACAAACGCTTCGCCGGTTTCCAGCGTGCGCTGGAAGATCTGAATGATCTCGTCGGCGTATTTCCTTTCCCAGATGACCGGCAGAAGCTCGCGGACGTCTCGGCCGAGAACGCTCCCCGAGATCGCGCCGAATTCTGGCAGCGCGACCGGATTGATCTCGAGCATGCGGAAGTCGGTGTCGACCAGGAACACGCCGATCGGCGCGCGACCGAGCAGCGTCTCGAATTGCGCCGTGCGGTGGCGCAGTGCCTCGGCGATCTCCCGGCGCGTCCGCGCCATCTTGATGTGCGCTCCGACCCGCGCCAAGAGCTCGCGGGCACTGAATGGCTTGACCAGATAGTCGTCGGCGCCCGTCATCATGGCCTCGGCGGTGGCTTCCTCGCCGGCGCGGGCCGACAAGATCACGACCGGAACGTCGCGCAGTGCCGGATCCGCGCGCAGCCGCTGCAGCAGGCCGACGCCGTCGAGTCGCGGCATCATCACATCCGTGAGGATCAGGTCGGGCCGGGCGCCTCTTGCGGCGGCGAGCGCCTCCTCGCCGTTTGCGACCGCCGTCGCTTCGTACTGTGTGCGGAGAATCCGAAGCAGATAGTCGCGCATGTCGGCGTTGTCGTCGGCGAGGAGGATGCGCGGGCGCGACTGCGCGGCCGGTAGCGGCGCAGGCACGGTCCGCTCCTTGGGTTCGGCGTCAACGCCGTCCGGAAGCGAGCGCAGCGCCTCGCTCACGAAGGCTTCCGCGCGGGTTGCGGTGGAAACATGCCTGCCCGCGTCTTCGAGGCGTTCCGGCGGCAGGTGGGCGGCGCCAAACGGAATGCGCACCGTGAAGGTCGTGCCGCGCCCCAGCGTGCTCTCGACCGCGACGCCTCCGTTGTGAAGCCTGACCAGCTCCTGCACCAGCGCGAGGCCGATTCCCGTGCCCTCATGGGTCCGCCCGCGCGCCCCCTCGACGCGGTGGAAGCGTTCGAAAATGAAAGGCAGCTCGGATTCCGGAATCCCGGTGCCGGTATCGGCCACGCGCAGCACGACGTGATCGTCTTCGGCGCGAAGCGTGACGTCGATCCGTCCTTCGAACGTGAATTTGAAGGCGTTGGAAACGAGATTGAGGACGATCTTTTCCCACATCTCGCGGTCGACGAAGACGGGCCGCGGCAGCCTCTCGGCCGTGATGTTCAAGGAGAGGCCGGCCTTTTCGCAGGCCGAACGGAAGTTGCTCGCCAATTCGCTCGTGAAGGCGGCGAGGTCGGTCGGCTGGTACATCGCCTGGATGCGGCCGGCTTCCACGCGGGAGAAATCGAGCAACGCGTTGATCAGCCGCAGCAGCCGCAACCCGTTCCTGTGCGCGAGCGCGAGATTCTCGCGCCCTCCGGCCGCGGCGCCGTCTGGCGAGGCAAGCGCCTCCTCGAGCGGTCCCAGCATCAAGGTGAGCGGGGTGCGGAGCTCGTGACTGATGTTGGAAAAGAATGCTGTCTTCGCCCGGTCGAGTTCGGCCAGTGATTCCGCGCGCCGCCGCTCTTCCTGGTAGGCGCGAGCGTTCGCCATCCCGGAGCTGATCTGCCCGGCCAGCAAGGCGATGAATCCGCGATATTCCTCGTCGAACAGCAAATAGGGGTTCAGCCCCGCGACCAGGAATCCCGCGATTCCGGTCTGGCCCTGCTCGCCCAGCGGAACGACGACCGCACGCTCGGGCCCGCGGTCCCATGCGCCCGTCGGCAGCCGGCCAAGGTGCGCGGCCGGATCCTCCACGACGACGAGTTCGTTCCTGTGTGCGACATCGGCGAAAGGCCACGGCGCGCGGGTCGTCATTTCGACCAGCGGTTCCGCCCCGGCCGCCCCCGGCTCGATGCCGGCCTGCGCGACAAGGCGCGCCGCCCTGCCGTCGCGCTCCATCAGATAGAGCAAGGCGAACGGGAGATCGCGTGGATTGCGGGCGATGCATTCGGCGGCGACGGCGCAGACATGCTCGGGCGTGTCGGCGGTCGAGAAGCTCGCTGCGACTTCGCGCAGCAGCCGGAGCCGACGCTCGCCGATGATGCGCGGCGTTTCGTCGGTCACCGCGCAGAACAGGCCGCCGATCTCTCCCTCGTCGTTGCGAACCGGGCTGTAGGAGAACGTGAAATACGTCTCTTCCGGATATCCGAACCGGTCCATGATCAGCATCAGCGCCTCGTCGAACGTGGATTCGGCGCGCGCCAGCACGGCCTCGGTGCGGGGGCCGATCAGACGCCAGATCTCGGCCCAGACCTCCCGGGCCGATTGGCCAAGCGCTTGCGGATGCTTCTTGCCGAGAAAGGGGCGGTAGGCGTCGTTGTAGAGATTGACGAGTTCCTTTCCCCACCAGACGAACATCGGGTACCGGGAGCTGAGCACGATCTCCAGCGCCGTCCGCAGGCTCTGCGGCCATGATCCGGTGGGGCCGAGGGGGGTCGTCGACCAGTCGAAACGCCCGATGCGCGCGGCCATCTCGCCGGGGCCCGAAGAGGGGTGGCCATCGCCGTCGAATCCAGCCGCCACACCGATTTCCATGAGGCCGATCCCCTCCGGACATCCCAACCCACAATGAAACGGCGGCCGTCCCACAAAGTTCCGGACGGCCGGTCGAGCGTCACTCGGCGGTGCCGCCGGGCCGGCGTCGGGCACCGAATGCAGGCTGGGGCAAATCGGCCTAGCGAAAGCCGACGGCAGACCTGCGTCATCGGGGTGGGCGCGCCGCGCCCTCGCTGCCGGAGCGCCCGAACAGACATGGACGTCGCTTGTTCCGCTGTCGCGGCCCGTCGTGTCTCAAGGCTCGCGCGCTCGGCGCGGAGGCCGACGGGATGAATCTTTGATGACCGCAGGTGCGAGACGGCGTGATCGCCCACGGGTCCTTGCGCGGTCTTGTGCGTTCCGTCGGGCACCTCGGATGGGCGCGGGATGCCGCCCACCTGACGTTGCGGCAGGATTTGTTTTGGCCGCTCGTGCGAACCGTCGCGTGCGACAGATTTTCGCAGCAACGTGCCGGATCGCGGTCGCGCGCGAGTTTGCGGAGAGCGGATCACTCCACGTGACGAATGCACACGCCTTCGTGTCGATGAGGGTGCCGCAGCAGAAAAGTGATTGCGCCTTACGAAAAAATCCGGCAAGCAAACATGCTAGGGGAGGGGATTTTCGCACGAAATCGCAAGTCTTACGGCGAAGCCGCGGACCGATGGGCGCCGGCCTGAAGACGTGATCGCGCCCGCCGGCGGGAACCTTTGGCGCCGACCGGCATCGGCTGACGTCAGCGGGAAAAGCGTTGCGTGCCACGTGAGACCAGGAGACCAGACGCGAGGTGCCTCGTGTCTCAACAAGACGGAGCCGTCACTGAGCTTCAACAAAAGTCACCCGGGAAGAAACATGAATTCGGAGGAGATTTTATGAGCGCAACTGAACAGACTGGGGCAAGAGGCCTGTTCGGCTTTCTCGATCGAAATCGCACGATAGCCAAGCCCGGCTTCAGCCGTTGGATGGTCCCGCCGGCCGCGCTGTGCGTGCATCTGTGCATCGGCCAGGCGTATGCCTTCAGCGTGTTCAACCTGCCGATGACGAAGCTGATCGGCATCACGCAGTCGGCGCCCGGCGACTGGAAGCTCACCGAGCTTGGCTGGATCTTCTCGCTGGCGATCTTCTTCCTCGGCGTGTCTTCGGCGGTGTTCGGCCGCTGGGTCGAGGAGGGCGGACCGCGCCGCGCAATGTTCACCGCCGCCCTGTGCTGGGCCGGTGGCTTCTTCATCTCGGCGATCGGCGTCTACGTGCACAATCTCTGGCTGATCTACCTCGGCTACGGCGTGCTCGGAGGCATCGCGCTCGGCATCGGCTACATCTCGCCGGTGTCGACGCTGATCAAATGGTTCCCGGATCGTCCCGGCATGGCGACCGGCATGGCGATCATGGGATTCGGCGGCGGCGCCTTCATCGCCTCGCCGCTCTCGGTCTGGCTGATGGGCAAGTTCAACACGCCGACGCATATCGGAGTCGGCGAGACATTCATCGTGCTCGGCGTCGTCTACTTCGTGTTCATGATGGTCGGCTCGGCGATCGTGCGGGTGCCGGCGCCGGGCTGGAAGCCGGCCGGCTACACCCCGCCGGTGCAGTCGCAGAGGCTGATCACCAATAAGGACGTGTTCGTCTACGACGCGCTCAAGACCCCGCAGTTCTGGCTGATCTGGTGGGTTCTGTGCCTCAACGTGACGGCCGGCATCGGCGTGCTCGGCCAGGCGTCCGCCATGAGCCAGGAGATGTTCCCCGGGCACATCACGCCGGTGGCCGCCGCCGGCTTCGTCGGGCTGATGAGCCTGTTCAACATGGGCGGGCGTTTCTGCTGGGCGTCCGTGTCGGACTACATCGGCCGGCGCAATACCTACTTCGTGTTCATGGTGCTCGGTTTCGTGCTCTATTGCACCGTGCCCTACACCGGCTCGATCGGCAGCGTGGCCGGCTTCGTGCTGTGCTTCCTGGTGATCATCTCGATGTACGGCGGCGGATTCTCCACGGTGCCGGCCTACCTCAAGGACATGTTCGGCACGCGCTACGTCGGCGCCATCCACGGACTGCTGCTCACCGCCTGGTCGGCGGCGGGCATCTTCGGCCCGGTGCTGGTGAACTACATCCGCGAGTACAACGTCACGCACGGGGTGCCGAAGGCGCAGGCCTACAACACCACCATGTACATCATGGCCGGGCTGCTGGTGATCGGCTTCGTCTGCAACTTCCTGGTGAAGGCGGTGGATGCCCGCTTCCACATGAAGGAGAGCGCGGACGAGGCGGTCGGCGGCGCCGGCGCAGCCGCCGCGAAGGCATGAGGAGATGGCCATGACGGACAGCAATCAGAACGGCACCACCACCTTGCAACTCGTGCTCGCCTGGAGCTTCGTCGGCATCCCGCTCGCGCTCGGTGTGCTGCAGACGCTCATCAACTCGATGAAGCTCTTCCAGTAACCAGGCAGACGACACGCCAACGCTGCGGGCCGCCGACCAGCGGCGGCCCGACGTGCTTCGACACCGGGCCGGGTGCGGAGCCTCCGAGCGTTTCCGTTCTCTACGCCGCGACCAGATCGCCGACCGTCGTCACCGCGCCGGCAAGCGAAGCGTCGTAACCCGGAAACGTCCCGACGATATTTCGAAATGATTCCGACTGCAGAACGGCAACGAGCGCCTGGACATCTTCCCGCTCGATGATCTCGCGTTTTCCCAGCAGGAAATATTCCTCGGCGAAGAGCGGAACGAAATCCATCTTCAGCTTGCGCGCCGCCGCTTCAATCCCGAGGCCCGCGTCCGCCACGCCGCCCGCCACAGCCGCGGCCACCGCGAGATGCGTGAACTCTTCCGAGTAGAAGCCGACCACGTCCTCCTTCTCGATGCCGTTCTCCTCCAGCATTCTCACCAGCGCCAGATAGGTGCCCGATCCGCGCTGCCGATTGATGAATCGCGCCTTGGTGCGCGCCACGTCGGCAAGGCTGCGGATGCCGAGCGGATTCCCGGGCGCCACGATGAGCCCTTGCGCCCGACGGACGAAATGGATGAGGCGCTGTGTCCTCGGCTTGAGCCACGGTTCGTACTTGCGGAAGACATCGCGCCCGAGCGTGCCTTCGGGAATGTGAAAACCGGCGAGTTCGCAACGCGACTTGCACAGCGCAATGACGCTGTCGAGGCTCCCGACGAACCGGACATCGAGCTTCGGTCCCGGGTGGGTCCTGAGAAAGTCCCTCAATTCGGCAAGCGCCAGGTCGTGGCTGGCGTAGATGCAGAGCGCCGGATGCGGCTCGTTCAGCACCTCGCCGAGCTGCTGCTCGATTTCCGAGGCCGCGCTCTCCAGATGCGGCAGCAGCCGCGCGGTGATGCGCTCGCGGATCCACAGCAGCCGTTCCCCGAGCGGGGTCAGGCGCGTGCCGCGGCCCTGCTCCTTGGTGACGAGGGGCTGTCCCATCTTTTCCGACCAGAGGGTGATGAGCCCCCAGGCCTGCCGATACGGGAGACCGACCTGCGCGGTCGCTGCCGTCAATTTGCCCGTCCGCTTGATCGCCTCGAGCAGCCGGAAGAGGTCCGGGTCGATCGCCTTGCGGCCCTGCGGTCCGGCCGTCCACACGAGGTCGAGGTCGAGCGCCGGGCGCGGTGAGGACGGAGACAGGGGGTGTCGCGACATATGCCTTACCGTTCATATTTGTGAGGAAGCGACTCGCATCTAACATAGCGCTTCAGGCGATTAGATAGATATGCCTAATTTCGCCTATTATGGAGCTCGCCTACCGTGTCCACCGAGCAACAAGGCCGGCGCCGACTTCCTTGGAATGCCGAGATCGCGCTCCAGCGCATGCGCGAATGCCGGCATCTGGAAGGGCCGCTGCTGCCGATCCTGCACGCGTTGCAGGACGAGTTCGGCTACATCGCCGAAGCGGCGGAGCCGCTCATCGCCGAATTCCTCAACATCTCGCGCGCCGAAGTGCATGGAGTCGTGACCTTCTATCGCGACTTCCGGCGAACGCCCGCCGGGCGGCACGTCCTCAAGCTGTGCCGTGCCGAAGCCTGCCAGTCAGCAGGCGGCGATGCGCTCGCAGCCCGCGCCGAGGCGTCCCTCGGTGTGTCGATGGGCTCGACCGCGCCCGACGGCAGCGTCACGCTCGAGCCCGTCTATTGTCTCGGCCTTTGTGCAATCGCCCCTTCCGCCATGCTGGACGGCCGCGTCGTTGGCCGGCTCGACGC
The DNA here is from genome assembly GCA_964538565.1 of uncultured Hyphomicrobiales bacterium. Lineage (GTDB taxonomy): Bacteria > Pseudomonadota > Alphaproteobacteria > Rhizobiales > Xanthobacteraceae > CAYVBN01. The sequence goes on along the minus strand of CAZIGW010000248.1, from coordinate 20,033 downwards.
CGGGCGGCTCGACGGGCTGCTCGCCGAGATCGGGCGATGAACATGCGCATCTACCTCCCGCGCGATGCAGGCGCGCTCGCGGTCGGGGCCGACGAGGTCGCGGCCGCCATCGTCGAGGCAGCAGGCCGTCGCAACCTCGCCATCGATGTCGTCCGCACCGGCTCGCGCGGGCTCTACTGGCTCGAGCCCCTGGTGGAAATCGAAACGCCCGCCGGCCGCGTTGCCTACGGACCGGTTGTGCCGGGAGATTGCGAGGGCCTGCTCGGCGCGATCGCGGGCGGTGGCGCGCATCCCCTTTGCCGGGGGCCGGTCGAAGAGATTCCCTGGCTCAAGCGGCAGACACGGCTCACGTTCGCGCGGTGTGGCGTCGTCAATCCGCTGTCGCTCGAGGACTATCGCGCGCACGGCGGCTGCAAGGGACTGGAGCGCGCTCTTTCGCTCGGCCCCGAGGCGATCGTCGATGAAGTGATGCAGTCCGGCCTGCGCGGCCGCGGCGGCGCCGGATTCCCGACCGGCATCAAGTGGCGCACCGTCGCTCAGACACCCTCGCCGCAGAAATACATCGTCTGCAACGCCGACGAGGGCGACAGCGGCACCTTCGCCGACCGCATGATCATGGAAGGCGATCCATTCGTGGTGATCGAGGGAATGGCGATCGCCGCGGTCGCGGTCGGCGCCACGAAGGGCTATGTCTATGTCCGCTCCGAGTACCCGCACGCGGTCGCCGTGATGGAAGCGGCGCTGTGCAGCGCGCGCCAGGGCGGACTGCTCGGCGAGCGGATCGCGGGTTCCCCTTACGCTTTCGACATCGAGCTCCGGGTCGGAGCCGGCGCCTACGTCTGCGGCGAGGAGACCTCGCTGCTCGAAAGCATCGAGGGCAAGCGTGGCGCCGTGCGCGCCAAGCCGCCGCTCCCGGCCCACAAGGGCCTCTTCGGCCGGCCGACGGTGGTCAACAACGTTCTGTCGTTCGCGTCGGTGCCTGTGATTCTCGATCGGGGAGCGGCGTTCTATCGCGATCTAGGCATGGGCAGGTCGCGCGGCACGATGCCGATCCAGCTTGCCGGCAACGTGAAGCATGGCGGGCTGTTCGAGACGGCCTTCGGTGTTACGCTCGGCGAACTGGTGGAAGGCATCGGCGGCGGGACCGCGAGCGGGCGGCCGGTACGCGCGGTGCAGGTCGGCGGACCACTCGGCGCCTATTTCCCGCGATCCCTGTTCGACACTCCGTTCGACTACGAGGCGTTCGCGGCGCGCGACGGTCTCATCGGCCATGGCGGCATCGTGGTGTTCGACGACACCGTCGACATGGCGAAGCAGGCGCGGTTCGCCATGGAGTTCTGTGCGTTCGAATCCTGCGGAAAGTGCACCCCGTGCCGCATCGGCTCCGCGCGCGGCGTGGAGGTCATCGACCGCATCGTCCGCAACGAGAATCGGGCCGACAACATCGCGGTTCTCGAAGACCTCTGCCACACGATGAAACTCGGCTCTCTGTGCGCGCTCGGCGGCTTCACGCCCTATCCGGTGATCAGCGCACTCACTCTTTTTCCGGAAGATTTCGGCGCCGCGCCACGGCGGCTGCAGGCCGCTGAATGAAGGAGAAGACGATGTCGCTCGTTCACGAGATCGACTACGGCACGCCCGCTTGCCGGGCGGAAAGGTCCGTCACGCTGACGATCGACGGCATGTCGGTCACCGTGCCGGAAGGCACCTCGATCCTGCGCGCCGCGAAGGAGGCCGGGACGAGCATTCCGAAGCTCTGCGCGACCGACATGCTGGAGGCCTTCGGCTCGTGCCGGCTCTGCCTGGTGGAAATCGAGGGCCGGCCCGGCACGCCCGCCTCGTGCACGACGCCGGTCGCCGAGGGGCTCGTCGTTCGCACCCAGAGCGAGCGGCTCAAGCGGCTGCGTCGCGGCGTCATGGAGCTCTACATCTCCGACCATCCGCTCGACTGCCTCACCTGCTCGGCCAATGGCGATTGCGAATTGCAGACGATGGCCGGTGCGGTCGGCCTGCGCGAAATCCGCTTCGGCTACGACGGCGCGCGCCATGCCGACCCGGGCAAGGACGAGACCAATCCGTATTTCACGTTCGAGCCTTCGAAATGCATCGTCTGCTCGCGCTGCGTGCGCGCCTGCGAAGAGGTCCAGGGCACGTTCGCTCTGACCATCGCGGGCCGCGGCCTCGACTCGGTCGTGTCGCCCGGCATGGAGGAATCGTTTCTCGGCTCGGAGTGCGTGTCGTGCGGCGCGTGCGTGCAGGCCTGTCCGACCGCGACCCTCAACGAGAAGTCGGTCATCGCTATCGGAACGCCCGAACGTTCCGTGGTGACCACTTGCGCGTATTGCGGCGTCGGCTGTTCGTTCAGGGCGGAGATGCGCGGCGAGGAAGTCGTCCGGATGGTGCCGCACAAGGACGGCAAGGCCAACCGCGGCCACTCCTGTGTCAAGGGACGCTTCGCCTGGGGGTACGCGACCCACAGGGAGCGCATCCTCAAGCCGATGATTCGCGAGAAGACCACCGATCCGTGGCGCGAAGTGAGCTGGGAGGAGGCGATCGCCCGCACCGCCGCGGAATTCAGGCGCATCCAGGCGAAGTACGGCCGGCGGTCGATCGGCGGCATCACGTCTTCGCGCTGCACCAACGAAGAGACGTTCCTGGTGCAGAAGCTCGTGCGCGCCGGCTTCGGCAACAACAACGTCGACACGTGCGCGCGCGTGTGCCATTCGCCGACCGGCTACGGCCTGAAGACCACCTTCGGCACGTCGGCGGGCACGCAGGATTTCGATTCGGTCGAGCACAGCGATGTCATCGTCGTTCTCGGTGCCAATCCGACCGACGCCCATCCGGTGTTTGCCTCGCGGCTGAAAAGGCGCCTGCGGCAGGGCGCGAAGCTGATCGTCATCGATCCGCGCCGTATCGATCTCGTGCGCACCCCGCACGTCGAAGCCGCCTGTCACCTGCCGCTGTTGCCCGGCACAAACGTCGCCGTGCTCACCGCCATGGCGCACGTGATCGTGACGGAGGGGCTCGTCAAAGAGACATTCGTGCGCGAGCGCTGCGACTGGGACGAGTTCGCGGACTGGGCGGCGTTCGTCTCGCAGGAGCGCCATTCGCCCGAGGCGGTCGCCGGAATGTCGGGCGTTCCGGCCGAGACGATCCGCAAGGCGGCGCGACTTTATGCAACCGGCGGCAACGCGGCGATCTACTCCGGGTTGGGCGTCACCGAACACAGTCAGGGATCGACCACCGTGATGGCGATCGCCAATCTGGCGATGGCGACCGGCAACATCGGCCGGCCCGGCGTGGGCGTCAATCCGCTGCGCGGCCAGAACAACGTCCAGGGCTCGTGCGACATGGGCTCGTTCCCGCATGAACTGTCCGGCTATCGACACATCTCGGACGCGGGCACGCGGGCGATGTTCGAGGCGCTGTGGGGCACGCCGCTCGACGCCGAGCCGGGACTGCGCATCTCCAACATGCTCGATGCCGCCGTCGACGGGTCGTTCAAGGGGCTCTACATCCAGGGCGAGGACATCCTGCAGTCGGACCCGAACACGCAGCACGTCGCCGCCGGTCTCGCGGCGATGGAATGCGTGGTCATGCACGACCTGTTCCTCAACGAGACGGCGAGCTACGCGCACATCTTCCTGCCGGGGTCGACGTTCCTCGAGAAGGACGGCACGTTCACCAATGCCGAACGCCGCATCCAACGCGTGCGCAAGGTGATGACGCCGCGCAACGGCTTCGCCGATTGGGAAATCACCATGGCCATCGCCAACGCGATGGGGGTCCCGATGAACTACAAGCATCCCGCCGAGATCATGGAGGAGATCGCGCGTCTCACCCCGACCTTCGCGGGCGTCACCTACGAAAGGCTCGACGAGCTCGGCTCCGTGCAATGGCCGTGCAACGAGAAGGCCCCGGAGGGCACGCCGGTCATGCACATGAACGGCTTCGTGCGCGGCAAGGGCAAGTTCGTCGTCACCGAATACGTGCCGACCGACGAACGCACGGGACCACGCTTCCCACTGCTGCTCACGACCGGCCGCATCCTCAGCCAGTACAACGTTGGCGCGCAGACGCGGCGGACCGCCAACGTCGTGTGGCACGAGGAGGATCGCCTCGAAATCCATCCGCACGATGCCGAGCAGCGCGGCATCCGCGACGGCGACTGGGTCAGGCTCGCCAGCCGCGCGGGCGAGACGACGCTGCGCGCGCGCATCACCGAGCGAGTGGCGCCGGGCGTCGTCTACACGACCTTCCATCATCCCGACACCCAGGCCAATGTCGTCACGACCGACTACTCCGACTGGGCGACGAGCTGTCCCGAATACAAGGTGACGGCCGTTCAGGTGTCGCCGTCGAACGGACCGAGCGAGTGGCAGGAACAATACGGCGAACTCGTGCGCAGCCGCCGGCGGGTGGCTGCGACGATCGAGGCTGCGGAGTAGAGCATGGTCCCGCCCACGACCAGCGTCACCCGCTCGGCCTGGCACCTGCAGGCGAGGGTTGACGGCAAGCGGACCATCCCGGAGGAGGCCGCGGTCGCCTTGACCTATGACGGTTCTTCCTATGCGGTCATGATGGCGACGCCGCAGGATCTCGAAGACTTCGCCCTTGGATTCAGCCTGACCGAGGGCATCGTCTCCGCCCCGGACGACATCCGCTCGCTGGAGATCGTCGACGCCGAGGTCGGGATCGAACTGCGGATGTGGTTGAACGAGTCGCGCGCCGACGCGCTGAAGGAGCGGCGGCGACAGTTGGCAGGCCCGAGCGGATGCGGCCTCTGCGGCATCGAAAGCCTGAAGGAAGCCCTGCGACCGACGCCGCGCGTCAGCGAGGGACAGATGTTCACGCCGGCCGAGATCATGCGCGCCGTCGAGGCGCTTGCGCCGCGCCAGGTGCTGAACCGGCAGACGCGTGCCGTGCATGCGGCGGCCTTTTGGCAACCGCATGACGGCCTCGTCGCCGTGCGCGAAGACATCGGACGGCACAATGCGCTCGACAAGCTCGGCGGCGCTCTCGTTCGCGAGGGAACGCTCCGGCAGGCGGGAATGACGGTGATGACCAGCAGGGTTTCGGTGGAGATTGTCCAGAAGGCGGCACTGCTCGATCTGCCGGTGCTCATCGCTGTTTCCGCACCGACCGCGCTCGCCGTGCGCACGGCGGAAAAGGCCGGCATCACCCTCGTCGCCATCGCCCGCAGTGATGGGTTCGAAATCTTCACGCATCCAAGACGCATCGCCAAGGAATCGGCCGCCTATGTCGCCTGACAAGCTCGTCTACATGGCCAATCAGATCGGCAAGTTCTTCATCAGCCAGGGCCGCGACCAGGCTGTGTCCGGCACGGCCGACCATCTCAGGAAATTCTGGGATCCCCGGATGCGCACGGCGATCATTGCGCACGTGAAAGCCGGCGGGACCGGTCTCGACCCTCTGGTGCGTCAGGCCGTCGAACGACTGGAGGACGCGGAGCTGCAAGGCCAACGAGGAGACGCCCCGGCGCGAGCTCCAGCAGCCGGACGCAATTGAGCGGAAGCAGCACCGCGTGGAGACAGAGAATCGGGATCAGCGCGTTGACGGACGCGTAGGCGATGAACGCGATGTTGCTGGCGATCGCGACGACGCGCAACGTCCGCATGTCGCGCATCAGGAAGGTGGCGAGCACCAGGCCCGAAGCGAGAAAACCGGAGAGCTCCGAAACCGTCAGCATGCAAACCCATTCGGTTCGAATCGAGGAGCAAGGGCGCGTCGGCAGCGCCGATCCACGGCCGCGGCGGCGGCTCGATCGGGGCGACCGGCCGTTTCGGCTGACGCGACGGGTGCGGCGCCGCTGCAACCGCACTTTCCCGTTGGTCAGCTCAGCGGTGTCGGAGGTTCAATGTGTCCGACCGGAATCGCCTGACGGCGCCGCCGGTTACCGATGGCACTTCACGCGCCGTTCGAGCGAGGCAACGCGGCCGCCGAGCTACCCGACACGTCGCGGTGTGCCGGCTTCGCCCAAAGGACATTCGAGGTTGGCGCGATCCCAGCGCCCGAGGTCCGCGGCCGCCGCGTACGTGCTCTGCAGGAAGTCCATCAGCGCGCGTTCGGGATCGGGTGCCCGGCGCATCGCTTCGTACGGCAGGATGAATTCACCCAGTTCGCGGCAGAAGAACGCCACCGCCGGACGGACGGCGACGGCGGCAAATCCCTCCGGCGCCGGATAAGCATAGGAATAGAACGCGGCATCGTTCACCGGCCCGCCGCCCGGCCAGAAGCCGGCGCTCGAGACCTCATGCGAATAGGCTTCGCGGGCGACCGCGTCCGGCAGATGCGGCACGCCGCCCGGGTGGATCGGGGCGCGCCGGCCGGAGAATCGCGTGACGGCGAGATCGAGGCTCCCCCAGAAGAAGTGAACCGGACTCGCCTTGCCGAGAAAGCCGGTGCGAAAATGCGCGAGCACCCGGTGCGTCGCCAGCAGCACGCGCCAGAAGCGCCCGACGTATTCGCGATCGTAGGACGCATGCGCATGGTCCTGCTCGAAGGGAATGCAGTCGGGGATCTCGCACGGCATCGTCCGGACAACGACGTCGAGCCCCAGATCGGACACCGCAGCGAGCAATCGATCGTAGAATTCGGCAACCGACATCGGGGCGAGCGCGAGGCGGCGCGATTGCCCGTCGCTCGCCTGAAGCAGCAGCAGATGATCGATGAAATCGAAATCGATCTGCAACATGCGGGCGCCGAACGGGATCGCAGAGGTCGTCAATCCGCGCGTCGTCAGATAGAGCGCGGCCTGCCAGGAGTGATTGAGCCAGGGTGTCCGGGCCAGACGGATCTTGCCGACGACCTGCGTCCACAGATGCAGGGTCTCGCGCGTGTCCTTCCAGTCGACGAGGTGCAATTCCGGCCAGTCGGTCGAATCCCGTGGAGTCACGTTTCATCCGCCTGTTCGCGCCCCAGGATGCGGGGGTCCGGGTCACGCTGACCCCGGTGGTTTCCTCGCCGCCGAGCCTGCGCTCTTGCGGCGCGTTTTCCGCGATCAGGATAGTCCTCCGCCGCTGCGTTGAGAATTGCGCGTGTGGGGCGCGGGGTAATGCCGCGGCGGCGCGGTATTTGGTGGCGGATGGTCCGACGAGAAGCGCCGCCGGACGCTGCCGGCGCGCGGGGCGGCCGGGGTCATTGCGTCTCCCTGAGTTTCTCCAGCCCGACGGCGTTCACGAATTCCGTCCAGCGCGCGACATCGTTCCTGACGAACTCGCCGAACTGCGCCGACGTGTAGGGCGGCGGCGGCTCCATTCCGAGCGCGGCGAACTTCTGCTGCACCGCCGGCTTCTGCAGCACGCGGCGGATTTCGCCGTTCAGTTTGTCCACGATATCCTTCGGCGTGCCGGCGGGCGCCAGGAAGCCGCCCCATCCGGGCATGACGAACCGGGGGAATCCCGATTCCACCATGGTCGGCAGATCCGGGAGCAGCGTCGAACGTTGACCCGTGGTCACCGCCAGTCCACGGACCGTTCCGGCGGCGATCTGTTGCCTGGCACTGGCCGAGACCCCGAAGAACATCTGCACGTGGCCGCCCACGGTGCCCGCCATGGCCGAGTTGACGTCGCGGTACGGGACGTGGACGATTTCGACTCCGGCGGACTTGTTCAACAGTTCGCAGGCGAGCTGGGGCACTGTCCCGACTCCGGCGGAGGCACAGTTGAGGGCGCCACGACGCTGCCTGGCAAGGGCGACGAGCTCGGCCACGCTGCGAGCCGACACGCTCGGATGCACCACCAGGACGTAGGAAATGACGCCGAGAAGCGAGACCGGCTCGAAGTCGCGGGCGAGATCGTAGGACGCGAGCTTCATCGCGGTGTTGAGCGTGTAGGTGGGGGTCGCGAACAGAAGCGTGTAGCCGTCCGGTTCGGCGCTCGACACGGCGGTGGCCGCGATCTTGCCGCCGGCCCCGGGGCGCGGTTCGACGACAACGGGCTGCCCCCAGATGTCCTGCAGCTCCTGCGCGATCACGCGCGAAAAAATGTCGGGACTCGGCCCGACGATGATCTTGATTGCGCGGTTGGGAAAGCTCCGGGCCGTGTTCTGCGTTTGCGCGCCGGCCGAGGGCGGCCAGCCGAGCGCGAGCAGAAATCCGGCGATCCAGATGGCGACGGAAAATCTGTTTCGCATACCAGACAGGAACCGATGCGATTGCCCAGTCATGGAACCCCTCCCTCGTGGTTCGAGCAGCCATCTCGCGGCAACGACTGTGTCATGAAGGTTTGCGGGATGACAATGCACGTGCGGTCGAAATAGTCTCGTGCGCGGTGCGGCCCGCCTCGGGCATGCCGCAGGGAGGACGCCGTTCATGGAGCCATGGAAGAAGATCCGCCGAGTGGTGACCGGCAACGACGCGCGGGGGCGCTCGCGCGTTCTGTTCGACAGCGATGCGCCGAACGTCAATCCGGGCGCCGTCAGCCGCGGGACGTGCATGACCGACGTGTGGGTCTATCACACCTCGCCGGCCCCGATTTCGGGCGAGCGCGACGACGGCAATCTTGCCTTTCATTTCGAGCCACCGGCGGAAGGCGGTCATCTGCGCATCGTCCAGTCGTCGGGCAGGCCGGCCGACTACGATCCGGCGCGCGACCCCGGCGCGGTCGCGCCGCATCCGCCGAAGCAGCGTGCCGACGGCGTATGGGTGCGGGGCGGCCAAAACGTCTTCAGCGCGCCGGTGCACAAATCGGAGACGGTCGACTACGGCATCGTTCTCGAAGGCGAGCGCGTTCTGGTGCTCGACACCGGCGAATACGTCATGCGGCCGGGCGACGTCGTGGTTCAGCTCGGAAATTGGCACGGCTGGACCAATCCGCGCACCGGGAGCCTGATGGCATTCGTGATGATGGGGGCCAAATTCGACGAGTGATTTCCCACCGTTGAGCGAATTGCTGCCCTCTCAGCCGTATCGATGGACATTCCCATGAGCGAACCGGTCAGACCCGTCCGGCGGATCGTCACGATCGACGATGAAACCGGCAAATCCGTCGCGATCGCGGATGGCCAGCCGCCCGACGTGCGCACCGATCCGGCGCGGCCCGGCTTTTCCATGACGCGGATCTGGGTGACGGACGCGACGCCGGCGCGGATCAAGGGCGTGCGCGAGACGCTTGAGATGCCGCACACGCTCGAGCCGCCGCCGCGCGGATCGGTGTGCCGGATCGTCACGTTCCCGCCCGATGCGACGTACCGGGGAAAGGTGGGAGCCAGGGAGGTTGCGTCATTCTTCCACGCGATCGGCTCACCGTCCGCATCGACCTACTCGGCACAGGCGCCCCATCCCTACATGCAGAAGACGCGGACGCTTGACTTCTGTCTGGTGCTCGAAGGGGAGATCACGCTCGTTCTCGACACGCAGGAAGTGCAGCTGAAGGCGGGTGACACGGTGGTGCAGCGCGGCACCAATCACGCCTGGAGCAACCGCTCATCGCGCCCCTGCGTGATCGCGATCTCCTCGCACGACGCCGCGCCATAGGGTCGTGGGCGTCGCCGTGCGTGCGCGCCGATCGAGAGGCCTGCCGCCCCGCCGCCCCGTGGGTCGGCGGTGCGCCTCATGCACGGTCATCGAACTGTAATCGATCTTCCACGCAACCTGCACAAGGCGTCCGTAGGGTTGCGTCGGGCGTGCCGGCGGAGGAACGGGAGACAGGTTCGGCACGACGTCTCTCGCGCGTTTTCGCCGGTCTCGGCTCTTCGTGCATCACCGCGCATGCTCCGGGCTCGCCCCGTTTCCGGGCTGGTTGCGGCGCGCGCCCGGTGCTGCGATCTCGGCGCCCCGCGCCATGCGACCATTGTCGAGGAAAGACTTGATGAAAAGGCTTCTGCTCTCGACCGCGCTTCTTGCCGCGGCCATCGCCGGCCATTCGGCCATTGCAGACGATCACCCGGGCGGCGACCGTCGCGACGACGGCCGGCTTACGATCGCCGTTTTCGGCGACTGGCCCTACAACGACAACCTGCTCGCGAACGCGCCGCTGCTGATCAAGTCGGTGAATTCCGATCGCGATGTCGATCTCGTCATCCATCTCGGCGATATCCATTCCGGCAGCACGGCCTGCACCAGCGCCGGCATCCTGCCGCCGATCCCGACCTCCAACCCGGACTGGAACCAGCAGATCTACTTCCAGTTCCAGCAGTTCGACGCGCCGTTCATCTACACGCCCGGCGACAACGAATGGACCGACTGCCACCGGACCAAGAGCTTCAAGAGCGGCGACCCGCTCAAGGAACTCGCGAGCCTTCGCAGCCTGTTCTTCGCCCGGCCCGGCAAATCCCTGGGTCGGACCGACAAGGACGTGGCGACGCAGGCCAAGGCCTTCGATCCGGCGTTCCCGACCGACGCCCAGTTCGTCGAGAACCTCATGTGGGAGGACGCCGGCGTCGTGTTCCTGACCTTGAACATGCCCGGGTCGAACAACGACACCGTGCCCTGGACGAACAGCTTTGCCAATCCAACCGCCCAGGCGCAGGAAGTCGCGCAGCGCACGGCCGCCGACATCCGCTGGATGCAGGCGGCGTTCAAGCAGGCCGAATCCAGGCACGCCCGCGCGGTGGTGATCGCGCTGCAGGCCGACATGTGGGATCTCTCGGCGGTTGCCCCGGGCGGCGACGGGCTCGATGCCTACACGCCGTTCGTGCAGGAACTGGCCAATCTCAGCATCCGCTTCGGCCGTCCCGTGCTGCTGCTCAACGGCGACTCGCACGTGTTCGGGGCGGATCATCCGCTGGCGAATTCGAGCAGTCCGACCGGGCTGATCCATCACACGCTCGCGGTGCCAAATCTGACCCGCATCACCGTCCAGGGCTCGACCAATGGGCCGGCCGAGTGGCTGCGCCTGACCATCGACCCGCGCAAGCACGATCCCTTTACGTGGCGGAATGTGGTCTATTGCGTCGATCCGGCGGGCAGCTGCCAGTAGGCCAACCCTCGTCGCGAACATCCGACGGGCGGATTCGGTCGCGCTTCCGGCCGCATCCGCCCGTTTCGCACCGCGATTCAGCGGCATTGCGATGCGCTGGTCGGAAACCGCATGGCTCCTCGCCACGCCGGACCGCAACGCGACACCCGCGTCCGATGGCCTCCGCGCTCGAAAAAAGTCCGGTTCCGATGTCGGGCTGGTGCGGCGTCGCTCGTCGTCACGTCGACGCCGGGTCGAAGCCCGGCGGAACGGCGGTGGAACACGCGCAGGAGTGACGCATGCGGTTCATCATTCTTGTCAAGGCGACCACAGATTCCGAGGCCGGCGTCATGCCGGACGACAAGCTCATCTCCGCGATGGCCAATTATCACGAGGAGCTGGCCAAGGCCGGAATGCTGCTCGACGCCAGCGGCCTGCAGGCGAGCGCCAAGGGCTGGCGCGTCAGGTTTTCCGGCGGCAGGCAGACGGTGATCGACGGGCCGTTCACGGAGACGAAGGAACTCGTCGCCGGCTACACGGTCATCCAGGCGAAGTCGCGCGAAGAGGCGCTCGAATGGACAAAACGCATGCCCAACCCGGCAGGCGAGGGCAAGGACGGAGAAATCGAGATCCGCCGGCTGTTCGAACTGGAGGATTTCGAGCCGAGCGCGGGGGTCGAGCGTTTCCGCGAGTTGCAGTCGGCGCTCAGATCCTGAAATGATTTGACTTCCGGCGACGCATCGTCGCGGCGTCGCACCCGGACATCCAAGTCCGACGATCGGACACCTGCCCAATTTTCGTGCTGCGGTTCGCGACCGGAACCCGGCAACCGTACAAGGAGATCGCACGATGCAAGTTCAGCCCTATCTGTTCTTCGACGGCCGCTGCGAGGAAGCGATCGAGTTCTATCGCAAGGCGCTCGGCGCGGAAGTGGTCATGCTGATGCGCTTCAAGGACAGTCCGGAGCCGCAGCAGCCCGGCATGGTGCCGCCCGGATCGGAAAACAAGGTGATGCATGCCAACCTGCGCATCGGCGATACCACGGTTCTGGCTTCCGACGGCCACTGCCACGGGCAGCCGAGCTTCCAGGGATTCTCGCTGTCGGTGACCGCCTCGAGCGAAGCGGAGGCCAAGCAGATCTTCGCGAAGCTCAGCGACGGCGGAAAGGTGCAGATGCCGTTGACCAAGACCTTCTTTTCGCCGTCGTTCGGGATGCTGGCCGACCGCTTCGGCGTCGGCTGGATGGTATACGTCGCCCAGTAGTCCGGTCCTGACGTTGCTCCGCGCAGAATGCCGGCGTGAACGTTACGCCGGCTTCGCGGCAGAGATCGCCGCCTGATCCGGTTGGCGTGAGTCAAGTCCGGATCGTGCGGCGTGATGCAGAATTCACCGGTCGCTCTGTGCGCGGGACCGCGTCTCCATGAGGCATTCAGAAATCCAGAAGTGATTCTCGCGGGCCTCCCGGCGATCGGGCCGCGCTTGCGTCGATATCAATCGCGCTGACGACCGTGCCGGCCGCAGCCTACCCGACGGGAATTCAACAGCATCGCGGCGAGACGATCGTCGTGAGCCGCTGCGCGATCTGCCACGCCGTCGGACGGCAAGTTCGCAGGCCCGGGCCGCGCGGGCCTTCGTCCTGCTCGCACGGAAAATCTCGAGACGATGCTGGAGCGTGGGACGCTGGCACGGCATCCCGAAATGCCCAGCGTGGCTCTCAGCGAATGCGAGGTCGATGCGGTCGTGGAATACTTTCGCTCGCTCGGCGAGCCATAGACGTCGCGGCAGAATCAACATGGTCGATATCGGGGATGCATGGCGGCGTTTTCCGCCTGGCCGGCCATCCGATTCAAACCTGCTGATCCAGTCCGGTGGCTGCAGATCACCCGATTGAGAAGAAAATCGTCGCAGCTTGAGAAATATCAACGAGCCGCGCGCGTCGTTGCGCAACATACATCACCCCCGATCAACCAGTGATGATACGGAGCATCCAAGGCGCCCGGCTGGCAGGCAAGACAGAGGAACAGGGCTCGACGCCGGCGGCGGCCGTCTGAGGCAATCGAAAATCTGGATCAACACGGCCTCGTCGTCGGCGCGCGAAAGCCGACGCGTGGGCACGCAAAGGAGAGAGTGTCATGAAGACCAAGATGCTCGTCGTCGCGGCCGGAGCCGCGTTCATCATCGCCTCGCCGGCGTTCGCGAAGAGTGCGCGTCATCCGGCCCCTTACGCCGCAACGTACGGCGCATTGGCCGCGTCTTCGCAATTCGTCGTTCCGCGCCACCCGCACAACGTGTATGGGCCGGGCGGCGAATATCTCGGGCGTGATCCCGATCCCAACGTCCGCCTTCAGCTGCGGCGCGAGGGCGAATGGTGGCAGGGCGGCGAGTGAGCAACGGCGCGACAGCCGGGTGATGCCGTATGCCGCTCGGAGTGCCGGCCGGGCCGGGACTCTCCTTTTCCAAACAGGGCCGAGACTCTTTTTTTGTCGATAGGGTCGCGTGCGGCCGGCGGCATACGACGTTTGTCAGGACGAACGTGCACGCGTTGCAGAACCACGGGATTGGCGGACGCAGAATTCGCAATCCGCGGCCGATCGCTGCGGCCGCCTTTCAGGCCGACTTCGCAGTTCGGCCCTCGCGGACAAAGGGGCGCTCGGGATCGCTCGGGGGCTCTCCGACTTCGGCCGGGTTTGGCAAGAGATCGGGTGACGTGAACAGGCGCAGCGCCACGCGGGCCAGCCTGCTGCCGTCGTTCTCGCTGCGGCGGGATGCCCGCGCTCCGCCGGACGTGTCGGGTCGGCGCCCGCGCGGTCGTACTTTCTGCACGGTATGCATCGACCCTTCGGTCGCGGTCTCAGCCGTGCCTTCGGTGGGCGCCGCCATGTGATTCGCTCATCCGCCTGCTGTCGAAACGCAAGATCCCGGCCCATAAGGCCGACCGGGGTGACGCTCATCGCCCCGCCCATGACGTTCGACTCTATCGAATGGCACTTCACGCCAGGTTAAAGCCGTCCGCCCGGATCGAGTCGTGGCCGTCGGCTCTTGCTCGCCGGCCGCTCTCGGGCGGCCGGAACCTCAGACGGCGCCGAGAACGACGGCCAGAATGAATACAACTGCCGTCAGAGCAGCCATCCGCGCGCCGATTGACTTGAGGTCGGTCATCGTCATCGCTCGCCCCCGATTTCGACTCGCGCCGTCGGCAAAGTAAGGGGGATCACGGCGGCGATTTTGAGGCGTCCGGGTTCGGCGGCACCACCGGTCGCGCTGGTGCGCTCGCCGCATCGGCTTAAGTCACTGGCAAGGCGAGCAAAAAGCCTGCCGACCGTCGCCTCGTCGAGGCCCGGAGATCCCGGCAGACCCGGCTCAGATCTGTGGCATTGACCGGACACTGCGGGCCAGGCGGTCGACGCCGCGGCATCAGCCCGCGGCCCGGTGACACTGGCCCTCGCGTTCCGCCACGCGGCGCGCTCGGCCGAGCACTCGCCGCATTCACGTTTCGCACGAAGTCCGCCGCGTGCTCCGCCGCGGATCGGTGACCGGAATCCCCGAGCCCGCCGGCAGCTTTCTTCGCGCCGTTACACGCAGGACGACGACGTCGAAATCCCGGCCCGCGCTCCCCTGCCATGTCGCCTGCGTGCTTCCCACCGGCGGCCTTTCGCCTCCTGAACCACGGCCGCGATCGGCAACCTGTCCGCTGCCGCGAACGCGCGACGCGAGCGCCGCTCGACTTTCGAACGTCAGGGCTTTGCGGGCCGCGGCATCGGCGAACAGATGCCCGAGTCCCGGCGCTCGAGCCCGCACCAGGGGCGGCTGCGGCGAAACAGCATTCGGCAGCCGCCATCATCGTCGCCGGTTCGATTCCTGATGCGGCCGAGGCGTTTCCATGTAGCATGACACGGATCGGGCCGCGCAGTGCTCGAGCAAATTGGGGAGGAACCGGAATGCTTCGCGTGCTCGCCTTGTTGTGTGCCCTGGCGGCCGGCCTCGTTCTGGCGCCGCCGGCGCGTGCCGAATATCCCGACGAAATCGTTCATCTGATCGTGCCGGTCGCGCCGGGAGGCGGGGTCGACGTCATGGCGCGATTGGTCGCCCAGAAATTGAGCGAGCGATGGGGCAAACAGTTCGTGGTGGAGAACCGGCCGGGCGCCGCCGGCATGATCGGCACGCGCACCGTGACGGCGGCGACACCCGACGGCTACACATTGCTGTTCACGCCGAGCAGTCTCGCGCTCACGGTCGCGGTCCACAAGACCATGCCGTACGACGTCAGCAAGGACCTGACGCCGATCATCGACGTGGCGATCTCGCCCTATGCGCTCATCGTCCACGACTCCTTGCCGGTGCACAACGTGGCCGAGTTCATCGCCTACGCGAAGGCCAATCCGGGCAAGCTGAACTACAGCTCCGCCGGCGTCGGCAGCGCCTCGCATCTCGCGGGCGCCCTGTTCGAGAGCATGGCCGGCATCGACATGGTGCATGTCCCCAACAAAGGGATGAATCCGGCCCTGGTCGATCTGATGGGCGGACAGGTGCAGGCGATGTTCGGGAGCGTGCCGGCCGTCCTGTCCGGCAAGCTCGATCACCTGCGACCGATCGCGGGCGCCGAGCTCAAGCGCTCGGCGCTGATGCCCAACCTGCCGACGATCGACGAATCCGGCCTGCGCGGCTTCGAAGTGGGAAACTGGGTCGGGCTGCTCGGGCCGGCCGGGCTCGATCCGAAGATCGTCGCCAGGCTGCACGACGAGATCGTCAGGATCCTCGATACGCCCGAGATGAAGGAGCGCTTTGCCAAGCTCGGCTTCGACAAGGTGGCGAGCACGCCGGGCGAGTTCGGCGTGCAGATCAAGCATGACGTCGAGCGCTGGACGCAAGTCGTGCAACGCGCGCAGGTCCCGGTGAAGTGACGCCGATGGCGTGCCGCGCGCACCGGCTGAGGTCCGGTGCGCGCCGGCGTGTCTCACGCCTGCGAAGACGCGATTTCAGAACACGCGGTTGAGCGCGGGCTCGCCGCGCACGAGCGCGCGCTCGACGTTCTCCCAGGCAAGGCGAAACAGAAGTGCCGCCGATTGGCGCGTCACCCCGGCAATATGGGGGGTGAACAGGATCCGGTCGCGCGCCGCTCCCCGTACGCCGAACAGGGGATTGTCGGGTCCGGGCGGCTCTTCGCCGTAGACGTCGATCGCCGCGCCGCCGAGCGCTCCGGATTGAAGCGCGGCAGCGAGCGCGGCTTCGTCGACGACGCCGCCACGCGAGGCCTGGACGAGGATCGCATCCCTTTTCATGCGCGCGAGCTGCGCGGCGCCGATCAGTCCGCGCGTCTGCGGCAGCAACGGAACGTGCAGCGAGACGACGTCGGACGTCGCCAGCAGCTCGTCGAGGCTCGCCGACGTGGCCTCGAGAGCGGCAGCCGCCTCGGGCTTCGGCTCCGGATCGTAGTACGTGAGCCGGCAGCCGACGTTTCTGAAGGCTTCCGCCACCGCGCGGCCGATCACCCCGAACCCGACGATGCCGACCAGGAGGTCGTCGAGGCCGCGCACGTTCTCCACCAGAAGCCGGGAGCGCGCCTCGCCGTAGCGCCCCTGTTTGATTTCCGCATCAACCCACGCCAATCGGCGCAACAGGACAGACGCCGCCGTGACCGCGTATTCGGCGACCGCCTGGTTGCTGCCGCCCGGAACATTGGCGACCGCAATGCCGCGCCGGCGCATGACCGCCGGGTCGACGCGGTCCACACCCGCGCCTGTCACCTGCACGAGCTTGACCGTGCTGTGCTCGAAGAGCTCGGGCGCGAGCTTGGGGCCGACCGCCGGAATGACGAGGGCCTGCGCGCGCTCCATGAGCGCCGGAACCAAGGGATCGCCGGGGACACAATAGGTCACCGCCAAGGACGCGGGCGCGGTCGCACCGGCGCGCACGAAGTCGGCTTCCGGGCGAAGACAGAGCACCTCGACCGTCATGGCAGTCAATTCCAGACCAGCGGCAGATCTTCGGTGCCCTTGGCAACGTCGGCTGCCGGGAAGAAGCACAGCAGCACGAGCGCCGTCGTGCCGGTGTTGCGTGTCACGTGCGGCTCGCCGGCCGGAATGAGGATCGTGTCGCCCGCCTTGAGCGGATGTCTTGCGGTTTCGGTCACGGTCGTGCCCTCGCCGGAGAGAACGTAGATGCACTCCTCGAAGTCGTGGTGCACATGCGGGCCGCGCAGCGGCTCATCCGGCCGCGGAACCGGAATTTCCACGAGGCGGAGCGAGGCATTGCGCGAGCCCTGGCGGCCCGAGACGATCTCGAGCGAGACGCGGCCGGGCAGGCCGAGGCGCTGCGCCTGATCGGGTGTGAACACGCGCGCCATCACACGGCCTGCCGCAGATGCTTGACTTCCGCGACGCCGCCGAGAACGGCGTCGAGCTGGCGGAAGA
Source organism: uncultured Hyphomicrobiales bacterium (assembly GCA_964538565.1). GTDB lineage: Bacteria > Pseudomonadota > Alphaproteobacteria > Rhizobiales > Xanthobacteraceae > CAYVBN01. The sequence continues at coordinate 2,701 of CAZIGW010000248.1, read as the reverse complement.
TCTGGCCGGCCTCGGTCGCGATGGCGTCGGCAATGGCGTCGAGCATGCGCCGGCCCTTGTCGGGATTGGCGTGCTCCGGACTGCCGTACCAGCCGGTCGGGGCGATGCAGCGGATGTCGGTCAGCACCGGCTGATAGGCGCGAGTGCGCCGCAGCTTGTCCATGGCACTGCCGTGCCGGTGATCGGACGAATAGTCGATGCGGTCGAGATGCACGAGCTCGGGCCGATAGGCCATCACGGCGAGCGCCTCGATCTCGCCGCCGTGGGTGAGGCCGTTGCATTCGTGGCCGAACATGTCGGCGGCGACGTAGCAGGCCTGCACCGTGAGCACCGTCATTCCGTGTTCGCGGTGCAGCGCCTCGGCCGCAATCGCGAGCGAGGGGATGTTGCCCTCGTGCCAGTTGAGGATCATCAGCTGCTTGGCGCCATGCCGGGCGGTCGACGCGCAGGTCTCAATCGTCAGCCGCATGTACGTATCGGGCGTTAGCGTGATGGTGCCTTCGAACGGCATGTGCATCGGCGTCACGCCAAGCGGGCACGCCGGCAGCACCAGTCCGTTCATCCGCTCGGCGACGGCGTGCGCGATCACGTTCGCCGCGAACGTGTCGGTGCCGGTCGGCAGGTGCGGACCGTGCTGCTCGACGCTGCCGGCCGGCAGGATCACGAGCGGGTTGGCCTTGAACTGCGCGGCGATTTCCGGCTGCGTGAGATCCCAGAAGTAGCGGCTAGGCGACATGGAGTGCTCCCTTGCCGAGACGGGTGCGCGCGGTCTCGATCACGTCGGACACGCGCACGCAGCGGCCCTGTTCCTCGATCGACTGCAGCGCCGCGTAGACGATCGCGACCGCCACGTTGCCGTTGTGGGCCGAGAGCTCGTTGCCGGCTCCGGAGCGGCAGCTCGCCGCGAACATCTCGAGCTCGCTCAGGAACATGTCGCTCTCGGCGAGCCGCAGCTCCTCGCGCTTGGCGTAGCCGTCCTTGCCGCGCTGGATGTAGAGGGTCGACGTCTTGTGCAGGTTTTCCGGCGTATCCCAGGTGCCGAAATCGATTTCGTAGTGCATCAGGCCTTTCGAGCCGAAGACACGCACCGCGAAAATGCCGGGCGAGGTCCAGCACGAGCCGACGTAGCCGACCTTGCCGTCGGCAAACTTCAACAGCGTCATCGACTGGTCGTCGACCTCCGCCCCGACGGGCGAGAGTTTCGAGGCCATCGAGCTCACTTCGAGAATTTCCCCGCCCAGATAGTGCAGCACGTCGAACTGATGGATCGCGAGTTGCGACAGCGGACCGCCGGGCGCGCGATCCTTGTACCAGCGCCATGTCTGCGGCGTGAGCTCGAGCGCGCGCTCGTTGGAGAAGTTCGCCTCCATGAAGGCGACGCGGCCGAGTTCGCCGGCGTCGATCGCGGCGCGGATCTGGCGGATGCCGGCCATCAGGCGCGCGCTGTGCCCGACCGTGACGGTGACGCCGTACTTCTTCTCCAGCGCCGCGATGGCGAGCCCGTCCGCGAGCGTCGCGGCGATCGGTTTCTCGGTGTAGACGTGCTTGCCGGCCTTGGCGACCTCAGCGGATAGAGGCAGGTGCTGCTCGTTGGGGACCGTCAGGATGACACCCTTGATCTGCGGGTCCGTCAGCATGGTGGCGAGATCGGGGACGGCGCGAATGCCGGTTTCCTTCGCGAACGCCAGCCGCTTTTCCTCGGTGCGGGTGAAGCACGCGGCGATCTCGATCTCCCGGGACTTCTTCGCCGCCCGTGTGAGCACCTTGGCCCAACGGCCGAGACCCACGATTCCGACTTTCACTGGTTCAGACATGCGCGTTTCCCCGCTCGGATGATACGATGTTCTGCTTGTCCCTGCATTCGTATTGCGACTGTTTCGCAATTTGCATGGTCAATTCGCCACCTTGCGCTTCCGACGCGCACCGGCCCCGGGCTTCCAGGCGGTCCATCGTGAGGCGATCTCATCGTTCGGGGACGCCCACCAGGTGGCCCCATTCCGTCCAGGATCGATCGTACGCGCGCGTTCTGGACGCCGAGGACCTGCGTCAGCGCGAAACAGGCGACGGTCGCCCGACGGCTCATCGGGCAACAGGTGATGTTCGCATCATCCGCATCGAGCCGGTGCGAGCCCGGAATGCGCTTGACACTCACCATGACGCACCGCGGCATTTCATCGCAAATCGGACAGATAGTGGATCTTGTCGGTAAGGCAGAGCGAGAAACGCCGCTCCACCGGCTGATCGTCGATGGCGATCGCGGTGCGATCGATCGCGAGCAGCGGTGTGCCGACCTTCACGCCGAGCTGTGCGGCCTCCCGACGCCTCGCCGTGGTCGCCTTGAGGCGTTCGGCGGCACGCACGATCGTCACGCCGAATTTCGAGCGATAGAGTTCGTAGAGATTGTTCGGCAGATCGAGCTTCTCGATTCCGGGAAAAAGCGGCTTGGGCAGCGCGATCGTCTCGAACACGCAGAGCCGCCCGGCAAGCGAGCGCACGCGCTCGATCCGCACGATGCGGGCGCCGGCCCGCAGGTTGAGAACCCGCGCTTCCGGCGCGGCGGCGGCGCGGACCTCGACATCGATGATCCGGCTGTCGGGAAATTCCACCAGCCCCGTGTCCGGCGTGAGCTTGAAGAACTGAAAGAGGATGCGCGCCTCGTCGTGACCCGCCACGTAGGTGCCGCGGCCCTGCCGGCGCACGA